>JBGSTP010000201.1:0-40539 GCA_041736515.1 Pirellulaceae bacterium
GATTTCACGGTCGAGGACTACGCCGAGCATCCTGCGAGACCGGTCTCATGGTTCTCTCCCAGAACCTGCTTCGGCTCGATAAGTTGCAGCGACGCACAGAAAAGCCATGCAAAAACAATACTTAAAAACTGCACGACCTCCATTGCCGGGAAGCAGTCTCAAGGCCGCATTTGCTGGAGATGCTGTGCCATTGCACAACGAGCTCTGGTTTTATCACGAGGGCAATCGTGGTCTTCGCCAGGCGAATTGGAAAATCGTGCAAGCCAATGCCAGCCGCGAGTTTCCCTGGTCGGCCTCCGAGGAGAATTCGAAAAACTCGACTTCAGAGAATTGGGAACTCTACGACTTGTCCTCCGATCGTGCCGAGCAAGTAGATCTTGCCCAGCAATATCCGCAGCGGGTGAGATCCATGGCCGCTAAATGGCACGAGATCCGACGACAGTTCGCAAAGGATGCCGGTGTAACGCTCAGCGACTAACTGGAGCGACTATGACTGGAAAGTCGCCCGCTAACGCAACTTCATTTGCGGTTGCGTGGCCGGAGGTTGCGCCACGCGCTGTGTGGGATTGGGGCTTCCCTGCCCCGGTTGCCCCGCATCCTGCGGTGCACTATATGGTTCCACGATGACTTGCCAATCGGATGGCAAATCGAGCTCGATGAATTCCTTCATGAACAACTTCTCTCGAATCGCGTCCATCGCATTCCAATCCTGCTTGCGATTGTTGAATTCGTAGACTTCGCGGTTGGGATGCTGTGGCTCCCAGTTGGGTAGATAGACGACAAGCCCCTTAGGAAGCACCTCTTTCGGGTCGAGTATGATTTGGACTCGCGAATAACTGCCTGCATCGTCGAGCAGCTTGGGCCAAGCCTCCAACCAGACATCGGTGTTGTCCTTGGGGGGAGCGACAGGTCGGATCCAATATCTCTGTTTGATTTCATCGGCTTTCACCCCAAACAAGAACGGTAGCGGACTGTTGTGAATACCGTTGCCGCGCTGTTCCGGTGGCAGCTGAATTTTAAGTTCTTTCTTTTCATTCCGATCGCGAACATGCAGATACTCGCCATCGCATATCCAGTAGTCGGCAAATTTTTCGCTGACTCGATATTCCGGAGGTGGTCCCTTCTTGGAGATGCTCTGCCGTTTATCTATCCGATACAACCCCTTATCTGGTTTCGCGTACTGCAGGACTCCGCTGTCGATATTGGCCGGTTGCGTCGGTTCAATGGTTGGATCAAATTGCCAGCGTGTAATCGTGCACTGGTAACGAACGATTTTTCCAGTGCGTTGCTCCCAAGCGTTGAGAACTGCGTCGAGATAGTCCGCCTGTTCTTTGTTCAGTGGCTCAAAGGGTACTTTGGATATTTTTGCTTGCGCGGCCGCTTCTGCCTGGGCTTGTGATTTGGCAGCACCAGCGGCAATGGCCGCCTCGGCCGTCATAACCAGCGTTGGCACCTCTTTGCCTTGAGCTGCCATAGCCTGCTGCTGTTGCATGGCTTGTTGATACTGAGCCGCTGCCTGCGCCTGTTGCTGGAGTGTCTGTTGCTGGAGTGCCTGTTGTTGAAGTGCCTGTTGTTGGGGTGTCAGGCTGGGCTGTTGGGCCAAGCCTGAACTGGCGCACCAAGGGACCAAGAATGAGATTCCGCAGATCCGAAAAAACCTGAGCATTGCATCTTCCCTGACGCGTGACGTTTGCCATAAAGCTGTGCTGGAGCACTTCGTGGCCGAATGGTAGCAGCTTCCAGCTGTTAGCCCTAGACGAATTTTTCTTCTTGGAAACAATTTTTCGGGCAAAGCAATTCTACCGAGAGGCGGGTCAATAATTTTGCTGCTCAGGGCGCATTCTCGCGAGCACCAATTCATCCATTTTGACAAACACGCTATATTGTCAGGCCCAGACAGCGTCTGGTTTGACGTTGAGCGTAGCAATGCATCGCACCCGAAGCGTAAGCCAGGGAACGACTTACGTCGTACATGCGGAAATCGCACTTGGTCCCTCGCCAGCGAATCGCGTTGTGAAAAACACTGCGAATCGTGAGAAAACCCCACCCTGGGCCGGAAAATGAGCGACTCAAAACGTACGCGGGTGGTTGATAGAATGAGAAATCGCACCGTCAACCGGCCATTTTTGGGTTGCCGCAGCTTTTCCCCCGGAAAACGGCTCCGCTGGTTCCATGACCAACCAGTGCCGCTATGTGGATGAGGTCTGTTGAACTTTACCTAGGTCGGGCCGTTGAATAAACCACTGACAAACGTTTCGCAGGAAGAGGTCGCCGGATCGCCGGCGCTACCTCTGGATGAACTGGCCAATGCGATAACGCATGGAATAGGCTTCCTGTTGAGCCTGGTGGCCGTAATTTTCTTCTGGAATGCGACTATTTCTCATTCCTTGGGGCTACGATTTTTTTGCGTGGCCTTTGCTGGTTCGATGGCGCTGGTCTACCTCTGCTCAACGCTGTCGCACGCGGTGATGGAGCCGCGCATGCGCGGCCGCATGCGAGCCTGGGATCAGGGAACGATTTACCTGTTGATCGCCGGTACCTATTCGCCGTTTATCTGGCAAGGCAGCCCTCAAGGGTGGACCGGCGCGATACTGTTGGCCGTGTGGCTGGCAGCTTTTTGGGGGTTTTATTTGAAGGTGGTGGCAACGTATAAAGTTGACGCCTCTTCCACCGTTACCTATGTGCTCTTGGGCTGGTTACCGGCCTTGCCGTTGATAGCCAAAACACCCGCGATATGCTTCGCGTGGATGTTTATCGGAGGACTAAGCTATACCCTCGGAATCCTGTTTCTGATCCGCAGCCATCATGCCTGGTTCACGCATTCATTATGGCATATCTCTGTCATACTCGGATCGCTGTGCCACTGTATCGCCGTCAACGAACTTCTCAACTATGCGTAGGCCGCTAATGTAGGCCGCCAACAAGCGCAGCGCAGTTGAGGCCTACTGAGCTGTCAACGACTAGCTGCTTGCTGGCCAATCTTCTGCAACGAGCCTGGCGGCGCCGAGAATTTGTTCGTACTGAAGGTGCTCCACCTCTCGTCCCACAATCTCGATTTCATAAAAGCCCCTATAACCGCTTTGCTGAAATATCGAGACTATGTTCTGCAGCGGTACAAAGCCGTGCCCAAGTAGGCAACGATTTTGCTCTCCCATCGGTGCGTGCTTGGCGTCACCAAGCTGCACCAGGCGAACATAGGGCACGATCGACTCCAGCCAAGGGATCGATGGTAAATCCTGCGCTAAATGATAACAATCAAACACCACTCCCAAATTGGGATTGCATATCGTTGCGATGATATCCAAGCATTGGGGAATCGTGTTCAAGAAAGACCATTCCTGCGCACAGCCGATATGCATTGGTTCCAACGCCAGTTGCACCCCAACCGCTTGAGCGGCTTCCGACAGCTCCTTCAAGGCGATGCGCAGTATGCGATTGGCATGATTCTTCGTGTGCCCACCGCGCCCGCCAGCCAACACAACCACTGTTTCGGCGCCAATGTCAGCGGCTAACTGAATCGTATCGAGTGCGTCATACATGCTCTCGCGATAACTGCGCCCGTCGCTGCCCGTAAATCCACCAATCCATTGCAGCGATGAGATCGATAGGTTGTGCTCGCGAATCAGCTCCAACCCCTTCTCTTCACCGTACTCTACCAGCTTCGGTCGCCAAATGCCTACCGCATCAAAGCCAGCCTGGTGATAGTGGAGAACGTCTTCCTCAAATGTCCAACGATATGTAGATAGCTGATTAACAGAAAGTCGCAACATCCGTGCTACCGCTATGAGAGTTGAGTGGAATGTTTGTATTCTACGAAAAGCGTCGTTACCCTACGCCTCGAGAGCAACGCCGAGCATTTTGCTAGAAGTTGCACGTCGTGTAAAGCGCGTAATTGAACTTAGCTGCCGTTCGATCTAGAATTCTCTTCGTATCAAAGCTAGCATGCCTACGATCGCCCCTAGCCCTTCGCGATCGTGCGGATAAAGAAACCTGCGTCGAGTTGTCGAGCGTCTGAAGCAACCAATGACAGTCGACCACAATGAACCACGTGGTGCGGTAAGCACTGCGCTATCCAGTTACTAATCTGGCTTTCATGCAAAGTGTTGCTATGCGCAGTAAAAAGTAGCGCAGCATTCTCCGATAGAAGTTCAAAACAATTGAGCAAGAGCGATTGCAACTCTTCGTCGATGTTCCATCTCTTCCCATTGGGTCCATGTCCGTAGCTGGGAGGGTCGAGCACGATAATATCATAGCGGTTCCCTCGTCGGATCTCCCGCGCAACAAAACGGCGCGCATCTTCAACGATCCAGCGAATGGGTCGCTCGGCCAGGCCACTATGTTCAGCGTTCTCACGCGCCCATTTAACCGCCGGAGCAGACGCATCGACGTGTACGACTTGCCCCCCTGCCGCAGATAAAACGAGGGTAGTCCCTCCCGTGTAGCCAAACAGATTCAGCGCCGAAATAGACGACAACTTTGCCGACTGCAGAACTTTAGCTGCTTCCTGCAACCACAGCCAGTTGGCAGCTTGCTCTGGAAATAGTCCAACGTGACCAAATGGCGTAAGTCTTAGACGAAACACAATTTGCTCGAAGCGACAGTGCCAGTCCCCGTGTGGCGATTGTCCTGCAATTACCTTTCCAGCTTGATCCACCTGGAGATTCGCCGCATTCCAGGCAGCGCTATGCTGGCGTCGCGCATCGAGCGCAGCGGGACAGGGGCGGTCTACGACAAAACCACCAAATTGTTCCAATTTTCGACCTTGACCGAAATCCAGCAAGCAGTATTCCTCGGCGTTCCACGGGCTTAGTTTGTCGGTATGCGCGTGGGGCCGCATTAAGTTTTGCGAAAGTGATTTTTCGTGTAGACTCATAGGCCCAACAACCTACTTAGGAGAGATCATGCAGTTACTTCGTTCGCTCAGTCTCATCGTCGTTGCACTCGCTATGTTGCATCCTACCTCGGCATGCGCTCAGGAGTCAGGCCGAACTCGAAAAATCGTGCTGGTAGCAGGGGAAACCGCCAAGGTCGATAAACTTGGGCACCACGACTACCTGGCGGGTTGCAAATGCCTGGAGTTTCTACTTAGACAAACGCCCGGAGTGGAAACGGTAGCTGTTGAAGAAGGGTGGCCCGCGGATGAACAGGTATTTGATGGCGCCGCATCGATCGTCTTTTATACCGACGGCGGCGGCAAGCAAGCCTTTTTGACCACGCCCGCGCGGGTTGCCAAAATGCAGTCGCTCGTCGACGCTGGCGTTGGAATTGTCATGATTCACCAAGCCGTGGATTACCCTGACGAGTTCGCAGAGCAAGCCAAGAGTTGGTTAGGCGGAGTCTATTTAACTGGCCGATCGGGACGCGGGCACTGGGATAGCCACCACGTCGATTTCCCCAACCATCCGATCGCGCGGGGAGTGACGCCGTGGAAAATCAACGACGGCTGGCTCAACGTAATCGTGTTCGTCGATCAAATGCAAGGCATCGTGCCGCTCGTATGGTCGGGAAAAGAGTACGCGGGCAGTCGCGCTGGATTGAATGATGACATCGTGGGCTGGGCCTACGAACGCCCACGCGGCGGCCGCTCGTTTTCGTTTACCGGACTAGATGCCCACTCGGCCTGGTCGCAACTCGGCATGCGACAATTGGTTGTGAACGGAGTGCTTTGGACTGCCTCAGTAGAACTCCCCGCCACGGGAGCAAAATGTGAGATCCCCGAATCGGACCTCGCTGCCCTGCAAACACCTCGCCAAGAAAAACCGAAAGAAAAACCGAAGTCTTAAACTTGACGGCGGCGAGAGATTCACCAGTCCTGTGCCGTGTTGTCGCCGAGCTCAATCAGCCGGCGATATTGTTGGTCGCAGAATCGATCTGTCATGCCCGCGATGTAAGCACCAATCGATCGAGCCACGCCAACACGCTGCGCGCGATCGATAAATCGCTTGGGTAACATTTCAGGGAACCGCGAAAGTTGATCGAATAGTCGCTTCACGCGCATGGCGGCTTGATCGCGGACAACGATCAGCTTTTCATGGCGGTAAACATGGTCGAACAGGAACTGCGATAATTGTTCACACTCGGAGGACACGGCCGGTGAGAGCGCCAGTGTTGTCTCGAGCTGGCGCACCGAAAGACTATCCAAGCCATCAAGATCGCTGAGCGTTTCCGAGGAGGATTCGAGAAGATCGGCGACCTGAACATCTATCAGGCTGTGGACTAAAGACTGACGTAGCACTCGATCTGTGGCATGCAGCTTAGTTCTCCCCCACTCGATCGCCCGCTGAACGAGATCGAGGCTTTCCAACTGCTGGAACTGAATTAATCCAAGCGCAAGTGCGTCGTCTACATCGTGTGCGTTGTAGGCCAAACTATCCGCTAGATCGACCACCTGCACCTCAAGCAGCGTCGCAGCATTCTCGTGGGTGATCCGATAATTCTGGCCAGCCAATACTTCGTTTGATACATTCAGTCCCGGATAAGCGGTATAGCGAGTCTCGAGCTCTTCCACTAACGTCAGCGCAAACTGATTGTGCGAAAAGCCACCGTGCTCCCGCAGACAATCGCTCAAGGCGTGCTCGCCGCTATGCCCGTATGGCGGATGACCGATATCGTGCAATAGCGCAAGCGCTTCAATCAGGTCTTCATTGAGCCGCAATACGCGACCGATGGTTCGAGCTACCATCGCCACTTCGTGCGTGTGTGTGAGTCGCGTGCGGTGGTAGTCTCCCATGTCGCCGGTAAACACCTGCATCTTACCGCTGAGTCGACGAAAGGCCGCACAATGCAAGACTCGGTCGCGATCGCGCTGAAAAGGGCTGCGATAGGGATGTGGCTCTTCCGCATAACGTCGACCGGTCGAATCTTTGCCGAACATGGCATAGGATGCTAGCAATAGCTCTTCGCGTCGTCTCCAGTCGCAGGTACTGGCGAACATTGCTCGGCCCATTTCACTTTGATTTCGTTTTAGGCTGGGGTTCATAGCCAAAATACTTTTGAAACTAACTTCGGCGGCCCGATTACTCTACTCCGAAAATCTGCTCGGAAACGCTGGGCCAATAGTCCAGGATAGTGGTTTGCTGCTCCCTAGCCAATAGGAACCCACTCAGCTGCACACGCGGAGGTGCTAATTGGGGTTTGCCAAAACGGATGAACCTACGGAATGCTAGCATTCGTTGTATCCCCGGTCTGGCTTAGAGATCCAGAACTCGATCCATTCGTTGGGAGATGTCGGCCAGCCGCGTGCGGTCGCCGCCCGGAACTTCGGCTGTGGCCCATCCGGAATAGTGGATCTTGGCCAGCTCTTCGCGGACGCGCGGCCAATCGACGCTGCCCTCGCCAATCTCCGATTTGAAGCCAGCTCGCAGTCCCTGGGAGTTCTGTAGTTTGCGATCGTATTCTTTGATATCTAGTTTTCCAATCCGTTTTCCCAACACCTCGATCCACTGCTCGGCATAGCCCCAACGAATATTGTTGCCCACATCAAAATAGACGCCGACTATGTCGCTCTGCAATTCTTCCACAAATCGCAATAGTCCCATGGGCTCGATAAGGAAGCTAGCCCATACGTTCTCGATCAACAATTTGATATTGCGTTTTTCGGCGTAGGGAATAGCTTCTCGGATAATTCTCTGACGCTCCTGATAGTTGGCGAGGTAAGAGCCTTTCGGATCAGCAGGTACGGTTATCAAAACGGAGGTAGCGCCTAGTTCGCGTGCCAAGTCGACAGGCTCTTGGATGTTAGCACTCGAGCTATTCACAATGCCATGGATTTCGATACCTGTCGCCTGGCTAGCCTTGAGCAGCTCAGGCAAGTTTCCCTTGGCCTCGGCAGTCCTGGGCTCGATGCCAGAGAATCCCAGGTCTTTTAGTAATTTTAATTTATCCAAGACGGTGAGCTTCTCGGTGACCATGTGGTATTTGACGGCCTTCTTAATTTTTCCAGAGAACACACCTGCTGCAGCAACTTTGGGAACAACAACACATGCAGCTGCCGTCGCAACGGCTTTAGAAAACTGGCGTCGATCGAGATTCATATTCTCATTCCTGGTTTTGTTATTCGGTCCAATGCTCGCCGTGGCATCGTGCCCAACGACGGCACGAATTGCGAGCACAATCCATTTCTAAATTACCATCTCCTCCATCAACAATTGGATGGCACTCCGTAGCTCCGCTTCGTGGGCGTTTCCATTCAAAATATGAGTAGCCTGAGCCCGTTTGTCATTCAGAGGCATTTGGGCTTGTTCGCGTTGTGCGAAATGCGCACTGCTCCAGCCTCGTTGCTCGGCTCGTTCGCTGCGAATCGAGGTGGGCGTATCGACGAAAACAATTATGTCGCACATGGGAGCCCAGCCAGCTTCGAGCAATAGCGGGGCATCGATGACGACCGCCGCCGGCGCGGGAGTGCCGGCGGAAAGCCGCGCCAGTTGCTGCACAGCCTCGGCGTGAATCACGGGATGCACGATCGCTTCGAGTTGCTCTCGTTTCTGGCGAGCGGCAGAGGAATCGCCAAATACCAGCTGCCCTAGTGCCTTGCGGTCGATGCTACCATTCTCGTCAACTACTTGCGCGCCAAACACTTGCCCCAGCCTGCGGACGATCAAGGGCCGTTTGAGCACCTCGTGACCGATCTTGTCGGCGTCGATGATGGGAGCACCATACTCCGCAAACAATTGGGCCACGAAGGACTTGCCGGACGCGATGCCGCCGACCAGCCCCACGACAAACACTTTTCGCTTACTCATCGACAATGCCGTCTTAAAGGACAAGCTGATTAACATCGCCAGATTTGGAGAGTTGCATGATAGCCGATTTTGTTTGCAACTGCAGGCTACGGGGATCCGTTCGGCCGCTTGGTCCATAGCCCAGTTCGTGCTAGGCTTTGCCTGCAGAAAAAGTCGCCTTTTGCAGGAGCCAGCTTCATTTTTGCGAGTGTTTTCGAGACAATCTCCAATAGGTATCCAGCGTCGATAAAAAAGCTGTTTGTTGCATTAAAAAAAGTCATGAAAACCCGTTCGAAAGCTCGCGGACTTGAAGACAAAAACACTAGAGTGCATCGAAGAAGCCGCAGAAATTTTGCAAGCCGGTGGATTGGTGGCCTTTCCTACTGAAACAGTCTTTGGCTTGGGCGCCAATGCGCAGAACAAACATGCCATCGAGCGGCTGTTTGAAGCCAAAGGTCGGCCCACAGACAATCCACTCATCGTTCACTTGGCAGACAGGCGTGATTGGCCGCTGGCCGCGCGGAGTATCAACCCAATGGCCGAACGGATACTGCAGGCCTTCTCACCGGGGCCGGTGACAGTCGTGCTGCCCAAGGCACCAGCGATTTGCGACCTGGTAACTGCAGGACTGGACACCGTGGGTATACGAATTCCAGCCGCCGACGTCGCGCAGCGACTGTTGAGGGCCGCGAACATTCCCGTGGCAGCTCCTTCTGCCAACCTTTCGGGCCGCCCCAGTGGCACAACCTGGCAAAGCGTGCTAGAGGACTTGGATGGCCGTATAGACGCAGTCTTGAAAGTGGATTGCGCGCACGTTGGGCTTGAGTCATCGGTGATCGATTGCACCGGCACTGAGCCCGTTTTATTGCGGCCAGGCGCAGTAGGGCTTTGCGAATTGCAAATTCTCTTTCCAAGGGCAACTCAGATCGGCTATACGGCAGCGGCTGGTTCGTCGTTATCGCCAGGCATCAGGCACCCCCATTACCAGCCGCGCGCTCGCGTGCAGTTGCTGGAAAGTACTGTCGGTTGGCATCCGCCTGTCGAGTTGCGGTCGCGGAGCTATGCCTATGCTGGCCTTGAGGATCCTCCCGATTGGATAAAACTGGCAAGGCAATTCGATAGTATCGCTGAATACGCGCATGGGTTCTACGAATTTCTAAGAATGGCCGATCGCGCTGGCGTAGATGTCGTGTTATTGCAGACGATACCGGTCGCAGCAGTTGCACAGTCCGGAATAGCTGCCGCTCTGGCCGATCGTCAACTTCGCGCGGCAGGCTTAGCCTAATTTTCCCAAGTGCTCTCGTTGTTTCAGATGCAACGCTTGTAACAGCTAGCAAAAGCAAGCGGTAGCGGGCGAAAACCATCGATCTCGGACTGCATTCGGTCGATCTTTAGTTAGTCAGTGCGTTTATGCAAAAATGCGCGGGCTCAGGCAACTGCAAACCGAGATCCAGGAACGGCGATGAGCGAATCGCGGCAAATTGAATTTGACATCGAGGCGCTGATTCTGTCAGCGCTGTGCGTTTTCCTATGGCTGAGTTTGCTGAGTTACGATCCAGCCGACTCGGTGGGGCCATTGCCTGTGCCGCTAAATCATATTGTTGCGGTCGATTCTTTGGTTTACCCAGCCAATGAGAAACCGACGAATTGGTGTGGTTGGATCGGTGCCGCTTGCGCGCAGTTGATGGTGCAGAGTTTGGGGATTGGTTCAGTGCTGGTCGCGTTAGGCCTAACGGTCTTGGCCATTTGGATGTTTCGTGTCCAAAGCAATTATGTTCGAGCCTCGCGCCAGGCAGGCTGGGTGCTGGTCGTTATTGCAGCCACGACTTGTGCGTCGTTACTGAACTTGAACACGCCACTTTCGCCCGTCATCGGTTCGGGCGGCTATCTAGGAGCTACTGCCTCTACCTGGCTCAACGAACACTTTGCATTTGTGGGCAGTCTGATTCTGACATTGACGATTTTCGTGGCCGGATTACTACTGAGTACCGATTATGTCGTGGTTAAAGCAGCGGCCTGGATGCTAGCTGGCGGTGCGGCTGTTGCGACAACTGCCGCGGCAGCCACAAAACAGCGAGTTTCATTGCCAAATCCAACTGGATTCTTTCCAACTCGGCGTCGTACTAGCGACGTTGACGAGGGCGTAAAGCTGCCGAACGATCAATTGCCGGCGGAAGTGGATCCGCCGGTCCGCATTCGGGGTGTGCAACTCGATGCGCGCGCTCAACCAACGGCGCAGCCGGCAGATTCCAAAGCTGGCTTGCTGGGCATCGCCAAGTCCATTGCCGGTGGCCTGATCTCAGCGTCTACGACTCCCGAAGTCATTGCAACTCCAAATGTCAATCTGGAGTCCGAAGAGGACGAAGAATTTGAAGCAGATGACACTGAAAACGTCACCGAAGAACACGAGTCGTTGGAAGAGAAGGAGCTAGACTGCGTCGTGCGGGAGTTGGAGGTTGATGGCGAGGTCCTGCAAGTTCGCGCTGACGAACCGCATGTTGCTGAAGAGCCAACTCCACCCAGAGTGCGCGCACCGAAGCAGAAGAAAGCCGATGAAGCCAAGCGAAACCGCGATGCGCTGGCTCATCTCGACGATACGAAGCTGCCGGCTGGGGCCGAGGAGTATGTGTTGCCTGGACTCGATTTGCTTTTGGAAAGCGACGACATCGACTTCGAAACTCAAACTGTCGAAGTGCGCCGCAAAGCAAAAATACTCGAGAAGACCTTCAAGGATTTTGGGTTCAATGTCAAAGTGGTCGAGATTGAGACTGGGCCAGTCATCGCCCAATACGAAGTCGAGTTGGAGGCAGGACTGCGGCTCGCGAAAATCACCAGCCTTTCTGATGACTTGGCCATCGCCCTGCGCGTCCCAAGCGTCCGCATCGTCGCGCCTATACCCGGCAAAAATACCGTCGGCATTGAAGTCCCCAATGAAACTCGACAGGTAGTGCGTCTTCGCGAAGTCATTGAAGAGCAGGGCCCGAAAGGCAAGAAAGCTAAAATACCCATGTTTCTGGGCAAGGACGTATCGGGCAACGCGCTCGTTGCAGACTTGGCAACTCTTCCGCACCTATTGATCGCCGGACGTACCGGTACGGGTAAATCGGTGTGCCTCAATGCGTTGATCGCGTCGATATTGATGACGAAGCGCCCCGACGAAGTGCGGATGCTGATGATCGATCCGAAAATGGTTGAACTTAGCGGCTACGGTCGGCTACCGCATTTGATGCATCCAGTGGTCACCGATATGCGCAAGGCGGAGGCCATCTTGGCTTGGGCTGTAGACAAAATGGAGGAGCGCTACGCCCTCTTGGCTCGCGCAGGTGTCAGGCACCTAACCAGCTACAACGAGCTAGGACGCGAAGAGCTGCTCGATCGCCTCAAGCCGGAAACGACCGAAGAAACCGACGCCATCCCAGATCACCTGCCATTTATCGTAATTATCGCCGACGAAATGGCTGACCTAATGATGACCGCCGGCAAGGAAGTGGAACAACACATTATCCGCCTGGCCCAAAAAAGTCGCGCCGTAGGAATCCATTTGATTCTTGCTACTCAAAAGCCAACCGTAGATGTTATCACCGGTCTGATTAAGAGCAACCTACCCGCGCGAATTTCATTCCAGGTTGCCAGTCGCACGGATAGCCGCGTTGTCCTCGATGAAATGGGTGCCGACAAACTACTTGGAAATGGCGACATGTTGTTTATGGGAAATGGAACCAGCATGTTGCTCCGTGGACAGGGTACCTATCTCAGCGATGAAGAGATTAATCAGCTGGTCGATCACTGCAGCACGGGCGAACAGAACTTTGTGCACGAGCTGGTAAACCTCAAGATCAAAGAAGAAGGCGATGACGAGGAAGCTCCCACTCCCGGGTCTTTCAAAAAGCGCGATGACCTGTACGAAGCTGCCGTGGATGTTGTTGTACGCGAAGGCCGAGGTAGCTGCTCGCTGCTGCAGCGTGCCTTGGGAATCGGTTACGGACGAGCTGCGCGACTGATCGACTTCATGGCCGAGGACGGCATCGTGGGCCAGTACAATGGTTCACAAGCTCGAGAAGTCGTTATCTCCATTGCGGAGTGGGAGAGCATGCGCGACAGCGGAAACAGCGAAGCGGCGGTGCCTTCATCGCCGCCGAGGTCCAACAAAATACTGCCGGCTAAAACTGCAGACGAGCCGCCTCCCACGCGCACTGCCAGTTCAGCGATTCCGCGTGCCCCGCGCGGTTCTATGCACCCGCCCGCTATTCATGACCCCGCCGACAATAAACCTCCCGACCATAAAGTCCCCAGTCACGGACTCACTGACGAAAATGCGGAGAGTTTGACAGAGCGAGCGTCGAGCCCGCCGAGAACTGCCCGCAAGGTGGTTCCCATTCATCGCGTCGTAGAAGAGGTCACATATGACGACAACGGCGAGGAGCTCGAAGATGACTTGGAATCAAACCTGATGGAAGACGAGGGCGAGGAGTTTGAGATCGACGAATCTGAGGAGTACGAGGACTACGAAGACGCCTAGTCGGACAGAGACACTCATTAGAGCGGGCTAGCTTGAGCTGTGCCGCTCTCTAATCAGAATAGGCAGTAAATCCCGGTGGTGCCAAAGCATTTGGGCGTTGTCCAAACTGACGGCAATTCGAAACTGAAGTTTTGCACAGGTGCGTCGCGTTGGGTTGATGGCCCGCAACTATCGAACTTCCCCCACCTAAAATTCGTTGCAATGGCCGCTCACATAAAAAACGAGGCCAGCTTATATTTCAGCCATCGCAGTAATGGGAGCATAGGTGCCCCTGGTGTGCCTACTCACATTGACACTTTCACCGCTGGAGTCTCGGCAGTCATGTTCACTGTCATTCTGACCATCTTCGTCCTTGGATATCTCGCCATTGCGCTTGAGCACAAGCTGCATATCAATAAAGCAGCTTCGGCGCTGATCACCGGAGTTTTGTGCTGGGCAATTTACATCGTGAATTTGCAAAGCCTATTGCCGGCGGGCATCATTCCGCACTGGTTTGAAGAAGAAGCTAAAGCCGAACAGGTCGAGAATGTGGCACAGCATTTCGTCATCGAAGCGCAACACTTGCATTTGACTGGTGAGATTGCCAGCATTCTCTTTTTTCTGATGGGGGCGATGACCATCGTTGAACTGGTGGACGCTCATGAAGGTTTCGCCATCGTAACGAACCGAATCCGGGCAAGACGCAAGAGCACACTGTTGTGGATTGTCGGTTTGCTGACTTTCTTCCTGTCTGCGGTGCTGGACAATTTGACCACTACCATCGTTATGGTGTCGCTGCTTCGAAAGTTGGTGGCCGACAAAGAAGATCGACTGCGTTTCGTGGGATTGGTTGTAATTGCTGCCAACGCGGGTGGAGCTTGTACGGTAATCGGCGACGTTACCACGACTATGCTGTGGATTAAGCATAAGATTGGTACTGTCGAAGTAATGGTGGAACTGTTCGTCGGTAGCTTCGTGTGCTTGCTCGTTCCACTTATCGGCCTGTCATTTGTCATGAAGGGGCAGTTGGGAGAGCTACCCAAGAGCACAGAGCACATGGACAAAACTATCCAGCCTTGGCAACAGTGGTTATTCTTGATCCTAGGACTGGTGGCCTTGCTGAGCGTTCCCGTTTTCAAGACGTACACTCACTTACCGCCGTACATGGGCATGATGTTGAGTCTGGGAGTATTGTGGATCGTGTCCGAGTTCGTCAGCCATACAATGGATGAGGCAACGCGTTCTAGCACCGGTGTTTTGGCTGCTCTGCGAAAAGTGGACATGTCTAGCATCCTATTTTTCCTGGGAATTTTGCTGGCCGTCGGTGCGCTGGGCGCGATGGGATCACTTCGCACCGCAGCCGAATGGCTCGATGGTGTGCTGCCCAACCGCGACGTTGTCGCTTTGGCGATCGGCTTGGTCTCTGCCGTTGTGGACAATGTGCCGCTGGTAGCAGCCGGAATCGAAATGTACTCAATGCCCATTAATGATGAATTCTGGATGTTGCTGGCCTATTGTGCAGGTACGGGCGGCAGTTGCTTAATCATCGGTTCCGCGGCCGGAGTGGCGGCCATGGGATTAGAGCACATCGATTTCCTGTGGTACCTCCGCCGTATCGCACCCTGGGCGTTTGCAGGTTACATTTCAGGTGCGATCGTCGTCTTAATTCAAAGATCATTGATGTAAGCTGGACTAGAGTCTTCATTTTTCTGCTGAAAATTTGCTGACTTCCAGGCATCGCCCATTTAAACCTTAGTTGGGAATTGTGCCCCGTTTGACTGGCAATCCCAAAGGAACTAGGTAGTAGAGTTTATGATTTGGCCAACCTGCATGATCGTACTGGGGCTTGTCGCGCTTGTTTTCGGCGGCGAGCTGCTAGTGCGCGGTGCCTCACTACTCGCACTCTCGTTACGAATTTCTCCGCTCGTAATCGGCTTGACGGTCGTCGCCTTTGGGACCAGCGCACCTGAGTTGGGAGTTAGTCTGCAAGCAGCCATGTCGGGTTCAGCCGACGTAGCCGTCGGAAACGTGGTAGGCAGCAACATCTGCAACGTACTGTTAATTCTCGGTTTGGCTGCGCTTGCTGCACCATTGATTGTTTCTAGTCAGTTGATCCGTTTCGATGTGCCGCTGATGATCGGCGTATCTTTGCTGCTTTGGTGGTTCAGCTACGACTTGGTCGTGACTCGAACTGAAGGCATGCTTTTGTTCGCTGGTCTGCTGGGCTATATCGCTTTCACAGTCATCAAGAGTCGACAAGAGACGCGTGCTTCCGAACAGGAGTTCGCTAGCGAAATGCCTGCTGCGAAAGGATTAGGGGCAACGCGTTTCGGGCAGTTGGTACTGCTGGTTGGCGGTTTGATCCTGCTTGGTTTCGGCTCAAATTGGTTGGTTTCCGGTGCCGTATCGATCGCGAAGATGCTAGGAGTCAGTGAACTGATCATTGGTCTCACAGTTGTTGCCGTTGGCACATCTCTCCCGGAACTGGTAACTTCCGTTGTCGCTAGTATACGGGGAGAGCGCGATATCGCTGTCGGAAACGTCGTGGGTAGCAACCTATTCAACATTTTGTGCGTGTTAGGTCTGACCGCCATTGTCTCTCCCACGGGAATTCCTATCGCGCCGGCCGCATTGGCCTTCGATATTCCAGTCATGGTGGCGGTTGCTGCCATTTGCCTGCCGATCTTTTTTGCTGGAAGCCTGATCACGCGGACAGAGGGCGCTTTGCTGCTCTTCTACTACGTCTGCTATAACGGGTTTATCATCTCAGCTGAAATTAACCCCGCGCTGAACAATCAATTGTCTAGAATTCTTGGAACTATCGTGTTACCTTTAACGGTAGCCACAGTGATCGGCAGCGCACTTTGGTCCTGCCGAAAAAAACGATAAGATCTCTGCTTGGCAGCGGTGGCTACGGCCAACAACAACGTAGCCACTGTCGCCAGACGGTGGTCGCGCAACGAATAAACTCATTAAGATCAACCGCTTGGCAGCGGCGGCTACGGCCAACAGCATAATGTTGAAAAACTAGTATTTGACCATCGACGTGATGCGTTTTACCGTCTCGCGCATCAGTTGGCTGGGAGGTTCGAGCCCCGTGAATAACTTGTACTGATAGGCGGCTTGTCGTACGAACATGTCCAAGCCATTGACTACGAAACAGCCAACTTTCTTTGCGTCCTTGACTAACACCGTTTGTTCCGGGTTGTATACCGTGTCGAATACGATCGTATCCACATGCAGCTTTTCCGCTTCGTAGGGGCTGCGGTCGAGATCCGGATGCATACCGATCGGTGTGCAGTTGACCAAGATTCCAACGCGTAGGTCGTGACGCGCGCTCCATGGAATCGCTCGCCCGCCGAGCGCCCGGGCGAGTTCCTCAGCACGTTCGGGAGTGCGGCTCGAGACTGCTAGAATGGCGCCACGCTGCCTTAAACCATAGCCAATCGCGCGGGCGACGCCGCCGGCTCCCAACAGCATGACTCCGCGTCCTCGGAACAAGTCCTCTTCGCGATACGCTTGATTTTGAATAGTTTTCTGAGTTTTTAACGCTTCCGTCAAACAATCCATCGCGGCTCGGTAGTCGGTATTGTATCCGCTGGTCACTGCGCTCTTGATGGCAACGGTGTTGATAGCTCCAATGCCCTGGCTGGCCGATTCCGCTTCGTCCACCAAACGCAGCATGGCTTCTTTATGTGGAATCGTCACGCTCAGTCCACCGATACTCGATTGCTTGCACCATTCCATAAACAAGGGTAATTCGTCGGCTGAGATCCGAAATGGAAGATAGCGACAATTGAGAGCGTTGTGCTTGAACGCTGCGTTGTGCAGTTGGGGGCTTAGCGAGTGTGCCACGGGGTCCGCGACTACACCAAACAATCGTGTCTCTTCGTTGATTTCAGCAGGTCGGTATACGTCGCGCATCGTTTCAAAAGTAATCTGTCCGGGCGCTATTTTTCTGTCGGATGAAATCGTCGTGTACGTAAACGGAGCACCGTAGCGCAGCGCCAAAATTCGCGTCAGTGCGCCGATATCGCCCATGCACAAACCAATCGTGGGAACTTTGGCCGCTGCGACCAGCCGCAGCATGCGTATGCAGTCGGTAAACGAATTGGCCATCGTGGCTATCTTCACGACATCGGCGTCGAGACTTGCGAGCCGCGCGTGAATCTCGTCCAAGTTGTCTGGCGTGCGTTCAAAGTTGTGAAGACTGATAATTCGCTTCGTGGCACCGTATCGCGGAATACTGCCAGCGATATCCTCCTCGAGGTCCACAAAGTCGACTCCAGTGGCAATCGCACTGCGGAGGATCATCGTGCGTTCTTGTTCCGTCTTATCCCAACGTCCCCCGTCTTCGCGACGACGGCAGGTGATGACGACTGGGCAGGGCCGTTTTTCGAGCAAGCGTTTCAAATCGATGGAACGCCCGATGTAGTCCAGTCGCATTTCGACTAAATCGGCACCGTTTTCAGCCAAGTATTCATACTCGGCTATCATGGCTTTATGGCGACTGCGGCCAATCGTAACGCACAACATCGCTAGCTATCGCTCGATCTGTTAGAGAAGCTGATAATTCAAGGGCGCTCAAAGTGATGAATTTGCGCCAAGAACGAGTGCAGGCACAAGCTCAAATTGGGTACTTTGCGACAAAATCTAGGTCGTAGGCAGATTTTTTCTACGCAGCCGCGAATGTTTGCCAATTTAGAAACCGACTCAATAACTCAATTCCCGGTTCGGTCAAAAAACTCTCTGGATGGAATTGCCAGCCTTCGACCGCATGCACGCGATGCCGTACCCCCATAATTTGTTTTCCACCGCGCGGATCATCGACCCAAGCAGACATTTCCAACTCAGCCGGCAGGATATCCGGCTGGATGACTAACGAATGGTAGCGGGTAGCTACAAACGGGTTCGGCAAGCCTGCAAAAAAGCCGCGATCGTCGTGATAAATCCGATCGGTTTTACCATGCATCAACTCAGATGCGCGAACGATCTTTCCTCCCAAGGCTTGCCCTATGGACTGATGCCCCAGGCAAACTCCTAGGATCGGAATTTTGCCAATCAACTTTTCGACAATCTCGACGCTTATCCCAGCTTCGCTCGGAGAACAGGGACCAGGCGATATGAGGATGCGACCGGGATTGAGCTGAAGAATTTCGTCAATCGTGATTTTGTCGTTGCGGACGACTCGCATTTCTACTGCGGGATCAATCTCTCCCAAACGTTGCACTAAGTTGTAGGTAAACGAGTCATAATTATCGAGTACGAGGATCATCGTGGTCCATTCTGTAGAGCGCAGAATCAGCTATGCAGCAGCTCAGTTTAACCTCAAACTTATCTGAGTGTCTTCGCCACTTGGTTGGACTGAGCAAGAATTAGCTGTCAAGCAATCGCGTAAATGTGAAATCCCCAGCCCTCCAATGGGACTCGGCGCGTCTTTGCCACCGATCAGTTTCGGAGCTATGAACACTTCGCACTGGTCGACTTGTCCCAGCTGCAACAAACTGCCAACAAGCAGACCTCCGCCTTCAACCAACAGGTTGGTCACCGAGTGTTCGGTCGCTAGGGTTTGAAGCAGTTCCTCCAAACGTGCGTTTGGATCGGATAACGTCGAACAGAAAACTAGGCAGCCAAGTTGTCGAAGCTGTTCGGCTTTTTCTGGCAATGCATCGGGCCCGGCCACCAGTAGCACCGGCGTTTCCCGCGCAGTTTCGACTAGTCGAAAATTGATAGGAATACGCAATCGCGAATCCATAACAATACGCAGGGCCTTTCGCAACGGCGGAACATTGGTTCGCGCGGTAAGTAGCGGGTTGTCGGCAAGCGCTGTTTGGCTGCCAATCAGTATTGCATCGACTCGCCCGCGCAGTTCATGAACCCTGGTACGGCTGACCTCGCCGGAAATCCATTGACTGTCACCGGTTCGCGTTGCAATTTTGCCATCCAGACTCATGGCCCATTTGGCAATGACCCACGGTCGCTTTTTCTCCAGCCGTTTTCGATAGGGGGCGTTGAGCCGCAGCGCTGCCGCCTGTTCGCACCCCACCGTCACTTCGATACCAGCGTCCGTAAGCTCGGCAATGCCGCTGCCGCAGACGGCTGGAAACGGATCGAGCTGAGCAACGACGACGCGGGCAATACCTGCCCCGATAAGCGCCTTGGTGCAGGGAGGCGTCTTGCCGAAATGGCAACACGGCTCGAGCGTCACATAGGCGCTCGAACCTCGAAGCCGCTTCTCATTCCCATGGAGCAGAGCGTCGTCCAGCGCTGCTCGTTCGGCGTGGGCCTTGCCAAACTCTACGTGAAACCCCGAACCGATCAACTCATTAGTTTTCGGTTCGACGATTACGCACCCGACCAGCGGATTGGGTTCAACCAGTCCTTCACCCCGAGCTGCCAAGGTTAGCGCCCGTCGCATCCAATACGAATCAATTTCAGCAGTTGTCATTCAGTGGATGGCTTGCTTGGGCTGTTTTAAAGTCAGGTGCCGGGTAACCAGAGCTTGCTTTCTCCCTGTGGCGCACTGGAGGTCTGGCCTGGCAGTACCAAACTACTGCCACTTTCCGGCTCGGGCCGAGTTGCGTGTTGCAACATGCGGTTGGCCAATTGATCTGGACCGAATCCGGTGCTCTGGCTGGCCGCATTACCGCGTTGCGATTGCATCAAGTATTGCAGAAAACTTAGCAGATACGGATCCTCAGGGAAATCTTGGGTAGCTTGCATTAGCGTCTGTTCAGCTTCTTTAGCGAGTCCTGAGGCGTTTAGCAGACTCACCAGTTCTATGACCAGCTTACCCACAGACGCTTTAATGGACGCCAAGCAATCGATAAGTTCGCGACAGTAGCCAATTTTCTGCTCGAAAGTTGGCGCGAACATCTTCAGTGCCGAAAGCGCGACCACTTGCGTTTGCGTTTGATCGGCTAAGCTCTCTCGCTGGCGAATAACTAGACTGCAATGATAGAACGTGCGGCTTGCCCCCAAATTCATTGCCCGCAACAACACCCCTTGTAAGTGCTGATCGCTCAGCTCTTCGAGCTTGAGGCGATCGAGATCGAGTATATTGGTAATTCTGAAATTCCCAGCCACAATGTCCGCTTTGGACGATGGTCGCTGCAGATCGAGCTGTTGGTAGATTCGGTCGATAGCATTTTGCGGAACTAGCAAACCTTGCTCGCCTTCTAGATGGCTCAGCAAGCCGAGAAGAGGTCCGCGAAACCTCTCATCTTTGGCAGCTTCCAAGGGAGTAGCACCAGAGAACAACCGCAGCGGCAGATTCAGAAAATCTTTGACCAGTTCGGAACCACTTTCCTCAAGGCTCGGCTGTTCGCGACGCCCAACTATCACCTTCGGTCGTCCCAAAAACTCGCTGTAAGAGCGACTGAGGGATGCGGTGAAATCCGCCAATTCAGCACCGAGCTGCAAAATACCCAACACTTCGTCACAAATGGGCTGGTAAGCGGAAAAGCGAGTGGCCAAGAACAGCGCTCGCGCAGGCTTGTCGGTCTGTTTGGCGAATAGAACTACCGTACACACGGAACTCGCGATCAACCGCTCAGTCTCAACCGCATCGCCCGCTTCGGAGTTACCGGCATCTGGCTTCAGAGCTCGATTGAACACACTGTAGATTTGTTTGGCTGGCACCTCATCCTGAACCATCGCCGCGTAGAACTGCTTGATCTGGTCAGCCGATTCGCCGTCGATCGAATCTACATTACCCAAATGATTCAAAGCTTCGATAATTCGTTCGATCGAATCGACTTCGCAGTATTTGAAAATCAACTCGGACTGCAGCGACTTCTGTTCGGGCTCAATCTCTAGCGCCAAGGCAGCAAAGTATGTACGATCTTCAAGTGAAATCTGGAGATGCTCAGCCAACTTCTGCGCTGTGGCGTGAGCGCCACTCTGATTTAATTGCGCCATTTGGGCACGCAGCAAATGGCTAAGCGGCCCTGGCTGATCCGGGAAGTCTCGCAAAATGGACCGCAGCTTGGTTTCGGCCTGGGCGAACCGGAATGTCCGCGATAACGACAATACCTCAGCCAGTCGCTCCTTCCAGGCAGAACCTGGAGGATCGTCGATTACTTTCGAGGGGACCTTTGCAATCAAATTGAGCGAAGCGTCTTGCAATACCGAATCGCCCTCCGGTCGCTGATCGCCAGCCAGCATTTGCTGGATCTCACCCCAATAGCCCGCCATCGAGAGTCTACCCGAATTGGCCAGCGACTGAATCAACATTTCGAGCGCCATCAATGTCATCGACGGCAGCGACTCGCGGGATTCTCCGAGCCCTTCCAGCAGGTAATTGGCCACGTTTTCCGCGGGCGCGTTGTCGAGTGCGGCAGCGAGCGAATTCATGATGAGCGCGAGTGGATTGTCCGGCTTCAGCTTCAAAAAGCGATGTGCAGTATCCTTGAAAGTGTCCACTTCCTGCATTCCAAGCGACAGCTCGCCCTTAAGCGCCAGCAGCCAAGCGGCGTTGGGGGTTTTGGCGAGCATCTGATTGATGCGATCCATGGCTGCCAATTCTTGACCGCCTTCGATCAGTCGAATCAGTTTTTCATATTCCTGAGGTTGCTCTACGCATTTGCAGAACTTCATCTTCTTGCCGCTGCCGCACGGGCAGGGCGAGTATTGATCTAGCGGCATGAATCCAATGCTTTTGTTTGGAGGAATTCTTCTGGCAAGTCACGCATTCTAACAGAGTTCGAAATTCTGGGGGAGGCGATGAATTGCCACAGTTTCGCAAAGCGAACGGCATGGTTCGCGCGAAAATCCTTAAGTTGTGAACTACAGAATCCCGCTCGCCCACGGCGGAGAGCAGCAGGCTCTAAGGTCACCGCCGCATATAGCCGAGTCCCTTCGAAATTCGAGTCTGCTTCTCGGAGTTAGTATGACTCTTGGGTAGTTCCAAATTGCAGTTCGCCTCAACCGGCGATCGAGCTCGAGAATTGACGCACGCACAGTTCGCAATCCAATTCGCGGCAGGTCTCCCCAAAACATGCAATCGTTGTCGAGATGGCAATCCGAACTGCGGCGGACGCGACCAATTGCTCACTTGACTTTATCCGCAAAAACGGCTTTGAACTTTTCGACTTTCGGACGCACAACCGCGGCACAATAACCTTGTCCGGGATTCTTGGCGTAATAGTCTTGGTGGTAATCTTCCGCTTCGAAGAATTCGGGAAGCTTGCTAATCTCAGTCACTATTTTGTTGTTAAACGCTCCGCTTCCATCGAGTTTGGTCTTGTACTTTTCAGCCAATTCCTTTTGCTTCTCGTCGTGATAAAAAATGACCGAACGATACTGCGTGCCTTCGTCCGCACCCTGGCGATTTAAAGTGGTTGGATCGTGCGTCTTCCAAAACACTTCCAATAATTCCTCGTAGCTAACGACGCGTGAGTCGTAATGAATTTGGCAAACTTCAGCATGCCCAGTTCGTCCTGTACACACTTGCTTGTAGTTCGGATTAGGATATCGGCCGCCAGCGTAGCCGGAGATTACCGATTCGACGCCTTTCATATTCTCGAATACCGCCTCAACACACCAAAAACAACCGCCTCCGAACGTCGCGGTGGCTTTTTCAGATTCCGATTTTTCAGTTGATGTGCTGTTATTTGCTTCCACTTTTTTTGTCCCCTTAGCAGGTTCCTGTCCGACACCGATGGCAGCCATCGCAAAACACAGGACGGCCACCCTCACAAAAATCTGTTGAGTCAATCGCTTGCACGACATGTTCGCTTCTCTCCCAATGAAGGTTATGCTGAAAAGTACGAGTATGCTTCGAACTACAAAGCCAGGGGTGCGCGGTCCGATTGAGAAGTGTCGCTGGCTGAGTAGCGACGAAGATTCGTTGTCGCTAAATCGTCGCAGTTGAATTGGCGCACCACCGCGTCCGACACTTGTTCCGGCAACATATCTGTACCGCCTTATTGTATCGACAGCGCGGCCCTGATTCCACCCAAGCTCCAAGAACAAGAGCAACTAGCGAGGCGCGATCGGCATATTCGAGGCGGCGACTTGCTCGAAGCTCAGATTGTCAATTTTATGTACGTCCAGAACCTCCTGGAAATCCTTTCCGCCGACCAAATACAGCGGGTGTCCTGCTTGCTGCTGCTCGGTGGTCAATCCATAGTGACGCGTAAGCTCGAGCGTCGCCAAGAACATGGCTACCAAAGTACTCTTGTGCATCCCGGCCTGGAAAAGCGCAGTTAACTCAATGCGTTTTTGCTGGCACACAAGCTTGTGGATGCGTTCCATGTGAATATGGATCGGGGTATCATCATAGACTACAGTCGAACTGGCAGGTGGCTGTCTCTCTTTTAGTATTCGGCCAAAGGCGCTAACCAAATCCCAGACTTCGATCGGCTCCAGCGGCTGCTGACCAAGTTCCAAACGCCGTGGCGGAAGATCGTTGGAAAGTCGAGAGTATCGCATCTGCCAGCGTTGCCCCTGCTCATCCAAAATGCTGCTCGCGTCGCGAATGCGGCGATACTCAAACAGTCTGGCGACGAGATCATCTGAAATCTCGTCTGGGGCTGCTGAGCCAGCATCGGCGGACACCGCCTCTGATTGATCCGGCACAGCCTGCTTGGCTTTCATTTCGACCAAAACGCTCGCAATCTCAATGAAGTCGGCAACGTCGTCAATCGAAAGCTCTACCAAAACGTCGAGATATTCCAGGTACTGGTTGGCAATTTTCGCCAGCGGAATATCGCTCAATGCTAGCTCTTCGCGGCGGACAATGTGCAAGAGCAAATCGAGCGGCCCGAAGTACTGGCTGATATCGACTTGGAAGGTCATGTGATGTTCCATGCGGAATTTCTGCAGACTGCAGCTACACTCGCCAGCGCCATTTACATTGCCCCGGTATGTACCTACAGAAATACCAAGTCGGCTGCAAGCCAAGGTACGGCCCGCTGCAAACTGCCGCACCCTAAGCAAGCCAGGCGTCGTCCCACGCAACTACAGGCCCCCGCGACGGGGCACAGGACAACAGCCGCAGCGAACATCCGGGCCCACTTGCGATCGTTCGCTAGGCGGGTCCACCGCGACTTCGATAACGCAAATTCGACTTGTGCTCAGTCCAATTTCAAAATTAGGGTTCAGTGTAGAGCAATTGCCCCAATTGCTTATGAAAACGATTGGGATAATCGTTCTTTGATAAAACTACAAACCCTAATGTTGAAAATATATTGAAGCACTTGCGATTATTCCACATTAGATCCGTGGGTTGGCTGTAGCCACCGCCGCCAAGCGGTGGTTAGCCAACGAATTTTGTCCACCGCCTAGCGACGGTGACTTCGCCGGGAGCGCAGTTCCAACAGGATTCCTAAATTTTTGGGGTGTGGACAATAGCGCTAGCGCATTTCGTCTGACGTGCTGGCTATGGCCGATTTGCTGGCATTCGCCAAAGTTCTGGTACGCGGCTTGCGACCGCGCGGCTTGGAGTTGGTTTCAGGAATCATCTCAGGATCAAGCAACTGCAACATCCGTGATATACAAAGTCGATTAACACTAATGTTCAACCGCCCAGCCTCCTCGCACATCGCTTCATGCAGACTCTTGGGCAAACGCACGGTGATCATTCTTTGCGGATCGTTAGGGTCATTCTCGGGTAGGTCGCGACTGCGGAGAGCTGTCAACATCTGCTGGATTTGGTGGTGTTGGTCGGTTCGCAGGAATGCCCCAAACTCCTTGTTGTTGTCAAACAGTACATGCAGCAAACCGCTGCCCCCCATCAATTCGCGGTAAAAGCATACCCAGGTCGGGGCATTCGAGAAGAGATCATTGGCGATATCAAAAGCCTGCGCACAACGCGACTGGAATTCGTCAGCCGGAACTAGATTATTCCGCAGATTGCTAGCGACTTTGGCGAACTGATTCAGCTCAGTGGCCAATTTCGAGTTAGCTTCTGGCTGAACCATCTTCTCAACAGCCTCAACTGGCTTCGCGGGGGGAGCCACTGAAGCCTGGCTAGCAATGCTGCCAGCGGCAGACAGCCGACCTGCCGTATAATCGGCGTGAGCACCACTAAGTGCTTGACTGTTCATACTGTTGTTCAGCGAGCCACTGGAAAACGATCCGCCTGCTGGGTGGTATGGTCCGTGATTCATTTCGTCCTCTATTCATAGTCTGGGTTTCCGTTCACCCGAACCTCCGTCGTTCGGGTTTGCCCCAATCATCTAAGGCAAGCAAATGGCTCGCCATAAGTCCTTATTTTGCTAGCAGTTACAGGCAATGGCCGCACGATGCACAATCCACAGGCAGAGCTGCACTCACATTCCGCACCGCAGCACATGCCCAACAATTAGGCAGCCGACAGGTAACCAAAAACCAAGTGTCCAACATGAGAGGGTCGAAATTTTGTCAAAAAAAGCTACACCCACCACTCCGCCACCCAACGGGACCCCAAAATCGAGCCCGACTGCACGCGACCCCAGTCAGCCACCCCGCAATCACCCCAAAGACAGATGTCAAAAAAGCATCTGAAAGGTCAATGCGACACGAAACCGCCCGCGTAGAGTAGATGTAGACCCGGCGGCCATGAGCAACGAAACCTCCAATTGCGAGACAATTATCGAAAAAACATACACCGGAACGCGGATGTCAAAATGGAACGAGATATGCATGTGACACTAGAACCGGGCGTTCGCCCGGATTGTCGGCATGGAATCGACAGCCCATCAAAGCCCCCGAGCCTGGATGCTCACGGGGTGAAGTTCTAAGTAAATAGGGAGCACTGGGATGCTCAGGTGTTTAGGGTTGTTTGTTGCGACGCTTGTAGTCGCGTCCAATACAGCGGTAACTGCGTTCGCTGCACATGCCTCCCCCCAAGATGAGGCTGCTGGACTTAAGCGCGCGGTCTGTGTCCTGCGCAGCGAATTGGAATCGCATGGGGCGGATCCTTACACGATTCGCAGCGTCTGCCGATTAGAAACCGCATCGACCGAATTGATCGAAAAACTAGCCTGTAAAGCCGATCCCACGGCCATAGTCCTAGCCCTGCGCGACGCCGAATTGTGGCTGGAACGAACGAGCGCCGGAGTTCGAGCGGACTGCCGACTTCGCGATAACCGCCACATCGTTAATGCGTTTGAACTAACAGCAAGCAAGCTGATTGGCACTCAGTACTCCGTCGAATGCTGGCTAGCCCGGGCACCGCGAGTACCGGCCGGCAGTTTGGGAGGCGGGCATGGAAGCCACAGTTTGTATTTCGGTTACAGCTCAACTGGGGGCAGGTCTATCCCTGGTGCTGGCCATTCTGGCCACGGTTTTGGCGATGCTGGGTACGGCTCCGCTGGATCGGGAATTGGACATCCGGGGTACGGACACGATCCGTTTCGCGGCGGCTTCAGCGAACCTGCGCCACCCGCCTGGGCACGCGGACTAAGCACTCCCCCTGCACCGGGATTTGCGACTCGTCCGAGCCCGGCCCCTGCTCTGCCTGCGCCAGAGGTTAGCAGAAGCGCGCCCGCCCGCGGTGAGATTGGGCGAGCCATACTGGGTGCCCTTCTCACGGAGATTTCCCGCCGATAGCCGGAGATTTCCCGCCGATAATAGCAAGATCCGAGTTCCAATCAGCCGAGCCGCAACAGCTCGGCTGTTCTTTTCCTGGCCGCGGAACGTATTGGCCGCCGCAGCATTGCAACAAGCTGGAACTGCTAAAATACAGGGATTCCCACAGCCATGCGTTGCACTCCTTGGGTGCATTTTCAACCGTGCAGCTGGTTGCATCTAGCAGTGTGGTTGCACGTAAGCGGCGGGGTCCATGCAAGTGAACTCGACGGGCTGGCTGATTCCTTTGTTACTCAATGGTGCAGACATGCGAAATTGCTTTGGTTGCCTTTTGCTGGCTTTAATTCTGATCCAGACAGGATCTACGATTCTTGCTCAACCTGTCACCACAGCTTTGCAATGGTCGGCCTTGCCGGATTACCCAAATGAACTTGGGGTCGCGGGCCCGTTCGTCGGCAGCCACGAAAATGTGCTCATCGTAGCTGGCGGGGCCAACTTCCCGCGCCCCGTTTGGGAGTCCAACAAACGGTGGGAAAGTAAAATTTACGTGATGCGCAGGTCCAGTAAACCCAACAGAGCCACTTGGAGCTGGGGGGAGGCTGGCGATTTGCCTCGGAAAGCAGCCTACGGCGCGTGCGTTTCTACTCCGCAGGGAGTCGTATGTATTGGAGGAAACGATGACCAGTCGATCTTCGCCGATTGCCTGTTGCTCAAATGGAACTCCCAGTCGCTGACCGTCGAAATCGAGAAGCTGCCCAATCTACCGACATCGCTGGCCTACGCCGCAGCAACGGCAATTGGGCAGACCGTGTATATCTTCGGCGGCCAGACGTCGACGCAGCTCAACTCTGCAACGAACCGACTTTGGGCGATAACTCTGGGAGGGAATGGATTACACACTGCTTGGCGCGAGCTGCCTCCTTGTCCGGCGAGCCCCAGAGCCTTTCATCAGATGGCAAGCCAAACGAACGGTCACGAAAGCTGTATTTACGTTGTAGGCGGACGCTGTGAGCAGCAGATCGACTCGAGCTTCAAGCAAGCGAAAGCGGTCTTCCTAGCCGACTGCTGGGAATTTAGCCCCCAATCCGAGCGTTGGAGAAAGCGAGCTGACGCGCCACGTGTGTTGGCGGCAGGATCAGCCATTTCCCTCGAGGACGGCTGCGTAGCTGTCCTGTCTGGCGACGACGGAAAACTGTTTGAGCGCACCGAAGAATTGCGCGACGATCACCCTGGATTCCCGCGAACTATTTACACCTACCACCCTGCAACCGACAGCTGGCGATCGCTAGGCGAAAGCCCGGTTAACCAAGTGACCACGCCTGCGATCCACTGGGATGACAGCATTGTTCTCGTCAGCGGCGAAATTCGCCCACGCGTGCGGACTCCAAAGGTATGGCGCATCGACTAGGCGATCAAGCGTCTGTGACAGCCCTTTGGGGTTTTCGAATCAATTAGCATACCCGCCGGTGACTATTGTGGGGGTTGCACTTCCTCGCCGGTTGCGAAACAATTGTTTCAAACACCTGTTTTATCAGGCTCTTTACTGCGATTCCGCTCCATGTCTGTCTCGAACGAAAAACCGGCTGTCGAGCATTTGCTCCACGTTGCGGGCGAAATATTCGCATCCAAGGGAGCCTCGGCCACCGTGCGTGAGATCTGCGGCGAAGCAGGATGCTCTGTTGCGGCTATCAACTATTACTTCGGCGATAAACAGCAGCTCTACATCCGCTGCGTGCAGACAGCGTGCGAACAAAAACAGCAGCTATTTCCGTTGCCAAAGCTCGAGGACGGACTTCCGCCGGACCACTTAATCCGAGTATTTCTGCGAACGATGGTATCGCGGATTGCGGGCCAAGCGAATCTGTCTTGGCATAACACATTGATGATGCGCGAAGTCCTCGCGCCTTCGCCGGAGATTGCGAAAATGTTAGCCAACAATTTCCGCCCGGACTTTGAATTGTTGGATCAGCTCCTGGGCAAACTGCTGGGCGCCAAATTAGACTCGGATGTCAATCGTCGCATGCTTGCAACGCAAATATTGGCGCGATGCATGTTTCTGCGAACAGGTAAGCAGCTGCGTCAAATGTTGCAAATCAATTGTGAAGTCAGCGAGTCGCCCGAGTTGTATGCGGACTCAATTTGCGATTCGATCCTCCTGCAAGTTAGAGCCATGCAAATGGAAGCGAATGCATGCTAGATATCGCCAGCGCGACTACAGTGCATTCGCCACATGATGCTCAAAATGTAAATGCAAAAGTTTAAGATTAATCCAATCGTGATTCTGAGGGCAACGAAGGTTTTCACAACATGATCAAGAACATACTGCTGGGAGCCGTCATTCCTATTGCTCTAGTGGCCATAGGTGTGGGCGTGATGGTTGTCATGAAACGACCAGATCCTGGTAAAAAACCACCGATCGAGAACAACCGTGCGGCTCTGCTGGGACAAATGCTGGCTGCCGATGTGCAGAAAGTTCGCGCGCTATCGGAACTCTCCGAAACGTTGGATATTTCAGTCAGCGGCACAGTAGTACCCTTTCGCGAGATCCAGTTGGCTGCAGAGGCTTCCGGCAGAATCATTAACAAAGACCCCAACACGCGGAGCGGGAATTTTGTACAGGCGGGCGATGTCCTGTACCGCATCGATCCACGCGACTACGAACTGGAAGTCGAACGACTAACGCGAAAAATCGAGCAGGAGCGGGCCACGCTGAATGAGTTACAGCAGGACATCGACAATGCCAAACGACTCGCCGAAGTTGCCGACGAGGAAATGAAATTAGCCGAAGCAGAAGTAGCTAGATTCGAGCAGCTGCAGGGCGGCTTCCGAAGCGATGCGGAATTGGACCAGGCGAGACGGTCGCGACTCAATTCAATGAACCAACGCGTCACCATTCAGAATCAAGTCAGCCTGCTACAGACCCGTCGCTCCCGCGCAGAACTCGGAATTAAGCTGGTTGAAACCGAACTGGAACAGGCGCAGCTAAATTTGGAACGCACAGTGGTCCGCGCCCCTGTTTCCGGACGCGTTGTGAGGGAGCAAGTGGAAGCGGATTCGTATGTCCAACGTGGCACACAGTTGGTTACCATCGAGGATACATCGAGCGTCGAAGTTGCTTGCAATGTGCGCATGGATCAGCTTTACTGGATACTCGATCAACAGAATCTGAGCAGCGATAGTCTGCTCAATGCGGCACAGGCGGCCCGCTATGAATTGCCGAAGAACGAAGTCAAGGTCCAATACAGTTTGGCAGGGCGCGATTCGACAACTTATCAATGGACAGGCGTACTGGCACGCTACGACGGTGCTGGCATTGATCCGCAAAGTCGCACGGTCCCAGTGCGTGTGCTAGTTCCTGATCCAGGCGAGTTTCACATCAACGGACAGCCTTCGCGAGAATCCAGCCTAAGCGGCCCCGCTTCCCTGGTCCGCGGCATGTTTGTCGAAGTAGTAATCGGTGCCAAGCCCGCCACCCCGCTGCTCTTGGTTCCGAAGCTGAGCGTCAAGCCATCCACAGGCACTAACCAGATCTGGAAGTTTACTGCCGACTCCAAGGCCCTCGATCAAACGCGCGAAGCATTGAAAGCGACGGGGAGCTTGGCGGCCACTGGTTCCCTCGTCAAGGACGCGTTGCAGACGACCCCGACCAAAACAGTAGCCAATCCCGACGATTGGCAGGAGGGCTTTCTGAGCGTCATTGAAGGTGTCTCCGTCGTGGGGCCCTACCGCGGAAAAGTCGAGCTAGTCGACTCAGCCGCAGCCAATGACAACTCTCTTCCTGCGATCGAATACTGGGTGTGCGAAGTGCCAGGAAACCATCTAGCCGCTGGAGATACAGTGGTGATAACGCCACTTCCAGGCATCGAAGCTGACGGTGATGAACCGATTCGAGTTCTCAAGTCACAATTGAAGTAAGTGATTTTGCTTTCTCAGTTCAAGGAAAACGACCTATGCGGTCATTAGTGCGATGGGCTGTTGAGAATTCACCCGGCGTCAATGTGATGGTGGCGTGTACCTTGATTACGGGGCTAGCCAGCTTCTTTTTCCTCCGTCGCGAGGTGTTTCCCGAGTTCGAGTTGGAAATCGTATTGGTCTCCGTACCCTATCCAGGAGCATCGCCCGCAGATGCTGAAAAGGGTGTCTGCCAACCGGTCGAAGAGGCGGTTCGCGCTCTCGACAACATCAAACGCTTGATCAGCATTGCCCGCGAAGGCGGCGGATATGTCTTGGTCGAACTGGATTCCAACGTTCGCGACGCTCAGAAAGTTGTCACGGAAATTCGCTCGCGGGTTGATCGCATTACGAACTTTCCCGAGTTGGCCGAGGATCCGGAAGTAGAACAAATCACGTTTCGTGAAGCGGCCATTCGCCTGGCAGTAATTGGCCCCGAGTCGTCCGACCCCAATTCAGAAATGCGACTCCGTGAAGTGACAGAGAAGATCCGCGACGATCTACTGCAGAGAGGTGAGATTACACAAGCAAATATCCAGGGCGCCAAGCCGTTTCAAATCGATGTCGAAGTATCCGAAGACAATCTGCGTAAACATGGCTTGACTCTCACCACCGTCGCACAAATCCTGCGGCGTGAAAATATCGAAAGGCCTGGTGGACAACTCAAAGCAGATGGTCAAGAGATTCTGCTGCGCGGTAAGAATCGTCGCGAAATCGGCGAGGAAATCAAACAACTGCCTGTGCTCGCCCAGCCCAACGGCTCTGTTCTAAGCGTCGCGGATATGGCCACCGTGCGGGATGCCTTCGATGATTCGTCTGTAATCAACGAAGTCAACGGTCGACCTGCGCTGGTCATCAGCGTAGATCGAACTAGCGACGAGGACTTGTTGGAAATTACCGAAGCGGTACACGAGTATAAAGATAGCGCCGTTCTGCCCGCTGGCTATAGCTTGCAAGTGTGGGGCGACACCAGCGTGGATGTCCGCGATCGGATGCGGATGCTGCGGGACAATGGTATCCAAGGATTGTTGCTGGTATTTGTGCTGTTGGCACTGTTCTTGGAGTTTCGCTTGGCCTTCTGGGTTGCGATGGGGATACCGATTAGTGTAATGGGTGCAGCTATAATCTTACTCAACACAGGGCAAACCCTGAATATGCTCAGTATGTTTGCTTTCTTGATGGCACTGGGCATTGTGGTAGATGATGCGATCGTGGTTGGCGAGAATATCTATGCACACCGCGGCATGGGGAAGGATTTTGTTACGGCAGCCATTGATGGCACAGTGGAGGTTTTGCCGTCGGTTTTTGCTGCGGTAATGACAACCATCATTGCCTTCATGCCTTTCTTCTTCGTCAGCGGGGTGATGGGTAAGTTCATCGCCGTGATGCCGGTCGCAATTATTGCGATGTTGACTATTTCGCTGATCGAAGCCTCTACCGCGTTGCCCTGCCATTTGTCTCACGATCCCAAGGAAAAGGCACATACAGTCATCGGCAAAATTGTGAGCGCATTATCTTTGGGGCTTCGTCCCATCGAAGCGATTTTCAATAAAGGCAGCACGTTTTGCGGCGGCCTGATGGACTACTTCGGCGACAGAATCTACATGCCCATGCTGCGTTTTCTGTTGACATTTCCTTTGTTAGGAGTGGGCGGCGGCTTAGCTGCACTCTTCATCACGATTGCCTTTGTTAAAGCCGGCTACATCTCTATAAACCCGTTTCCCAAAACAGACAGCAACCAGATTTTGGCGCAGGTGGTTTACCCCGATGGCACACCGGCTCGCGTTGCCGACGAAGCGACAGCCAGAATCGAACGCGCGGTGCGCAAGGTTAGCGAACAAGTTTACGAGGATGCCGCTGCAAAAGGTGAAGCCATCGATGCGGAAGGCGGTGCAACACGCGGGCCAGTCAAACTGACTTTTCGACAGGTCGGACAATTGACCGCCCAAGGCCCGATGCGTTCGACCAACGGCGGAAACGGCAGCAACGTCGGGCAAGTCTTCGTAGAGCTCCGCGACGCCACCGAGAGAAATATCACCAGCAGCGATCTGATAAATCTATGGCGCAAGGAAGCTGGCGAATTCAACGGCGCGGAACTGGTGAGGTTTGATTCGGCCAGCGTCGGACCAGGAGGCCAGCCGATAGAATTCAAGTTGCTCGCGCAGGCGTCTGACCAAGCCGAATTGGATCAGGCCGTCGAGGCAGTTAAGGATTACCTGGGCACTTTTACCGGAGTCTACGATATTCGCGACGACGCCACTCCCGGAAAGCTCGAGTTTCAAATCCGCGTAAAGGACAGCGCACAAGCCATGGGTGTGACATCCGCAGACCTGGCGGAAACGATTCGCAACGCCTACTACGGTGCCGAAGTGATGCGTTTGCAACGCGGCCGACACGAAGTGAAATTGATGGTGCGCTATCCCGTCGATGAGCGCAGTTCGCTGACTCAGTTTTCAGAGATTCGAGTCCGAGGTAGCGACGGAGTCGAACGGCCCATTACCGAGCTCGCGGACCCTGTGGTCGTCCGCGGCTACTCCGAAATAAACCGACTCGATCAACAACGCTCGATCACCATCACCGCGGACTTGGACGCCTCCGAAGCGAACGCACAACAAATTGCCGATACACTGCGCAATGTTTATTTCGCTGGAGACTTCAAGGAAAAATTCCCCAACGTCAGCGTCAATTGGGAAGGCCAACAACAGCAAACGTTCGAATCGATCACTTCGCTGGGCATCGGCTCGGCCATGGCGCTGCTCGCAATGTACATTCTGCTGGTCGTCGAGTTTCGCTCCTACTTCCAACCTCTACTGATCATGGCCATCATACCGTTTGGAATTATTGGAGCTATCTGGGGCCATGCGTTCATGGATCTGCAAGTCACGCTGTTCAGCTTCTTCGGATTGGTTGCTCTCACGGGCGTTGTCGTTAACGATTCGATCGTGCTCGTCGACTTTATCAATCATCGAGTTAGGGCTGGTATGGACCAGCACGAGGCACTACTTGAAGCCGGACGACGCCGTCTCCGACCGGTGTTTCTGACGAGTCTCACCACCATCGGTGGTTTAGTGCCAATGTTGCTCGAACGCTCGTTTCAAGCCCAATTCCTGGTCCCGATGGCGACCAGCATCGCTTTTGGACTAATGCTATCAACAATTCTGGTGCTGTTCCAAGTTCCCGTTTTCTTCCAACTTTACCTGATTGTCTCTCAATGGATGGGAGTAGACCACGTGAAAGATAGCCAGTCCCCAGGCCCTGCCAGCGACCCGGGCGAAGCCGCAGCCGTATTGCCTGCATAGTCGTTCCAGAAACACAGGGGCACTGAGGGTACTGAGATATCTGTCGGTCACTACCTCTGTGTCACATTGTACCCTCTGTGGTTGTATTGCTATTTCTCACCTGCGAATGGACCCCTGGGCTTTTACTGACTTTGGTCTGACTTTGATGATCGAAAACACTCGCTCGCAAGCTGGCCGGCGCCAATATCTGCCTTGAGCGGAAGTGAGCAATTCGCTAACTTCCGTAGCATAGATAGCCCCTGCCCCTTCGATCGTTGCGATTATGCCCAACTCCCCTGCGGCCGTACACCGACGTAGCGTCTTCCTCATCGGCGGCTATGAACCTAAATCATCCGACGCATTTTTCAAACGCACGAAGCGCGAGCTGACGCGATTCTGCCAAACTTGGGAAGTACAGGCGCAGATGAGCGAACAGTCGCTCAGCCCCAATGGCTTGGTGGCTACCGCCCAAGTCGAAGCGGACATGCACGGTGAATGTGTTCATACCGACATTAATTTCTTTGTTTGGAACGACATCGTCCTTCGCGACTTCGCCCGACCGACTATCGTACGTGTTGCCAGTTATCTGGTAACGTTCTTTGATTATCTACTGACGGGCACCTTTTTCCGCATCCTGCGTCAAGCCTGGCGATTTTCTCTTTATTTTCTTTACCCAGCGTTGATGTTGATGCTGTTCGTGTTATTGGGCAGCCTGGTGGGCAGCGCAGTTGGAATGGTGCTCCATGGTGGGCTTTTCGAGCGTGTGTCGATATCAGGCAGCGCTTGGCTAAGCTGTGGTGCTGGCATCGCCACTGTTTGGGGACTACTGAAGTGGTCTGGACGCCGTTGGTTTGTCTTGCATTTGATGGACCTGTGGTCCTTTTCCCGCAACCATCTTCGCGGACTCCGTCCGGACGCTGAAGCACATATCGCCTGTTTCGCGCACGCCGTCGTCGAGCAAGCCCATCGCGGAGTGGATGATGAGATCGTGCTCGTCGGGCACAGCACCGGCGGCGCTTTGATTCTCGAGATAGCCGCGTCTGCCTTGGCCCGCGAACCCCAGTTAGGACAGACCGGCCCACGTTTCACCGTGTTAACCGTTGGATCGACGGCCTTGAAAATCGGTTTGCATCCGGCTGCCAAACGATTTCGAGAGCGTGTGCAATCGCTTGTCGACGCACCAGCAGTGAACTGGGTCGAGTGCCAAGCCCACACGGATGTGATCAACTTCTACAAAACCGATCCAGTCGCTGCGATGCACCTTGATTGCAAGCGTCCAGAAGCGTTTCCGCAAGTTCACGTGGTTCGTGTGCGAGATATGCTGCAACCAGAGATCTATAAGCGCTTCAAATTCAATCTCTTTCGCGTTCATTACCAATTCATCATGGCGAATACCAAACGCTACGCTTATGACTTTTTTATGATGTGCTGCGGAGAGCGATTATTTACGGACATGTTAGGGGACAGTTTGCGGTACACACCCTCCGGGCTAAAACGAGTTTGATAAGTTTTGCGAGAAAGACAAAGTGAACTCGATCCGTCGCCCATAACACTAGCCTGCAGAGAAAGAGAAAGACCGATGACTCAAGATTTAGCCAGCCTGATTTGGGTGTTGGGTATCATTGCCTGGGGCGCTATCCGCTATCCGTACCAACGGCGCGCCCGCAAATTCAAAGTGTCCTCCCACAAGCGTTCGGCGGAAGAGCGTCTACTGCTGTCCGGAGCAACCCTGGGTTTAGTCGTCGTTCCCGCCATCTGGTTGGCCACCGGCTTTCCTGCGGCATTGAATACCACATTTCATCCAGTGCAAGGCATCTTGGGTACGCTCTGCCTGCTCGCATTTCTCTGGTTGTTTCACGCAGTACATCGGCAGCTTGGACGCAATTGGTCGATCACACTGGAGATTCGGGAAGACCATGCTTTGGTCACGGAAGGCTTATTCAAACGCATAAGACATCCCATGTACAGTTCCTTCTGGCTGTGGGCGCTGGCACAAGCTCTGTTGCTGCCCAATTGGCTGGCCGGTTTTGCAGGTCTGGTCTCGATCGCAGCGCTCTATTTTGGGCGGGTAGCCCGCGAGGAAGCCATGCTGCGTGAAACATTTGGCCCGCAGTACGATGCTTACATGATGCGGACCAAACGCATCATTCCGTGGATCCTGTAGTAATTCTAATACGGGCACTCACACCTGGATGATCCCCGCACGAAAGGAACGCGGACACGGGAGGAACGCGGACACAGCACTTGGTAATGGGGTTTGGCGACGCCAGGAGTGCTCCTCCCGATCCCTCGCAGCTCTCCCTAGGAACTGCTGTGTCCGAGGACGACGGACTATATCAACGACCAAAAGGGAGAGGCACATGTGCGTAGGCCGCAACAAGCACAGCGCCGTTGAGGCTGTATGGTCTCAACGCCCTAAAGTGTCGTCAGTGTTCACTCTGCGCCTGCTGTTTTCCTAAGCGAATATGGCGATTCCCACGACCGGGTCTCAATCGAACTCGAATGTGTTGCAAAACGGGCCTGTGATGCTGCCTCAACGGCGCTGCGCTTGTTGCGGCCTACTGGGATACTTAAATTTGTACCATCGTGACCGATTCTTGGAACTGGTTCGCAGCCCTCCTGCGTCGAAGGAGGCCATGAATCTTGCTGCGGCACAGCGAGTCGGCAAGTTGGCGATTGCGTTATTGGGTACGCTGCTAATCATCAACTTGATCTATGGTTTCGAAGGTACAGGTCGGCGGCTGGGCGATTTCGAATTCTTGAGTACTGCGCTTGGCGGCGAGCACGCCTCGCTGTACGAAACGGGAAATCGCTACCGCGGAACGATTCTGGGAGCTTTGCCGCTGCCTGTACCGAGCGAGATGTTACAAGGAATCGACTACGTGAAGTGGGAGTTCGAACGCGGTATGCCCTGTTATCTATTGGGCGAATGGAAGTTTCGTGGTTGGTGGTATTATTATCTGGTCGCGATGGCCGTGAAAATTCCTGTTGGCTATTTTGTGCTGCTGGCCATTGGACTCGTGGCGATGTTTGTGGCTGCGATTCGCAAACGTTCGGTGCGTGGTGAATGGTTGCTGCCACTGGTAGCCGTTTTGTTTATCACCCAAGTCAGCAGCCAAACCGGCTTCACACATCACTTGCGGTACGTGCTACCTGCGTTCGGCTTTCTCTACATCATCGCCGCTCGCCTGGCTATGAGCTTGCCGCGCAGAGTATCTATCTTGGTGATTGCGCTAAGCTTGATGGGTACTGTCATTTATCATGCAACCTATCCGGGCCAAGCTCATGCACATTTCAATCTATTGGCTGGAGGACCCCAGCACGGTTGGCGCTATTTGAGCCTGAGCAATCTGGATTGGGGGCAGAGCACCTACCGCATAGCCCATTGGGCGCGAACGCATCCCGATAAACGACCACTGACAGTCCTGTTTGTCTCCGGACTTGGGGGCCCTTCGAAGTTGGTCGCAGACTTGAAGGTGGCGACCAGCGTCGGCTGGGTCAGTCACGACGCGGAAGGGCATGGTGGGCTGCCGGAACCTGGCTGGTATCTATTGTCATCGAAGCAGCTTGCCCATGCTGAGAACATGGTCTTCAGGAATGCGCAGCCCGCATCCTGGCCCTATGCTGACGTGGCTTTGTATTATGTACCAGAGCGGTAAAGCCCGTTGAGGTGTCAGGATTGCAGGGACTTGTGCTCAGGGGCACTAAGCCAAGTCCCTGCCCTGTCTCGATCGTTGCGGTCTCAATTGCAAGGGGCACTTAGCAACGGAGAACAACCCTCGCGAACGGAAACATTATCGAACTTTGGTAGTTGTTCGGATAAGACATAAACGTAGATCGAGTGCAAAGTACTGCAACACTTTGCGGACAGAAGCGGTCTCTTTAGGGGGATGGTTCTTTTCTATGGGTAACTCGTTCTATAAACACCACCCCTACGGGCATAAATTCTGCGGGTGATACCGCCGAGTTGACAGAGGCATTGTTAATGAACATTTCGCGGTAGGTACAAATCGAATTGGGAACCTTGGCCCAGTTCGCTTTGTACAGCCAACCATCCACCGTGTTCGTGAACAATTCCATATGCGATCGATAACCCCAAGCCGGTGCCTTCGCCAACATCCTTGGTGGTAAAGAACGGCTCGAAAATATTGTTGATGGCTTCAGGTGCTATGCCTACACCGTTGTCTCGCACACTGATTCGCCAGTATTCCCCACCTGTGTCGCCGACATCCTGAGGCGGCACAGCCATGGGGACAAGTTCGACGCTGGATTCTATTTTCCCGCCTTCCCCCGTAGCCTGCAGCGCATTAACCAACAGGTTGGTGAACACTTGTTGCATCTGCGACGCATCAAACTCAGCCAGGGCTCCGCCGGCTTCGGTTTCCGTTTCAAACGGTCGAAGCGTAATCACTGCAGCGCGCTTATCCGACATCGGCTGCAGCAAGCGGATCGTCTCGAGCAACAGTTGGTTGAGATCTCCCCGCTCTCGCAGAGGAGCTTTGCGACGTGCGAAGTTGAGTAGTTCTTGGACGATGGTGGTGATGCGCTGCGACTGAGTCTTAATTGTCCGCGCACTTTCCTGCACGTCCGCGCTGGACAGCTTGCCGCTGGCGATTAATTCAGCCCTGCCTGAGACCACACTCAACGGAGTGCCAATCTCATGAGCTAAACCGGCGGCCAGACGGCCGACTGTCTTCAGCCGATCTGCGTGCCTCAATTGCTCCACGGCTTGCAACCGCTGCGCCGTTTCCGAGGCTATGCGTTTGCGTTGTTCGTCGAGCTGCGTGCACATCTCGTTTACGGCTTCCCCAAGCTTGCCCAGCTCATCGCCACGGTGCAACTCAACAGGACCGCTCAAATCACCTTGGCCAACACGATGAACTTTTTCCACAAGTTGATCGAGCGGTCTACCGACCATCCACATGCCTCCCAACAGGATGACGATGCTGGTCGCCGCTGAAACCGCGACCAAGGCAATGGCCGAGTTGCGTAGCGAATTCCCCAGTCGATCTAGCGAGAAAGACTCCGGCGCGGCAACTTCCAATTTCGTACCTGAGGTGTCATTGAGTGGAATGTAGGAATACATCATGTTCTGCCCCGTGCGACTGGGATACAACAACGTGATGACTTCAGTCGAACGCACGACCAAATTGGTCGGTACCGCGGGACGGCGCGCCGAGTTCAATGGGTCCTCGGGATTCACCAACCTCACTTGTACATGCTGAACTTCGCGCGACCAAGCGAGCAGAATTTGGTCGACATTCTGGATTCTGGGACTACTGAGCGCCGACTGTAGGGTGGCGGCAAGCTCCGACGCATGCCGTTCGTGATCGGCCAGAGCGAGCTCGCGAGCTTGACGCAATGACAAAAAGGAAAATACGCCTACGACCAGTGCCAAACAGCCCAGAAAAAGCAGTACCAGTTTGGCAGCAAGTTTCATTGGTCGCAGGCGTCCGTTAGGCGAGCCAAACCGCCAGCTCGCACAAAGATTCAAACTTGTTAATTACTTTAGCACAACGAAACGCGAGCCGTTGTCAGTACGAACCAGCAGCAAAGTGCCGTTGCTGCCGCTACTCTTCTCTACCGCTCGCACGAATTCGTCACCATTCGTCACCGGCTGACGATTGACATGCGTAATGACCATACCGCTTTCAAGCCCAGCTTCCGCAGCAACACTACCATCTTCGACTCCAGTTATAACTACGCCGCTGACGCCGGACATACCCAATTGACTAGCAACCTGATCGTCCAACGGCGAGACATCCAAACCAAAATTCTCAATTTGGCGGCCCGGCTTAGTGCTAGAGTCAGACTTCGCTCGCTGCCCAAAGCTATCGGGTTGCTCCTCGGGTTTATAGGTTAATTGCATCGGCTTGCCGTTGCGAACAATATCGATTTTCAGCAACTTGCCAAATTCCGACTGTTCGACCGCCATTTGCAATTGTTGTGGATCCCGGACCGGACGGCCATCGAACTTGACGATCACATCTCCGGTTTCCAGCCCCGATTTTGCGGCTGGAGTCGCTGGAAATATTTCAGTAACCGCCACTCCACCTCGTGGCTTGACTGACAATTGTTGCGCCAACTCTGCGGTCACCGGCTGGATGCCTACTCCCAAATAGGCTCGACGCACTGCACCATGTTCGACTAACTGACTGCTAACCCAACGCGCTTGATTGCTGGGGACAGCAAATCCAACCCCTTCGTTACCTCCGCTGCGCGAGGAGATAGCCGTATTGATGCCAATCACTTCGCCTCGCAGGTTGACCAAGGGCCCACCACTGTTGCCGGGATTGATCGCTGCGTCCGTTTGTAAGAAGTTCTCGCGATCTGTAATCCCTAGTCCACGATTTTTGGCGCTGATGATACCGGCTGTTACCGTACTTTCGAGTCCAAAGGGCTGGCCGAGCGCCACCACCCAATCGCCAATCTCAACGCGATCGCTGTCTCCCAACGGCGCAGCCACTAAGTCCGTAGCCTCGATTTTGACGACCGCCAAATCGCTCTTCGGATCGGTCCATACTTCGACTGCCGTAAACTCTCGACCATCGTGCGTCTTCACAGTAACCTCGCCTCC
>JBGSTP010000151.1:0-7091 GCA_041736515.1 Pirellulaceae bacterium
GCGTCGCGAACCGGCCCGATCGATTCGAACCCCGGCAGCGGAAGAGACGCGACGGAGCTTACGACCTACTCACCCAGCCGAGACACATTGCGAAACAAGAAATCCAGCAACGACTGAAACGTTAACTAAGTGCCATTCGTACCAGCCACCGCAGCAAAGCCTTCCATGATGTATGCTGGCAAAACCTGGGGGACAGTGGATTTCCGGATCGCATTGCTTGGATCAAGGCGGCAGCGCAGACACGACCAGAAATGGACATTAACCGTGTCGGTATCTGGGGAGGTTCCGCAGGCGGCCAAAGCGCCATGCGCGCCCTAATTGCTCACGGTGATTTTTACCGTGCCGCCGTCGCCGACTGTGGCTGCCATGACAATCGTGTCGACAAAATTTGGTGGAATGAGCAGTGGATGGGCTGGCCCATAGGCGACCACTATGCCGCGCAATCCAACGTCGTTCAGGCTCATCGATTGCAAGGCGAGCTAATGCTGATTTGGGGCGAACTCGATCAGAATGTCGACCCAGCTAGCACGATGCAGGTTATCCATGCGCTCGTCAAAGCAGACAAAGATTTCGAACAACTCATCATGCCTGGCGTGGGTCACGGTGCCGCCGGTCAGCGCTATGCCAAACGGCGACAAGCCGATTTTTTTGTGCGAAAACTTTGGCAACTGGAACCGCGTCACCCCTACCCCGTGCAGCACACCGAGTAGATCCTGGAGGACGAGCGGACGAGGGGGGCGGCCTGTAGGCCGCTCCAAGCGCAGCCCAACTAAAGGCATAGTTTTTTGCCTTCGGTTCGACAGATTACTTCGAATCGACCGGTATTCCACATGGTGGGCGGCAGAAAGAACCCACGCATGCCTCGTTTGTGTCGCGACCTGTTGACAGCTTCTGCCTCAACGGCGCTGTGCTTGTTGGCGGCCTACGGGCTTACCTGTGAGCGCGCTTCGGTGTTGCAAGCGTTGCCAGAAATCTCTATAGAGAATCAGCCGAACACGATCAGTTCGCCTGAAAGCGGCCTTGATGATCCAACTCCCGACTACTGTACTATCTATCGACCAAGCCAGGTTTTCCTATGGAAATCTAGTGGCCTTGGCCGGACTTTCGTTTGAACTCTACGCCGGAGAAATCCTTGGGCTACTTGGTCCCAACGGCGCGGGGAAAACCACGTTAATCAATTGCATCTCCCGGCGTCAGACGCTTGCGAGCGGTTGGATCCGTTCATCGTTGGCTGGCAGGTGGTCGGATAACCTGGGTATTGTGCCCCAGGAAATTGCCCTCTATCCCGACTTGACCGTGCGGCAAAACTTGGCTGCCTTCGGTCGATTTCAAGGGCTAGCCGCAAGCGAATTGCGTTCCCGCATCGAAGAGTCTCTCGCATGGGCGAACTTAGACTCTCGCGCTCAACAACTGGTAAGAACTCTCTCCGGTGGAATGCAACGTCGCCTGAATATCGCCTGCAGCGTACTGCATCGACCCAAGATCCTGTTGCTGGACGAACCAACCGTAGGCGTTGATCCTCAAAGCCGTGAGAGGATCTACAGTATGTTGGACTCCCTGGTGGCCAGTGGCACGGCAATCCTGCTGACCACACATCACTTGCAGGAAGCGCAAACTCGCTGCAATCGAATCGCCATTATCGATAACGGCCAATTGGTCGATTCTGGGTCTTTCGATGAATTAATGCAACGCACTATTGGAAAGTCGCAGCGATTGACAATCAATTTCACCCTAGCCGTCGATCGTGTGCCGCTACCACTTCGGTTAGCTCCCTCTGGAATGGAAGCCTTTGCTGTTCTCGACGATGCAGCTTCGGAACTGCCTCGATTGTTAACGCAGTTGCAACAGTCCAAGGCCTCGATTGCGAACTTTTCCGTTCACGAGCCCACACTCCAACATTTGTTTCTACATCTGACTGGTAAGGAGTTGCGCGAATGATTTGGACCGTCTGCCAAATCTCCATCCAGCGGCTATGGAATAACAAACAGGAGTTGGTACTTGCCCTGGTCGTACCGGTGTTGTTCTTTACGATCTTCGCGTTGATTTTCAGTCGGGGCGTGGGACAGTCTTTGTCGCGAGTTCAGGTGATATTTGTCGACGACGACCAGACAGAGGAATCGTCAGCCGTAATTCGCCAGGCGTGTCAACGTTCGGAGATCAAAGCCAATCGACGAATTGTGCACACACCAGCTGAGTGGCCAACCGAGATGCTTGCACGATGGCTGATTAGCAAGTGCCATGCGGATGTTGTCGTTCACATTCCCCAGGGCTTTACGACTCAAGATCCCGCTGCCCCCAGTCTCTCGATAGCCTTGTACAACCAAGGGATCAATCCAATCGGCCATCGTTTGGTAGAAGCTTGCTTGGCTGAGTCCATCGCCATGGCGCTATCGGAAGCCAGCCTAGCCAAGATGAGCACACCCGAGTCGGGTGTACAACTGGCTTCCGCAACTTCCGTCGCATTCTCCCAGCCTGGGCTATCCTTGCCCACGGATAAACCGGCATCAGCCGCAGCCCCGCAGGTATTCCAGACGATCGACGCGTTTGCCAACAACAAACATGACCCCAAGATTGCCAGTTACGCAGCAGGAATCGCGGTCATGTTCTTATTATTCGGCGCAAACGCGGCAGGCGCCAGTCTACTTGAAGAACGCGAGACTGGCACACTGGCGAGACTTTTGAGCAGCCGGCTGTCGCTTACCGAATTACTACTCGGAAAATGGCTCTTCGTGACCGCGCTGGGATGTGTGCAACTGTCAATCATGTTTGGCTGGGCCCAACTCGTCTTCCGCGTCGACCTACTCGGGCATTTCTCTGGGTTCGCTTTGATGACCGTTGCTACATCTGCAGCCTGTGCGAGTTTTGGAATTTTCCTGGCTACACTTTGTCGCAGTCGCCAGCAGTTGCATGGCGTCTCCATCGTCCTGGTGCTGAGTATGTCCGCAGTCGGTGGCAGCATGGTACCGCGCTACATCATGAGCGATTCGATGAAGTTCCTTGGCAAGTTTACATTCAACGGTTGGGCGCTCGACGGGTATCAGAAGATTTTTTGGTATGACCTTCCACCTCAAGCAATCCAACTGGAGCTGGCTGTGCTTATAGGCATTACTTTGGTGCTCGGACTAACTTCTGTTGTGCTCGCTCATCGCTGGAGCAGTCCATGAGCCAACCGAGCAGACCTTTCGCTAGACCTGGCACGCGCATCGCCGGACTGTTCTTAATTGTGGTTGGTTGCACTGGCTGCCGTAGCGTTCCAATAAAGCTACCTCGCCCGTTGAAGTCTGCATCTGCCCCGTTGGCTGATACTGCGTCCAGCAGTTGGGGCGTTGATTCTCAGCGGCTGGGAGAATCCAAGCCGACGTTCGACACAACGAAGCCAGCTTCGACCGTACCGCCGTTCACTAGGACGGAAGCAGATCGGGACGCTGCAACCACAGACAGCCTTAATCTCGCTGTCACAACCCCGGGGCAACACGCACTCTTTCCCCAACCTGTTTCTCTAACAACTCGGCAAACGCCAGACCCGGCTGTTGCAGAGCGTTTGCAGTCAGTGGACGCGAGCACTGCGGCAAACAGGCAAGCTGAACCCATTCGCGGGCCAGCCAGTCTCCCTCCGGCGGCCCAAGAGTACCGAGCGTCTCTCGAAAAAGTAGACGTACCCGCCGCCGAGACAACTCCGCCTCAGACGTCGCTGCTGGTGACGGGCGTACGAACTGCTGCAGGCCCAGTGCGACTGGCTGTTTTCACCGAACCGAATAGCTTTCCGGAAAGTGGCGCTGCGGCTTGGACGGGCGTCGTCGAACCCACGCAACCCCATGTGTCGGTTGTATGCCCGCAATCGGGCCAGCTGGCAGTGGCTGCATTTCAGGACCTGAACAATGACGGCAAACTGAATCGCAATCGCTATGGCATACCCCTGGAACCCTATGGGTTTTCCAACGGAGCCAAGGGAGACCGAGGACCACCGAGCTTCTCTGCTGCCGCCGTAGATGCCAGAGCGTTCAGTGGCAGGCCGATTCCCATCGCGCTACCCTGACGGAAGTTTCCAACCACTTTCTACCAGTCGGATTCACGGTCGCTGATGACGATCGCCTACAAATGCTCCAACCCCTTAATTCGATGAGCAAACCACTGCACGCCGATCTTCGTTCGATAACACTACGTAAGCTGCCGCCCAACCGCGACGTTGCGGCGGATTGTGTCGTGATTCTGCATGGCCTGTTTGCAAGCTGTCGCAGTATGCGAAAAATCGAATTGCATCTCCGGGCAGCCGGATACCGAGTTGTAAACTGGGGATACCCCACATTTCTGCGCACAACCCAACATCACGTAAAACGGCTTGTCCCACTGATCGAAGAACTGGAGCGCGACCCCGAAGTTCGCTCGATCAATTTTGTAACCCACAGTATGGGCGGTATCTTAGTGCGCTATGCCTTGGACATTGCCACGTTAACGAAAGTAAAACGAGTAGTCATGCTCGCGCCACCCAATCGGGGATCACACTTGACCCGCATTTCATTGGGACCGTTTGCCTGGTGCGTGCCCGCGATTGCGGATCTGAAAAAAGATCCAGATAGCTTACCCAATCGCTTGCCGGTCCCGCGCCAAGTCGAATTTGGAGTGATCGCATCTTCGCGCGACTTTATCGTTCGCATCGCCGATACTTTCTTGCCCAATCAGAAAGACCATTGCATACTTGCAGCAAGTCATTTCAATCTTCCTCAACACGAAGCCGCATTAAATAATGTGCGTTACTTTCTCAAAACCGGAAAGTTCATCGCTGCTTAGGACGCAGCATCGGCGCCTCCCACTTGGCAGTGGTGGCTACGAGTACGTTTCTGATATCAGTTTGGCCAGTGCAAACCTGTCGCTTTGACGCTGCCATTTTGCAATGGCCTGCTGGCCTGCACGCAAGCCCTCGCAGATTAACCGCTCTGGCTCCGCAAAGTCAAACCAGGGACAATGGCCGACCTGTGGTTGAATCAGAATATCGGCATTTGACTGAGAATGGCGACGGACTAACCGTTCTCCAATTTCGTCCATCCGCAGCAGCACATGCAGCGCGGAATCGCAATGGTCGGCGAGCTCCAGTTGCGGGCCAACGTCAACTCCGATCACCAGGTCGCTGTCATAGCTTCGAGCCACCGTGGTAGGCAGAGAATCAAGCACACCCAAATCGCAGAGCAACATCGCATTCCATTCCACCGGCGGAAATATTCCTGGTATCGCCGCAGACGCAGCAATCGCGCGACGCAATGATCCTCGCTCCAGGATCACTGGTAGGCCATGTTTGAGGTCAACAGCCACAATGCTCAGCGGAACTGGAGCATCGGCAATGTCGATATCGGGAATCAACTTCGCTATCACGCTTTCCAATACTCCACCCGCCAATAGCGAGCGTCGCCGAAACACGCGACCTAACAGATGCCGCGCCCACAGATAAGACTTGATTTGATCGTACCAAGCCAACAACCCGGAACTCGTTCCCTTGGCTGAGCGGACTTTTGTCGGATGGGTACCGAACAGTGATTCTTGTTTGGCTCGAAACTCTTGACTAGCAAGATAGTCTAACACTGTCGTCTGTACTCGCAGTGTGCATTGGTCGAGTGCGAGCATCGAACCGGCCAGGCTGCCGATGCTCACGCCGACGATGCGTTCGATTGCAAAGCCGCTGTCTCTAACAGCTTGTACAGCACCCAAGTGTGCCAAACCGCGAGCTCCACCGCCCCCGAGCGCTAAGACGACCGAGCTGCCTTTCGAGTTGTGAACTCTAGCAATCATGAAGTTGACTCTCCCATTCCAAAAGCTCGAATAACTCACGTAGACGATACCGCGATTTTTACGATCGTCCGAGGGAATATCACGGCCACCGCGCGAGGCAGAGCCTTGGAGACAGCGAGCTCAAGTCGGAGCCGACTCGCGAGATCAAGACCCGTGAGAAGCGTCCGCTTTCATCATGATTTCCTTCGCATCGATACCGAATAATTCACTCCATCCGTTGTCTGCAATCGCGCCACCAAGCTCGGTCACTCGTCTCCAATCGCGATTCGTGGCCCGTTCACCTTGTAGCCCACGCCACAACTGGCCGCACACAACCTCACCCGCCTGACGGGTCAACGGATCTGTGTGCTTGGCAGCGTAGAGACTGGTTACCAACATTACAACCGCGTCCTGTAGTCGGCGCGACAGGTCAATCATCGAGCATTGACGATCCGCCAAATTGAGTTGGTGCGACCGCATCGTGGCGGAGATTTCCAACCCTTGATTGCTCAAGAACTCGCAGGCATAAACAGCGAATTTTCGCAGCTCCACAGGCATCCCACCGAGCTGTGGTTTAGCGCGGCCAAGCATGCGCATACCGACCCACCACTTGGCGTAAGCCGCGAGTGGGCGTTTCAATTTCCAGGCGTGAAGGGGATTGGCTAAGTTTGGTTGCTTTATTCCTGCATCGAACAAAACGCGGCCAATGGGTTCGAAATACTCTTTGCCGTGATTCTTGACTAGCGATTTGAAGAAGGCCATGCCGAGCATTTCGCCTTCGCCTTCATAGATGCAGGGTGCGAGAAACTCGTGTACGTTGTCGCCAAATAGATGCCCTTGCAGGAATGATCGGCCACCATGAGTTTTCATGAACAGCTCGATGGCAGCCGTTTTTTGTACTTCGCTACCAAAAATCTTTGCGATAATACACTCCATTTCGCCTCGAAAACCCAGGTCAATCAGATTTGCGCACCAGTCTGCCAGCGCATCGCAGGCAACTATGTAGCCCGCCATTTCACCAAGTCGACGACGTACCAATTCGCGACGATCAATCGCCTCGCCATACGTCTTGCGATAGGCGGCCCAAGGCAACATGTTCGCTAACATCATCCGCATTGTCCCGCTGGCATTCGCACACAACGACACCCGCCCCAGGTTCAGTCCGTGGTAGGCAACGGTTAAGCCATCTCCGGTCGCTGGGACAAGCAGATTCTCCGCTGGCACGTGGAAATTCCGGAAGACAATACCTCGATTGAACGCGTGCTTTAACGCATACAGTCCATACTTCTTGAGTTGAAATGTAGCGTCTTCGCGCTGAGGAAGATCCACCA
>JBGSTP010000092.1:0-16192 GCA_041736515.1 Pirellulaceae bacterium
AGAAGAACAAAGTTCTCGATCGACAGAAGAATATCGTCGAAGCAGCAGCGCTGGGCGATCCTGGCGAGATGAAGACGCAAGAGATCGAAGATCTGTTCAAAGAGCGGGTAAAACGTGTCCTGGTCGACCTTGAAAGCGGGAGTATCGTCGAGGAGGCAGATCCTAACTACGAACCGCGTAAGGCTGCCAAAGATGATCAACTCAATAAGGACATCGAAAGTCAATTCGATATCGGCCTAGGCAAACGCGAGAAGCAGACTTGGGTTTATCTAGTGATGGGCAAGAACGAAGAAGTAGAGCAAGTCGTACTGCCAATTTACGGCATGGGACTGTGGTCGACTCTTTATGGCTACGTGGCACTGGATAAAGATCTGCGGACCATCAAGGGCTTAACCTACTACGAACATGCTGAGACACCTGGGTTGGGCGGAGAAGTAGAGAATCCGAACTGGAAATCCAAGTGGATCGGCAGACAGATTTGGAAAGCGGGCGCTCCACGCGACGATGAGAATTTGATGGTAGGAGTTGCCAAGGGCGTTCCGATCCCAGAAAAGGCGGATTATATGGTCGATGGATTGTCGGGAGCGACCATTACCAGCCGTGGTGTTGATTCGATGCTCAAGTACTGGTTCAGCGACGATGGTTTTGGACCTTACCTGAGAGCACTTGCCTCTAAAACAGAAGGAGCCGCCGATGGCCGCCCCAACAGCTAAAGACGTATTGCTCAAACCGATTTTCGACAACAATCCTATCGGTTTGCAGATTCTCGGCATTTGCTCCGCGCTAGCGGTAACCACGCAAATGAGCACGGCTGTCGTCATGAGCATCGCAGTAACCCTGGTAACTGCCTGCTCGAGCGCTTCGGTCAGTCTTATTCGACATCGCATTCCCAGTAGCATCCGCATTATCGTGCAAATGGTGGTGATCGCTTCGCTTGTGATTCTGGTCGACCAAATCCTCAAAGCGTTTCTATTCAACATCAGCAAGCAGCTCAGTGTTTTTGTAGGCCTGATCATTACGAATTGCATCGTGATGGGCCGAGCGGAAGGGTTTGCGATGAAGAATGATCCGAAGATGAGTTTTCTGGATGGCATCGGCAATGGCTTAGGCTATAGCGCCGTATTGATCGTCGTTGCCTTCTTCAGAGAATTATTTGGGGCAGGTTCGCTGTTTGGCGTCAAGCTACTTTCCTCAGACTGGTATACGCCCAATGGTTTGATGCTGCTGTCGCCTAGCGCGTTCTTTATCATCGGCGTGCTCATTTGGATTCTCCGCTCATTCAAACCAGAACAGATTGAGAAGGCATAATCATGATCGAAGAATATTTGAGCCTGTTCCTCAAGGCCGTTTTTGTCGAAAACCTGGCACTAACATTTTTTCTAGGAATGTGTACCTTCCTGGCCGTATCCAAGAGCGTGAGCACCGCACTGGGGCTTGGCGTAGCGGTAATGGTTGTACAGGGAATTACAGTTCCTATGAACAACCTGCTATTTCAAAATGTGCTTAAAGAAGGTGCTTTGGCCAAAACCTTGGGCGACAGTAGCTACGCGTCGGTCGATCTGACGTTCCTCGGGTTGATTACTTACATTGGCGTGATTGCAGCGATCGTTCAGATTCTAGAAATGGTGCTCGATCGCTTCTTTCCGACACTCTATAACGCTTTGGGGATTTTTCTTCCGTTGATCACTGTTAATTGTGCCATCCTGGGTGGCTCACTGTTTATGGAGCAGCGAGATTACAACTTTGCTCAAAGCATGGTCTTTGGCGTCGGCTCCGGGTTCGGATGGGGCTTGGCCATCGTCGCTCTCGCCGCCGTTCGAGAAAAAATGCGATACAGCGATATTCCTGCTGGTTTGCGCGGGCTGGGAATTACGTTTATTACTGTTGGACTGATCGCGATGGCCTTTATGGCTTTCTCCGGTATTCAATTGTAAGCCTATAAACCACCATTCACCTTGATATTTCGGAGCTGAGACATATGTCTGGCCCTATGATCGTTTTCCTTGGCGTTCTCGTGTTCACCTGCGTCGTATTAGCGCTGGTGTTTATAATCCTTAGCGCCAAAAAAGCTCTGGTACCGTCTGGCCCAGTGCATCTGGAAATCAATGAAAGCAAGAAACTTACTATTCCAGCCGGCGGCAAACTCCTCGGGGCCCTGGCGGACAACGGGATATTTGTTTCGAGCGCTTGTGGCGGCGGCGGTACTTGCGCTCAATGCAAAGTCCGTGTGCTCGAAGGCGGCGGTGAGATTTTGGACACCGAGAAGGGGCATATCAATTCCAAAGAAGCCAAAGAAGGCTATCGCCTGAGCTGCCAGGTCGCGGTTAAGCAGGACATGAAACTGGAAGTTCCACCTGAGGTTTTTGAAACCAAGAAATGGGCTTGTACTGTTCGGTCCAATCGCAACGTAGCGACCTTTATCAAGGAACTTGTACTCGAGCTCCCTGTCGGTGAAGAAGTCGGCTTCAAGGCTGGAGGATATATCCAAATTGAAGCTCCACCCCATGTGGTCCACTATAAAGACTTCGCCATTGAGAAAGATTTTCAGGAGGATTGGGACAAATACAACGTCTGGCGTTATACATCCAAAGTTGAGGAGCCCGTAATTCGCGCCTACTCGATGGCCAATTATCCAGGCGAAAAGGGCATCATCATGCTCAACGTGCGAGTCGCATCGCCACCGCCAAGAGCACCCGAAGGTACTCCGCCGGGCAAGATGAGCTCCTACATCTTCGGTCTGAAGCCGGGCGATAAAGTTACCATTTCGGGCCCCTACGGCGAGTTCTTTATTAAGGACACGAAAGCGGAAATGGTCTACATCGGCGGTGGCGCCGGTATGGCTCCGCTCCGAAGCCACATTTTTGAATTGTTTAAGAATCGAAAAACCGACCGCAAAGTTTCTTACTGGTATGGTGGTAGAAGCATTCGCGAATTGTTCTACATCGATCACTTTCGTGGTATCGAGAAAGAGTTTCCCAACTTCCAATTCAACATTGCCTTGTCCGAGCCCAAGCCTGAAGACAACTGGACCGGGTATGTCGGCTTCATCCACCAGGTCGTGTTGGAGAATTATCTGAAGAACCATCCTGCGCCCGAAGACATCGAATACTACTTGTGCGGACCACCGATGATGAACGCGGCCGTCTTTAAGATGCTAGATGACTTGGGGGTCGAACCAGAGAACATCGCCTACGATGACTTCGGTGGTTAAGTGCTTCCAATCAAGCGTCTCCTCTTGCTCTCGTTTGTACTTGGTAGCTTGATGCTCCTGGCATGCAATCGTGCGCATCCCCTGCCCATGACGCAGGTGATTGCCGGTCAGACCATGGGGACCAGCTATACAATTAAGCTGGGGCCCGCCGATACGCTCACTACCTTGCAGGAAACTACTCGCGAAGTCGAAGCCGAATTGGAACGCGTCAATGCTCAAATGTCGACTTATTTGACCACTTCGGAACTATCGCGATTCAACCATCAAACCCAAGACGAATGGTTTTCGGTCTCGCAGGAAACAGCTGAAGTCGTGCACTTGGCCCTCGAACTGTACCGGAACTCAGACGGTGCATTTGATGTCACCGTTGGACCATTGGTCAATTTGTGGGGATTTGGTCCCAATGGTAGACCGCAGAGCGTTCCTAGCCAACCTACTGTCGCTGAAACTCTAACATCCGTAGGTGCGCAGAAATTGGAGGTTCGGCTCAGTCCGCCAGCTTTGCGAAAGCTGGTGCCGAGGCTACAAGTCGATTTGTCGGCTATCGCCAAAGGTCACGGAGTCGATCGTGTAGCTGCAGTCCTAGAACGTCTGCACTATGCGTCCTATTTCGTAGAGATTGGCGGTGAGGTCCGCGTCAAAGGCACTCGCCCTGGTGGGGATGCTTGGCGAATTGGCATCGAGCGCCCCGATTCGGCGGCACGCAGTGTACAACGTATTGCGGAATTGCGGGATCAGTCGATGGCCACCAGCGGCAACTACCGCAACTTCTACGATTTGGATGGCCGGCGATTTTCTCACACCATTGATCCGAAAACCGGCTACCCTAAAGTCGACTCCATTGCTTCTGCTACCGTCGTTGCGGATAACTGCGCCTTGGCGGACGGAATTGCCACCAGCATGATGGCAGCTGGATTTGAATCCGGATTGAGACTTGCCGAAAAACACAACTGGGCCGTGTACTTGATTCGAATTAACGAACAGGGAGAACTAGAATCGGCAGCTTCATCCAAGTTCACCGAGAGTTTTCCAGAGAATTCGGAAACTGAGAATGACAAACAATCTGCCGTATCTCGCTGATCGCCTCAAGCACTTGGCTGCTGCGTGGGATACTATCAAATGCTGTCGCTTGCAAGAGCAGCCGCATTTTCCAGGCTCAGCGGCGAACGCATCAATCCAGTTTGGAAACAAGAGTTAAGGAGCGGGTGGCGATGTTATCCCTTGGTTTAGTTTTTGGACTGACTCTAATTGCATTTCTGCTGGTCATCGCCTTTATGGCGATCGGGGTGCTGATGGGGCGTCGTGAGATTAGCGGTAGTTGCGGGGGACTCGCTTCCCGAAACCCAGCCGAGGTTGGCGGCGGTTGCTCGCTGTGTTCCGATCCAGATGCAGCCTGTCGCGAAATAATGCAGCGAAAAAGCAGGGATGGCGTGTCACCGTCGAGCGATTGCGAGCTGGACTGCGACAAAATGGGATGTAGCGAGGAAAAAATTGCCGCTTGCGGTAGCAAACAGTAGCCGGCTAGCAGCCCTAGAGAGTTGACCGTGCGTTAGAAGCGGAACAGCCCGGAGATCCTACCTTTTTGGCAATCGTTCTGCAATCGCGAGCCCAGCGAGCTGGCTCCAAGAAATGGTGCATCGCTTTCGCCAAAGGTAGTTGCTGTCATTCCCTATGCGTGTTAGCTTATTTGCGACCAAACTGCACAGTTGACGGACGTTGGCTGAAGTTTTTCGCCGTCTGAATTCTTTGAGAATCGCCAGATCTTTGGGTAGGAGATCGGGTGCTCTCATTGAAGTGACGAGCCTGATGGTTGCCGCGTTGGAGCTAATTGCAGTAGGCGGAGTTTGGTCCGTCGGGCAGAGTCGCGTTTGGCTGTGCCAGGTTTTCCCCGTATCCTTTCTATTTAGAAGAAGATGCTTCGAATGTCCTCTGATAGTAAATACAAACTGGAGTATATCTGGCTCGACGGTTACCTACCTGAACCGAATCTTCGCGGTAAGACCAAATTGGTCGACAAAGCGCCGAAGTCGGTTGAAGATTGCGAACTGTGGGGTTTCGACGGCAGTTCAACGCAACAAGCAGAAGGCAAGAGTTCTGACTGTGTTCTGAAACCTGTTGCTCTCTATCCTGATTCGGGACGCAAGAATGGATTTTTGGTAATGTGCGAAGTCTTGATGCCTGACAAGACGCCACATCCATCCAATTTCCGAAATACGGTTGCAGAGGATCCTGATCTCTGGGTCGGTTTGGAGCAAGAGTATTTCTTCACCGAGAATGGCCGCCCATTGGGTTTCCCAGCTGATGGGTATCCAGCGCCGCAAGGTCCGTACTATTGCGGAGTTGGCTATCAGTACATGGGAGACATTGCTCGCCAAGTAGTCGAAGAGCATCTCGACTTGTGCTTGGACGCTGGCATCAACCATGAAGGCATCAATGCCGAAGTTGCCAAGGGACAGTGGGAATTTCAAGTTTTTGCGAAGGGCTCGAAGAAAATTGGCGACGACATGTGGATCGCGCGCTATCTTATGCTTCGCCTCGCCGAGAAATACGGCTTGGGAATTGAATTCCATTGCAAGCCGGTTCGCGGCGATTGGAATGGTTCGGGGATGCACTGTAACTTCTCTACCAAGTTCATGCGCGAAACTGGTGGCGAAGAGTATTTTACGAAGCTCATGGCCGCGTTCGAAAAGAACTGCAACGAACACATAGCTGTGTATGGTCCCGACAATCATTTGCGTTTGACAGGGTTGCACGAAACACAGTCGATCGACAAATTCAACTGGGGCGTAGCCAACCGCGGCGCATCGATTCGAGTACCTCATTCGTTTGTTAACAACGGCCACAAGGGATACTTGGAAGATCGTCGGCCTAATTCACAGGCCGATCCGTACAAGATTGTGGCTCGAGTGTTGAAGACGATTCAATCGGTCAGCTAGTCCGACGGATCGAGACCTGGGTCAAGTTATGACTTAGAATAAAAGCGCCGCATCGCTGACGATGCGGCGTTTATTTTTTTACTCGCAGCAATCTAAAACGCTCATGCAAGAAGCCAAGAACACACAGCGAGCTCTAGTGCGAATTGGCTTTGACGGCCGAGTTCACAAGCTCTTTCGCGGGCCCAATGCGGACACGCGTTTTGAAAACGAAGTGCGTGTCCTGCGTTATTTGGAAGTACGCAAATGTCCCTTCGTGCCACGCCTGCTGGACTCGAACCAAGAAACGCTGGAGATCGTAACTTCCAATTGCGGTGCTCGAGTACAACACATGACGGAAGACAAAATCAAAGAGCTGTTCGATATGCTCCAGGCTTATGGCGTGCGTCATGATGACCCATTCCTAAGGAATATCACCTACCGCGCAACCGACGGGATTTTCTGCGTGATTGATTTCGAATTTGCTGAAATCATTGGTGCGCCAGCGGAAGATCCGCAAGTACCGCCGGCCCTCCGGCACTCGACGGCACAGCGAGTTTCGTGGTCGGGCACAACTCATCCAGGGAAATTCCGACCGAACAATGAAGATCAGTTTCTTGCCATGCTGTTGGATCGACAAGGGATTCGTTACCTTGGCAAGTCCGGAGAGGCATCGCTGGAACAGTGCGATTTTATCTTCGCAGTAAGCGACGGGATGGGCGGCGAGCGCTCGGGAGAATTTGCCAGTCGTATTGCGATGGAGAAAATTACGCTGCAACTACCCAAACAATTCTCGCTTGGCGAAGATCGTTTCTCTGCCTACAGCAATGACATTCTGGGCGAACTGTTCAAGAGCATTCATGCAGATATGCTCAAGCTGGGCAGATACGATGAGAATTGCCGCGACATGGGTGCAACACTGACCCTAGCGTGGTTTCGAAGAGGTCGGGTTTACTTCGGACACATCGGCGACTCACGACTCTACTACCTGCCTGGAACGGGCAGCATGCGCCAGGTTACCGAAGATCACTCGCACGTGGGCTGGTTGAGGAGAACCGGAAAACTCAATGAGCGCGAAGCGCGGATGCACCCTCGAAAAAATGTGTTGGCTCAAGCTCTCGGTGCAGGTCATCGTTATCTAATTCCGCAGGTGGGCGTGCTCGACTACGACCCGGGCGATCGTTTTGTACTTTGTTCCGACGGCGTCATTGACGGCTTGTGGGATCGCGGCATCGAAGAGATTGCTCGCGGTTTGGACCCAACGATTCCGAGCGGAACCAAAGCCGAGCAACTTGTGCGCACAGCCGTCGATGTGTCGGGGCGAGACAACGCGACAGCAGTCGTGGTCGAAGCAAGTTAAACATGCAAGCAATGCCTACAGCTTTGCGTTTATTGAACCAGCGGCAACTGTCGCTTTGCCTGAGGGCTAGCCCTTTCCGCAGGTTTGCAATTTGCATAGGATTACAGCTAAGTCGGGTTTTCATCTCCTACAACCAAGGCTAGACGAGAATGAACATGCAAACATTCCAAAGCAGCGGAAGCAGAGTCCTGAAGTTCGGCGTAGTAGTTTCCGTGCTGGTGTCGAGTTGCATCATGTCGATCCAGGCATGCCTGGGGCAGCAACCAGTGCCGGAGTCTCCCAGCTTTCATATGCACTTTCAAACCATTCATACCGATGGAAAAAACCTGTTGGTACTGAAGCAAGTTCCCGATGTTGGCAGGCAGGTCGAACAAACTTATACAGTCTCAGTTCCATTCACTGAAAATGGTGTAACCAGGTACCGTACTGAAGTTAAAACAAGAATGGTACAGCCCACCAAGACCGCCTTGTCGCCTGTCGACGAAAACGTTTATTTCCAAGATCTTTCTGGAAAAATTCTCAATCGCGAGGATTTGGTGGGCATCATTCCTCAGCACGGACGTCTTGTGGTCGCCGCGGACCCCAGTTTGAAAGAAATCCCAAGTGCATGGAAGGATATACTTCACGCCAACACGATCGTCATGCGAACCCTGCCCGTACCGCAGGAACAACGCTGACATTGGCACTGCCAGCGCTTAGTCTCGTAAGAAGCGACTTAGCCCAGCCAAATCGTCGGTGTTAATTAGGTCGACCCCTTCATCGCGGAGTACCTTGCACACTTCCGGGCGGTCGGGCGTTGCCCAAAGCCGTACCCGCCGCTTGTCCGCGTGGGCACGCTTGACGATGTCCGCCAGCTTTTGACGCTCGTCCGCAGAAAACTCACCTTCGCCCCTCCATTTGAAATGCGACTGCCAATTGTCGCTTATGAGTGGCATTGAAATACTTGAAAGTCGTGTGTCTAGATCCGACAAACGGCCGTCAATCGCTGCAAACCTAGGCGACGTTGCCATAATCTCCGCAACAGCGCGATCCCCACTAACGATTGCTACCACCGGCGCAGGAACCAACGCATCGTTTTCGATTCGTGCAAAAACATCTGGATAGTCTGCCAGCAGTTGATTGAGCGCTGCAAATGTCGCCACGCCATTTGACTTGATATCGATCAAGAGAGTGAACGACTGGTCATCTCCATGAACACTGCCTCCGTGTCGTTGGATGCGCTGCCTGAGTGGGTCCAGATATAGTGCTCGCAGCGTGCGTTCTGATCGCAACTCTAGGCGGGTATGAGCAACCAGTAGCTCGCTGCCTACCAGATACACATCCGCCTCGACACTACCAAACCTCTGGTCGAGCGCATCGAACAACGGTCGTTCATGCAAATAGTCATTGTGCGCGTGCGCGCGTGCCAGTGTCGTCAAACCGTCTGCGGCTTCCAATCTGCCGAGCGCAGAAATCAGGGCGCAGAGCAGTAGTCCTGGGCAGTATCGGAGAATTGACATAGATGTTGCCTTCCGGCATGTGGGGTTTTACGGCTGCAATAAATTGTCGGAATCGCTAAAGAATTGCAAAAACCATTTTATCGTTACAACCCAACCAGTTTTTGTAGGCGTTACGAATTCTGTAGTAAGAAAACTACGCTGGTTTCGGCAAACTCGCAACTGAGGGGTAAGTTTCTCCATCGCAATGACAGGTTTGGCTCAATATGCCAACGCTTAGCACCACGTCGCCCAGGGGAAAAACATGCCAAAGGCTACCAAGTCGAGTGATCTTGAAGTTGAAATGGACCGTCGCCGCAAGGATCGTCGCCCTTCTGAGAAGCTCGATACCGAAGCTACTTCAACGCAATTCAAGGCTCCCAAACGTCGCAAGGAACGCCGCCGACAAATCGACCCCACCACCTGCGAACGCGATTACAACTCGGAAGAAATCGGCTTTATGCAAGCTCTGGATGCGTACAAACGTTCGAGCGGCCGCATGTTCCCAACCTGCAGCGAAATCCTCGAGGTCGTGCGAAGTTTGGGGTACGTCAAGCTCAGCGACGAAGAGCGACAATTGCTGGTCAGCATTGATGAAGTCGAAGCAGAAATTGCCGCTTGTGAAGCAAGCGATGAGTAACCAACTTTCCGATTTGTCTTAATAATATTCTGAAAGAACCCGTTCGCCACGAACGGGTTTTTTCGTTGGAATCTACCGAGCGCCCTGTATGACCTGGCAATCGCCGGTGGAGTACAATAGGGAGTGCTTCATCTCCCCAAGCTCTTACGCTCCCACCTTAAAATCTCGGTAGCAAGATGTTCCATAGTCTTCGCTTGTGCCTAGTGCTCTACGTGCTGATGATTCTGGGTAGTTCGCTGCATGCAGACGACAACAATGCTCAGCACGTTCGTTCACTGCTTTCCAATAGTTGCTTTGCCTGCCACGGCCCCGACCAAGAACAACGTGAAGGCGGATTTCGCTTGGACGATCTTCAGTCGATGCGTCGCCAAGCGGATTCTGGCAAGTTTCCCGTCGTGCCTGGCGATCCAAGTGGGAGTGAGATCTTGCGTCGCATTTCGGTTGCCGACGAAGATGAGCGTATGCCACCTCCGGCCTTCGGCAAGCGTCTCACTAAAGCGGACATAGAAGCCATTCGCCAGTGGATTGCTGATGGCGCGGAACTTCCACAGCACTGGGCCTTTTTAGCACCAACACGCTCCTCGATTCCGCAATGGCCTGTGGCTGAATTAGGCAAGCTCCCAGCGAGTTGGCTCGAACATCCGATCGATCGCTTCGTGCTTGCTCGGCAGCTGGAGCTTGGCTTGTACCCGTCGGAGATGGCCACTAGAAGCGAACTGTTGCGCAGACTCAGCCTAGATTTAGTGGGATTGCCGCCCGCCAGCGAGGATGTCGACGCCTTTGAACAAGACACTTCACCAGAGCATTACGAACGCCAGGTGGAGCGATTGCTCGCTTCGCCCGCATTTGGGGAACACTGGGGTCGGAAGTGGCTGGACTTGGCTCGCTACGCCGACTCGGCTGGCTACGCCGACGATCCGGCCCGCACGATCTGGGCCTATCGCGATTGGGTAATTGGGGCGATTAATTCCAATATGCCCGTAGACCAGTTTACGATCGAGCAACTCGCCGGTGATTTGCTACCTGATACGACTTCCGAGCAAATTGTCGCCACTGCGTTTCATCGCAATACCATGACCAACAATGAAGGCGGGACCAACGACGAAGAGTTTCGTACTGCAGCCATCGTCGATCGTGTGAACACAACCATGGCCGTTTGGATGGGAGTTACGATAGCCTGCGCTCAGTGCCACACGCATAAGTACGATCCGTTCACACAAGAAGAATACTTCAAGCTGTATGCGATTCTCAATCAATCCCAGGATGCCGATCGAAAGGATGAGAGTCCGCTACTCCCGCTGTTTACAGCGGCGCAAACGCGGCAACAACAACAATGGGAGGCAAGGAGCCGAGAACTGCTGGAAGTACTGGAGCATCCTACATCCGACTTACTGCAGGCCATGCCTGACTGGGAAGCATCTTTGCAGGAGCCAAAATGGTCTGCACTCGAACCCATCGGCGGTTCGTCAACTTCCAAAAGCGATTTCAATTTTTCGGCAGACCATCGTATTGAGGTAAAGCCCACCGGCAATAATATCGTCAGCGATACTTATTTGCTGAATCTACGCCAGCCAGCATCCAGCGCCACACCGGTTCGAGCGATCGGGCTCCGTACGCTACCTAGCGATAAACTGCCTGGCGGAGGCGCGGGTCTAAGTGGCACCGGCGCCAACGGCGGCAATTTTGTGATCACGAAACTTTCAGCCTCGGTTATCCGAAGTTCGCCTCAAAATCGCCAACTTGCCAGGTATGTACGAGTCGAACTACCGGGCAAAGCGAGAATACTCTCTCTCGCGGAGGTGCAGGTTTTCGCTGGTGAGAAAAATGTTGCAATCGCTGCTAGAGCTACGCAAAGCAGCACTGCCCATGACGGCGTGGCTGCCCGCGCTATCGATGGAGAAACCTCTGGAGACTTCGATCGCCATTCGACAACGCACACGGCGACAGAAAAAAATCCGTGGTGGGAAATCGACTTGCACCAACCACAGACTGTCGACCGTATCGTCGTTTGGAATCGCACCGATAACGCGCTTTCCCAACGACTCGACGGTGTTAAAGTTCAATTATTGGATGACGCTCGAAAGCTCCTATTCGAGAAAGTCATTGAGAAAGCTCCGAAAACGAATACAGAATTCAAAATCGAATCTAGACTGCCTATCGAAATGAAGGCAGCCTATGCCGATTATTCTCAGAACGGTTTTTCTGCCAACGATGTCGTCGACAACGATGCGGCATCCGGTTGGGCGGTTGGCGGTTCGGTGGCAATCTCCCACCTACTGACACTCATCCCCAGCCATCCGATCGAACTGCAGGCATCCGACGTAATCGAATTGAGCATCGAACACAAATCGAGTCATCGACACCATTTACTCGGCAGTTTTCGCCTCGAGACGACCGCAGACGCAGGCGTTGAATCCTGGAGCATGTTGCCATCCGAACTGATCGCAACCCTGGCCAAGCCGAGTACCTCCAGAACGGAATCCGAACAGAAACAGTTGGAGCAATTCTACGGCAGGCACGTCGCGGAGCAGAACGCTCCTGGTCGAGCGGAGCTCGACAAATTAACTCGGCAGCTTGCCGAACTCAAGCCGGCTACGAGTGTTCCGGTTATGCGACAACTCGATTCCCAATCTCAGCGCGAGACTTTCATTCAAATCCGCGGTAATTACAAGTCTTTAGGAGAGAAGGTTACCCCCGGCACGCCAGCCGTTTTCCATCCCTTGGAAACTCATGGTACTCCCGATCGATTGGCGTTGGCTCGATGGTTGGTTGATCGGCAAAATCCGCTCACCGCCCGCGTTTGGGTCAATCGATTGTGGGAGAGTGTGTTTGGTATCGGTATCGTGCGTACCAGTGAAGAATTCGGCGCGCAAGGTGACAAACCCACGCATCCGGAATTGTTGGATTGGTTGGCCTGCGAGTTAATGGAAAATCAGTGGGACCTGAAACGAATATTGCGATTGATCGTGACCAGCCAAGCCTATCGACAAACATCGCGAGTGAGCCTTGCCGCGCTCGAGGCAGACCGCGAAAACGTTTGGCTCGCGCGAGGTCCCAGAGTTCGTTTGACCGCGGAAATGGTACGGGACCAGGCGTTGCAGGCTGCGGGTCTGTTAACCAACACGATGTATGGTGCTCCCGTGCGTCCTCCGCAGCCCAGCATGGGACTGAAGGCCGCTTTCGGCAGCGAGACCGACTGGCAGACCAGCCAAGGCGAAGATCGCTATCGTCGCGGAATATACACTACTTGGCGACGATCCAACCCTTACCCATCCATGGCGACATTCGATGCTCCAAGTCGCGAGGTATGTACACTCCGCCGCGATAGTACGAATACTCCGCTGCAGGCTCTCGTAACGTTGAACGACCCTGGATTTGTCGAGGCAGCTCAGGGCCTGGCACGCCTGGTAGTATTGCACAACGGACACGAAAGGTCGGACAGCCAGCGTCTGCAATTTGCATTCCGTCGCTGCACGTCGCGAACAGCCCAGCCTCAAGAGCTGAACGCGCTGAACGAGTTGCTGCTTACCGCTCGCGCTCATTTCGCGAACCGAACTGAGGAAGCACTAAAGCTTGCCACAGAACCACTGGGACCGTTGGAGGATAAGGGTCTGGCTCCGGAATTGGCGGCTTGGACCTCTGTTTGCAATGTGCTCCTAAATCTTGATGAAGTACTAATGAAGCGTTAGAAAGTAACCTGATGACTCCGATCCTCGAACATCTTCGACTTAAGACCCGACGTTACTTCCTACAGCAAGGTGCCTTGGGCCTAGGCGCCATTGCGCTGCAAAGCCTGGTTGGCCGCAAGGTAGTTCAGGCTGATTCGCGCACCAGCGTAGCACACCCATTGCCTCACTTTGCCCCAAAGGCGAAACGCATTGTCTATCTGCATATGACCGGTTCGCCGCCAAACCTGGATCTGTACGACTACAAGCCTGAGTTGCTCAAACGCCACGGAGAAGACTGCCCTGAGTCTTTCCTCAAGGGGAAAGAGTTTGCGTTCACCTCGGGTACCCCAACACTGTTGGGAACACCTCAGAAGTTTCGACAGGTTGGCGACTCGGGGACGTGGATGTCCTCTGCGATTCCCCACCTGCAAGATGTTGCTAACGAATTGTGCCTGGTTCATTCGATGCACTCAGACCAATTCAACCATGCTCCGGCCGAACTATTGATATACACCGGTTCGCCTCGAACGGGCCGACCCTCCATGGGATCTTGGCTCTCCTACGGTCTAGGATCCGAGAATGAAGACCTACCTGCATTTGTCGTATTGATTTCGAGCGGAGTCCAACCCAACGGCGGTAAGAGTTCTTTTGGCAGCGGGTTCCTGCCGAGTGTCTACCAAGGAGTGCAGTGCCGGTCGAAGGGCGATCCGGTCTTGTTCGCGTCGAATCCACCGGGCATGGATGAACAATTGCGACGCCAGACTCTCGATACGCTGCACCAGCTGAATCAACTGCAAGTCGAAGCGATGGGGCATCCTGAAACACAGACTCGAATCTCGCAGTACGAACTGGCCTATCGCATGCAAACAAGTGTTCCCGAAGTCATGAATATTTCCGATGAGCCACAACATATGCTGGATGCCTACGGAGCGCGGCCGGGCGAGAGTAGCTTGGCCAATAATTGCCTATTGGCGCGACGATTGGTTGAATCCGGTGTGCGATTTGTTCAATTGTTTGACTGGGGCTGGGATTATCACGGTACTAGTGAAGATTCGGGAATCGGCGACGGCTTGGTAAAGAAATGCGAGTCGATGGATAAGCCTGTAGCCGCATTGATTCGCGACCTGCGGCAACGCGGCTTGCTCGACGAGACGTTAATTGTTTGGGGCGGCGAATTCGGACGAACACCCTTCCGTGAGGGCAGAACGGCGAAAAGCACAATTCTGGGACGCGATCACTACCCAGATTGCTTCACGATGTGGATGGCCGGAGGAGGAGTCAAAGGCGGCACCAACTATGGCACGACGGATGAGCTTGGTTTTGGGGTCGCAGAAAACCCTGTCCACGTCCATGATCTACAAGCCACAATCATGCATCTCATGGGATTCGACCACACGCGGCTTACCTATCGCTTTCAGGGGCGCGACTATCGCTTGACCGACGTACACGGCGAAGTTGTGCACGCGCTTATTGCCTGATCGCTCCCTCCACCTCGCTCCAGACGAACCACTTCACACTTTCCTTATTTATTGACCTATGAGCCGTTAATCATGCCACACAGTCTCAGCACAATTGTTTTCTTTATTTTAATGATAGGACAAACGCTGCTTGCGACGGCAGCAGACGACAATCGAGAGTTTTTCGTTTTCTTAACTACGGGCAAATCTACAGAGGGAGTTCCACGCGAACTTATACAACAAAAGCAAGCTGCTCATTTGGAAAACTTTGGTAGGCTTGCGAAACTTGGCACGCTTACCGCAGCAGGCCCCTGCGCTGATCCCAATAAGAAGACCCGCGGTATCGTATTCATCAACGCCACTTCAATCGAGGACGCAGAGTCAATGTTCTCGACAGACCCGTATGTTTCCGAGGGCTACATGAAGGCTGAGTTGCATGAATCCAAAACGGTTGCAGGCAAACTTCACTTGGTTTTAGACACGGTGTCATTACAAGAAAGTGTCATCGTTATCATCACGCAAGGCTCTGCGTGGACAGATTCCACCGCAGATTCCGACCTAACAGCGGAATTTGGCCGTTTCGTCCAAGAGCAATTCGAGGCAGGGCGATTGGGATTTGCTGCTCAATTCACGAAGTTAGCGAATAACGACTCCCATAGAGTAGCAGTCATGATTTTCCGCGGCAAAGATGTAGCAGCTGTGTCAAAGTTAATTGAAATGCAACAACCCGTGCGCGACAAGAAAGTCACGTTTGCAGCTTTCCCTCAGTATTTAGCTGAGGGAGCAATCAAGTGGTCTGACAAATGACCGTGTGCAGCGGGCAAGGATTTACAGAGCGGGCTTTATCGGGTGCATAGCCCCGCCTATTTGCTGGGCAACTCGATGATTCCCTGCCAATCCGGCGGTGCGATGCGGCGGTGTTGGGCAATGTAGACGGTTAGGAAATCCTTCACCTGATCTTCGGCAGGCACTTGATGCAGCAGCCTAAATGCCTCGTGCCAATCGCCCTCGAGAAAATGATCCAAGGCAGCTTCATAGGCAGCGATGTGCTCGTCCTCCAAGATACTTTCCGCTCCGGCTGGCGGTAGCAGTTCACTCACAACCAGCGGTGTATTCATGCCAAAGGGAAGCACTTTGGCCACGCGGCGAATCCGTAAAATATTGCTCGCAACGTTGGCCCGAACCCATTGAGCCGTAGGTTCATCTACCAAGATTGCTGTTTGCAGCTGTTTGGTCATGCCTTCCAATCGCGACGCTAGATTCACCACGGGACCAAAAACGGTAACCTTCACTTGGTCGGTTGTACCAATTCGGCCGGCAACGGCCGGACCGGAGGCTATCCCTAAGCCTGCATGAAAGTTTGCTAGAGGATGATCCGCCTGAGCTGAAGAGAGCAGGAACTCTTTGTGAATCGCCAAAGCAGCCTGGCAAACGCGTTGAATCGAGTTTTTCATATCAATTGGCCAGCC
>JBGSTP010000279.1:0-37325 GCA_041736515.1 Pirellulaceae bacterium
GAAAGCTATGGTGGGTTGCGAACCGCCGGTCTGGCTCAGCATTTACAATCTCGCTACAACATGGAAATGAACGGAGCGGTGATCGTGTCGGGGGCCATAAATTTTCAGACGTTACGCTTTGGCAATGGTAACGATACACCGTACATTTGCTTCCTGCCAACCTATGCTGCCACCGCTTGGTACCACAACGCCTTGTCGAGCGAGTATCAGGAAATGGCGGTGGAGGAGGTGGTCGAGCTGGCTGAGAAACTGGCCATGAACGGCTACGCTGATGTGCTGCTGCAAGGAACTGCGGCTAAACCTCAGAAAGTGCAGCGAGTTGTCCAAGAGATGAGCGAGCTGACTGGCTTGAGTGAAGACTTCATTGTTCGCAGCAATTTGCGTGTGACCATGTCGAGTTTCGGTAAGGAATTGATTCGAGATCGTGCACGTACCATTGGGCGTTTTGACAGCCGCTACGTGGGAATCGATAGCGACTCGGCAGGTGCCAGCACGGAATACGATCCGTCTGGCGCAGCCATTTTTGGTCCCTTTACCGCTACGATGAATTACTACTTGCGCGAGAAGCTAAACTATAAACAGCCTCGCACCTATGAGATTTTGACTGGCAATGTTCAGCCCTGGAATTACGACTCATTTACTGGCCGCTACGTCGACGGCACGCAGGCGCTGCGGCAAGCCATGACAGGCAACCCATATTTCAAACTGTACGTAGCTTGCGGCTACTATGATTTGGCGACGCCGCATTTTGCGATGGAATACACGCTAAATCATTTGGGACTCGATCCTACATTGCAATCGAACATCACAATCAGCCACTTTGAGGGCGGACATATGATGTACATCTACGAGCCGTCCATGAAACGTTTGAGAGACGAGCTGCGGCGGTGGTATGCACAAGCCGACGGAGTAGAGTAACTAATCAACGACTCTGTATCCAAATCGTCATGGTTTCCAGAACCTTCGGGTTTATGGTCTCTTCAATTTCCGCATATTCTGTCAAATTGCCTGTTTTGCAGCTTTGGAACAAGTGGTTGAGCTTGGGGAACTCAACAATCTTGTACTCTTTCAACTTTGCTTCTGTGAGGGCCGCTTCGATCGCAGGAAGATTGAGTTTGGGATCGACCTGCAGGTCTTTTTCGCCGTTTAGCACTAGCGTGGGGCAAGTCAGCTTCTTGAGATGCGTGGCAGGTTCATATGCCAAAAAGAATTTGAACCAAGGAGTAGTGAGCTGTGCTGCGGCTTGGGTAACTGCTGCATCGGCTTGATCGGAGTTCCGTTCCTCTTCGGTCAAAAAGGGTTCAATCGCCGCCCTTGCTTTCCTAGCAAGCTCATCGGCTGATATGTCTTGAAATTCTTTGGCTAGGTCCATGATTATGCGCTGAGTCTTGCCCTGACGTTCGATCTCAGCTTCTGCTACTCCACTTGCGGCAAGGATCAAACGCGACTGGCTTGACAGGATTTGTTCACCATTCACTCCTGGTCCAGCCAGAAGGATAACAAACGCAATCTCAGGAACTTTGGCGGCCACCATGGGGGCAATGATGCCACCTTCACTATGCCCGCAAACTCCAATGCGTTTGGCGTCGATCCGGTCATGTACCTGCAGAAATTTTACAATGGATTCGGCGTCGCTTGCGAAATCGGCTGAGGTGGCAGTCGCATGGTCTCCAGTTGATTTGCCCACGCCGCGATCATCGAAACGCAAAACCGCTATTCCATTGCGCGCAAGATGATCTGCAATTACCCAGAACGGCTGATGGCCCACAATCGTCTCGTCGCGATCCTGTGGCCCCGAACCACTGATTAAGACAACTACTGGCGCTCGCTCGACTTCGTGCGGCAACGTAAGAGTACCGCTGAGTTTGACTTCTTGTCGCCAAAGGTTTTGGACTTCAACCTCTTCGATTCTGTACGGAAAAGGCGGTTGCGGAGTTTGCGGTCGCTTAACCGGGGCGACTTCTAACTCTTTCGCCTCCGATTTGCTTAGTGTCAAACTCAGTGGCACGATCCCTTGACGCCAAGTGCCAACAATCTCCGAACCGTCAGCATTCTGTTTGCCAGTGAACTTTGCTTTCAATGCGGGTATTTCGAAGACCACTTCATCGCCATTAACTGTCTTCGATGCGACAAAGCCTCCGGCCCGCTGGCTGATGCTGTCGAAAAGCACTTCTCCCGACTCCAATTCCCGGATGGCCACGTCCAGCTTCTGAACTACCGCGTTGAGTTGTCCAGTCCAAAGAGCTCGCAGCTTTTCTTGGGGCACCTCATCAACTCGCTCAAAGTTCAAAGCCAGTGAGGCCCCACCCTGTTTCCAATTACCGTCCACTGTTTTGCTATCGCCTTCGCGGCGACTTTCGAATCGTGCCGCCGATGCTTTGATTTCAAAACTAAGCACGTTGTCGTTGAGTATCAGTTCGTCGAGCGGCAATTTGGCGCGACCTTCATCCAGACTTATCAACGTTCCGGTCCACTTTTTCTCCGAATCGGAGTGCAGTTCCAGCACAAACCGGAACAGGCGCGCGTCTGCATCAAGCGTCCCGTACCAAAGATCCACATCGGTTCGTTCAGAAGTTGACTGCGCGACCGGCGATTGTGGCGCTGCTTGGGCAGCTGACACAACAGGGAAAAGGACGACCAAGCAACCAAGTGCCATGCAGGCTGCGCTCGGACTATGGCGGAAGGACATAATTTGCGCTCCAAAGTTACGCACTTGCTGAAGGCTGCTGAATGGAAACCATGGATCGATAGCAGAGGCAGCGAAAAAAAGATTCAATCGGCAATTCAAGTTCGAATCATCTCCGATGAGCGTAGTCGCGGCATTATAGTCGCAACCGTCCTACAAACTCAATTCTTTTCTGTTCTGAGGCACCGTGATCTGTGACTGTCGTCGTTCGCCCCGGGCATTCCAGCAGCTTGCCGTAAGATATTTCGCACAACATTCATTCCTGACACCTTTGGTTTTTTCACAAAATCGCGGCGGCGCGAGCCGGCTAGCAAGCTCCCTAGAATTCGATATTTCGGCCCTTAATTTTTGCGATTCAATTGGTAGCCCTATATTTTTTCCTTCGGTTGGGACATCCGAGCTACATTTCTTCTCCTTCGGTTAGGACAATCGAGCCACAATTGTGTAAGCTATCGCATGAGTAGCTTTTGCAAACTAAAAACATGTTGGGGAGCCCCGGCGATGCGATTTCCGATAACGCTAGTTGTCCTACTTCTAGTTCCCATGACGACAGCCTGTATGAAAGGACCGGTCGCTTCAACAGTGGATAGTCCCGTAGATACTGCCAGCTCCCAAAGCGAAATGGCTCCGAGCGTCGAAAAAGATGTCGTGGCAAACGATTCCAATATTGCATCCGCCGGAAATCTCACCACGGAACCGGAAATGGATTACGGGGATTGGCTGCAATTGCCGGAGGGGATCGATAGGCGGCTTGCGGATGTTTATCCGACGCTTGTGCGTTCGACGATTGGTGGCGACCCAGGCGGACAAGCTAATTTGGCAATGATTTCCCAACAAATCGCCATTACGCTCACGCAATCCGGAAAGCCAGAGGATGCCTATCCCTTCCTTATCCAAAGTGGCAAAGCTCTGCGTCTTGGACTTTCAGCTGGCAGTCAGCAGATAAACCCCATGGTTTCAGCATCGATTTTCTTCAATGAAGCCTGTGCGCTGAGCAAATCGGGAAAACCAGCCGAAGCGATTGTCTCGCTCGAAGATGCTATCGCGAATGGTTTCAGCAACCTTTCCTCGATCACCAGCGACGAGGATTTGGCTGCGCTACGTGAGTCTGACGAGTTTGCGAAGAAGTTTCAGCAGTGGGAGAGCGCGATCGCGGAGAAAATGGTTGCGTTAGTTGACAAAGAGATGTCAACCTTTGAGACATTCCCATTTACTTTTGCGGCCACCGATATTTCTGGCAAAGAACAAAGCTCCGAGGCGCTCGCTGGCAAAGTTGTTATTGTCGATTTTTGGGGAACTTGGTGTCCACCATGCCGCGCGGAAATCCCCTCGTTTATCAAACTACAAGAGGCCTATGGGGAACAGGGCTTGCAGTTGGTCGGACTGAACTACGAACGAAAAAATTCCGAGGAAGAGAATCTAAAGGCGGTTGTCGATTTTGTCACCGAAACTGGTATCAATTATCCATGCATCATGGGGGACAACGCAACCCGAGCGCAAGTGCCTGAGTTCCAGGGATACCCAACCACTCTTTTCATTGACAAGACGGGTCGGGTTCGACTGAAAGCCGTTGGTTTGCACGACTATGCTTATCTGGAAGCAATCGTAAAACGTTTGCTCGCCGAATAAAACGCGACTCTCGTGAATTCGCCGAGCAGGCAACTTCGCCACTCGGGGCTCGCCTGGGCGTCGCAATGCCATAGCGACCGGATGCGGCCTTCCACTGGAACGCAACACCGTTCGGTATTTGCCATATGCGGTCGAGCAGTTCAGGTGAGTAGAGTGTTAGTTTTTTTGCAAGTCCTCATTGGCGAATCGTTGGCAAGACGGCTCCATGTCTACAGCACACTCCAACCGTGCCACCATATTTCGCGGTGTGGAAATTGCTAAGATCTATCAGATGGGTGAAGTCCAAGTGCACGCCCTGCGTGGCGTGAGCCTCGAACTCTACGAAGGGGAGTTTGTTGTGCTGCTGGGTGCCTCAGGCAGCGGTAAGTCCACATTGTTAAATATTCTGGGTGGGCTCGACGTTCCTACATCCGGGTGCGTTTTTTATCGCGATCAGGAACTTACAGCCAGCGATGACGGACAGTTAACGAAGTACCGACGCGAGCATGTTGGATTCGTATTTCAGTTTTACAACTTGATCCCCAGTTTGACAGCGCAAGAAAACGTTGAACTGATAACGGAAATTGCAAGTGATCCAATGCCAGCCCGCCAGGCGCTGGAACTTGTCCAACTTGGCGCGCGTGCCAATCACTTTCCTGCGCAGCTTTCCGGAGGCGAACAGCAGCGCGTCGCCATTGCTCGCGCCATTGCGAAGAACCCCAAAGTCCTCTTGTGCGACGAACCTACAGGTGCACTCGATGTCGAAACGGGCATCGTTGTACTCGAGGCAATTGCCGAGATCAATCGCGAATTGGGGACAACAACTGCAGTGATTACCCATAACGCAGCGATTGCAAGAATGGCCGATCGAGTAATTTCGCTTAGCAATGGCCAAATTGTTGGCACTACAACAAACACGAGCAAGGTGCCTGCGAGCGAATTGGAATGGTAGATCGATGCGCAAACTTGATCGCAAGCTGATGCGCGATATGGCTGCCATGCGGGGCCAAGTCTTGGCAATAGTAGGCGTTATAGCCGCGGGGGTAGGTACCTTTGTCATGTCGATGTGCTCGTACGCATCGTTAGAGTGGAGTAGAGACACCTTTTATCGCGAGTATCGGTTTGCAGATGTTTTCGCCGCCACACGCCGCGCGCCGATGGCACTCTTACCACGCATTCGGAGCATCTCTGGCGTGTCGACCGTCGAACTGCGTTTGGTTTATGACGTCTTGCTGGATGTGCCCGAAATGTCCGAGCCAGCCACTGCCCGACTCATTTCCGTACCCGAATCCGCGGACAGCACACTTAACAGGCTCTATATATCGCGGGGGCGCATGCTTGAGCCTAATCGTCCTGGTGAAGTTGTCGTCTCGGAAGCGTTTGCCGAAGCACATGAATTTCATTCAGGCGATCACTGCGAGCCATCATCAATGGCAGGAGCTATGAACTTACAATCGTTGGTGTAGCTCTATCTCCGGAGTATGTAATCCAGGTGCAGCCAGGTAGTATTGTTCCCGATCAAAAGCGATTTGGCGTCATTTGGATGAATGAAAGGGACTTAGCTGCCGCGCTAGACATGACGGGAGCTTTCAACAATCTCTCATTAAAACTGGCTTACGGAAATAATCCAGGACAAGTTCTCGCCGAATTGGATCGATTGCTCAAACCGTATGGCAGTGTCGGTGGCTTTCGCCGTGGAGAGCAGGTTTCGCATCAGTACTTATCGGACGAGTTAAAGCAATTGCGCGGCATGGCTGTAATGGCACCCGCCATTTTTCTTTCTGTAGCAGCCTTCCTGTTGAACATCGTTGTGTCGAGAATGATCAGTCAGCAACGCGAGCAAATTGCCGCCTTAAAGGCGTTCGGCTATTCAAAAATCGAAGTAGGTTTGCACTATCTCAACTTTGTGCTGATCATATCGCTGCTGGGCACAATGGCAGTAACTGCTTTAGGGTTTTGGATGGCCACCGGCGTCACAGAGATGTATCAAAAGTTCTATAAATTCCCCGTCCTCGAATTCCGCATCGACTGGTTGGCCATCGGTTCGGTGTTTCTTATCACGACGCTGGCCGCATTGATCGGAACGTGGGTTTCCGTGCGCGAGGCGATTCGAATGCCGCCTGCCGAAGCCATGCGTCCGCTAGCTCCCTCGAGTTACCGGCGCACTCTGTTAGAGCGGATGCTGCCGGCAGAGTTACTATCTGCAGAATTGCGAATGGTCATCCGCAATGTGGCTCGTCGGCCATTCAAGTCTTGGCTATCCATTCTCGGAATTGGCATGGCGGTGGCTGTCATGATCATTGGCAGTTTTTCGCTCGACGCCGTCAACTATATGATGGACTTTCAATTCCGCAAAGCTCAGCGACAGGATCTAACGGTCACGTTTACGGAGCCCGCAACGGAGTCGGTAATGCATGAGCTGAAGAGTTTAAATGGCGTACTCAGCAGCGAGACGATGCGCAGCGTGGCAGCGAGGATTCACTTTCAAAATCGCTGGCGTCGGGTAGGCATCATGGGTATCGAGCCACATCCGCAACTTTTCAGGTTGCTAGATACAAACGAGAGAGCCGTTCCGGTTCCCGAACATGGGATTATGCTAAACACGAAACTGGCGGAATTGCTCGGCGCTCACCTGGGAGATTTGTTGACCGTGGAAGTCTTGGAGGGTTTGCGGCCGACACTGACTATTGAAGTCACTGCGATTACTGAAGAGTACGCGGGAGTCAATGCATATATGAACAAACAGCAATTGCACGCTCATCTCAAAGAATCGAACGTATCGTCCGGTGCCTTCCTCCGCGCAGATAGCAATATGATCGAACCGCTGTTTCTGGACCTGGAGAGCCGCCCTGGCGTCGCGAGTGTCGCTATCAAATCGGCTGTTATCGATAGCTTTGATGCCACAGTCGCAGAAAACATCTTGGTCATGAGATCCTTCATAATTATGTTTGCTACAGTTATCGCCATTGGCGTGGTTTATAATAGTGCGAGAATTGCACTTTCCGAACGCAGCCGAGACTTAGCAACTATGCGAGTAATGGGTTTTTCGCAATCTGAAGTATCCATGGTGCTGCTTGGCGAAATCGCGCTGTTCACGATTGCAGCAATACCACTGGGGTGGTTGATTGGTTACGTCCTGGCGGCTTATATGGTCAGTGGGCTCGACACGGAAAATTATCGCATACCTTTGGTAATTAGCTGGAATACGATCTTGATGGCCTCTCTGGTTGTTATTGTCGCGACGGTTCTTTCGAGCCTGATCGTATTGCGACGCGTGAAGCATCTTGATTTAGTTGGCGTACTAAAGACCAGGGAGTGAGGAAGTTCGCTACCCGGACTGCCAGCTTTCTCCAAGCGGCGGCCCTCCACTCAAAGTTTCATCGTCGGTTTATCCTCGATTTGGGTCGGAAACTTTTTCGAATCGACGGGATATTCAATGCGGCTGGTAAAACCATGAAATTCACGCTGAAAACACTCATCTGGTCAACGCTACTAGTAGCGATTGTGTTGGTCGGCACTTTTGCGATTTTCCCTAAGCCGCTCGAAGTCGAAGTTGCAATGGCCAGGGTGGGCCAACTGAAAATCACAGTTCAAGAGGACGGTAAGACCCGAATTCGAGAAAAATATACCGTGTCAGCGCCCGTTGCTGGCCGGTTGTCGCGGATCGAACTCGATGCTGGCGACCGCTGCGATGAGAGTACGCTGCTGGCTGTCATCCTACCTAGCAATCCGGCCATCTTGGACGCGCGGGCTCAAGCCGAAGCCAATGCTCGGGTGCAAGCGGCAGAAGCCTCGCTAGAGCGAGCCAAGTCCAACGAGGTACAGGCTCAGATCAATCACGATTTGAACACCACGAAATATGAGCGAGCTCAGAAATTGCTCCCGTCAGAGTCTATTTCGCAAGATGAATTCGATGTTATCCGAACAAACTATCAAGGCAGCGCCCAAGCGATCAAGACGGCGAGTTTCGAAGCCGAAATTGCCAGTTTCGAGCTTGCGATGGCTGCGGCGGCCGTAAAACAGTTCGATGAAGTAACCAATAACGAAGTCATCAGTAATCGGCCGCTTGATAACATCGGTTCTGCTGCTCCATTTGAAATATTTGCACCAATCACCGGACGAATTCTGCGCGTATTTGAGGAGAGCTCGACGGTCGTTACGGTCGGAACGGCTCTATTGGAGATCGGTGATCCGCAGAATCTCGAAATAGAGATTGATGTGCTCTCCACCGACGCTGTTCGCATCAAGCCTGGCGCTGAAATAAAAGTCGAACACTGGGGGGGCGAGGCTCCATTGCACGGCAATGTTCGTGTGATCGAACCGGCAGCTTTTACCAAGGTTTCCTCGCTAGGAGTCGAAGAACAGCGGGTCAACATCATCGCCGACTTTAACGAGCTACCAGAACGATTGCAGTCGTTAGGCGATGGTTATCGAGTGGAGGCAAGTATCACCATTGGGGATGTAGCCAATGTTCTGTTGATCCCCAATAGCGCACTGTTCCGACACGAACGCGAATGGCACGTATTATCGATTGTGGACGGGAGGGCCAAGCTGCAACGCGTATCCGTAGGGAGACAGAACGATACAGAGAGTGAGATTGTCGATGGCTTGGTAGCCGGAGATCCAGTTATTGTTTATCCTAACGACTCTTTAGCGCCGGGCGCAAAAGTTAAATTTTCCAACGGCAACCAAGCAGGTCAGTCAATGAGCGCTAGGCAGCCTAATTAATCCTGTCATTTTCTCTCAATTACATTTTCATTTCCGTACCATAAGGTTGTCATGAGCGAGCAGTCTGGATTTCATCAACCAGCCCGCTTGCTTGGAGCGGAGAATGCGACCGCAGCCAAACGTGCATTGGGATCGATTGCGGAACTGGGGCTACCGCAAGATCTGGTTGACAGTTTCCTTCAACAACTGAACGAATATCTACCGAATGCAAGCGACGCGGAGCGCGCGCTGAATAATATCATACGATTTCTTCAGGCCTCTCGATCTCCGCAATCATGGCTGGCATTGTTCGAACGGGAGCCTGACGCGCTCAAGACGCTCGTTCAATTGTTTTCATCCAGTCAATACATGGCAGATATTCTGGTAACCGATCCAGAAGTATTTGACTTAATACGCATGACGGGTGGCCAGCCTGTTGAAAAAAGCGTGCTGCAAGATGAGATCCTGGCTGAAATTGGTACCGCCAGCGATGTCAAAACAGTCATGCGAATATTGCGCGACTATCGTCATCGGGAAACCTTGCGAATAGCGTATGGCGATTTTGTCCTGGGGCAGCTTTTTGAAACGGTTACAGAGCAGCTTTCTAATCTGGCTGAATCTATAGTTCACGCCGCCGTTGTCGCTGCGCAACAAGAGGTCGTCCGCCGCCGCCCGATGCCCAGTGCGGCCTTGGAACAGCCAGTTCGTTTTTGCGTACTGGCCTTGGGAAAACTTGGTGGAGCAGAGCTCAATTACTCTAGCGACATCGATTTGATTTTTGTTTACGATTCTGTTCTGGAGCGTAATTTCTCGAAGACTTCTTCGCACAGCGAAGCACATATAGCAGAACATTTCCATCGAGTTGGACAATTGATTATTCGCCTGTTGAGCGAATCAACGCCGCGCGGCATCGCCTATCGAGTCGATATGCGATTGCGGCCCTTCGGAGCCCAAGGACCATTGGTGGTGAGCTGTGACCGTGCATTCAATTACTACGATTCGGCTGGGCGCACGTGGGAACGGCAAGCATTTGTAAAAGCGCGGGCCGTTGCCGGTGATGTGGGGCTGGGCAATGAGTTGATAGTCAAACTGCAGCCCTGGATCTATCGAAGATACTTGAATCGCGCCGACATAACGGGGCTTGCAGCACTCAAGCGTCGTATCGAGCAACGATCTAAGTCGGCTGGAGACAACGAACGCAATGTCAAACTTGGACACGGGGGAATTCGCGATATAGAGACGGTCATTCAGTTCCTGCAACTACTACATGGTAGCGATGCACCTAGCGTTCGGGAGACCAGTACCCTAGGCGCTATTCGAGAGCTGCGCAGAGCGGGGTGCCTCACGGGCGACGAGCAGGGAGTGCTGGAAGACAATTATCGATTGCTAAGACGTGTTGAACATTATTTGCAGATCATGTATGACCGACAGACACATACACTTCCCAGCGAGGCAGTCGAGTTCGCCAAATTTGCTTCACGCATCGGCTACCGAGACACAGGTGATAAGCGGGCGGAAGAAGTGTTGCGCGAGCATTTGCATCATGCTACCCAGCTAAATCGGAGAATTTTAGATCATGTGCTTCACGATGCCTTTGGCGGAGACGAAATAGCATCGGTCGAATCCGATTTGATTCTAGACCCTGAGCCATCTGACGAGATGATTAGGAGTACCCTGGGGCCCTATGGCTTCCACGATGTCTTTGCAGCGTATCGCAACTTGCTCGCATTAAGTGTGGAATCGATTGCGTTTCTGTCAACTCGCCGCTGTCGACATTTCCTAGCGGCGATCGCCCCGAAGTTGCTGGCGGCAATCGCGGCGACACCGAGCGCCGACGCAACCTTAATTTCGCTTGCAAACGTTACCGACTCATTGGGAGGGAAGGCCGTATTGTGGGAATTGTTTAGCGCGAACCCACCTTCTCTTGAGCTCTGTGTGCGGATGTGCGCTTGCAGCCCCTATTTGGCAAATATCTTGACTAGTAGTCCAGGCATGATCGACGAGCTTATGGACTCACTAATGCTCGATGCACTTCCTAGCCACGAGGAATTGACTTCGGCTTTGGCTGAATTGTGTCGCGGAGCCAGCGATATTTCTGCGATCCTACAGAACTTTAAGAACTCGATGCACCTGCGTGTTGGCGTCCGCGACATCCTTGGTAAGTCGACGATTGCGCAGACTCACATCGCACTCTCAGATATTGCAGAAGTCTGCTTGGAGCAAGTTGTTTATCATGAATTTCATCGTCTGGTTCATCAACTCGGCGTGCCGGTATGCGATGCGCCGGAAAGCAATGGTAAAGCTGCCGAACTAGTGATCTTGGCAGTCGGTAAGCTTGGAGGACGCGAGCCAAACTATCATAGTGACCTGGACATCATCTTCCTGTTTGATGGTGAGGGCACGACCAAGAGCTTGGTACCCAATCGCAGATTCGAATCTACTACCAATCGCCATTTCTTCAATCAGCTTTGCCAACGTGTGATTCATGCAGCGACTCGCGTGGGTGCCACTGGAAGATTATTTGATCTCGACGTTCGCTTGCGTCCGCTGGGGCGTAGCGGAGAACTCGCAATTTCCATCGACGACTTGCAGAGATACTTCTCAGCCGGTGGCGGTCAAGTTTGGGAGCGACAAGCGTTATGCAAAGCCAGACCTATCTGGGGAAGTGAAACCGCCCAAGCCGCAGCAATGAATTGCATTCGCGGAGTTTTGTCGGACTCAGACTGGACACCCCAGCAGACCCAGCAAATGCTTCTCCATCGCCTGCAGCTTCAGAAAGGCGCCAGCGAAAATAACTTGAAGCGAAGCGTTGGCGGGACGATGGACGTAGAATTTGTTGTTCAACTACTGCAGTTGGCTTGCGCCGCGAAGGTCCCCGAGGTGTTGGTCCCGGGCACATTGGAAGCGCTCCGCAAATTGTGCGAGGCAGGATCGATTGATCAAGGTACAGCAGACGAACTGCAACATGACTACGAGTTTCTCAGAAGTGTCGAATCCGGTATTCGCTTAATGAATATGTCCGCGCGGCACGAAATACCCAGCGAAGAATTGGAGCTGAATCGGCTGGCATTCCTGATGAGCCGCTCGCGTGGACCGATGACTCTGGATGGAAGTACACTTTTAGCTAAGTGCAACGAAGTACGGCAGCATATCCGCAGTGTTTTCGACACCGTCTTTGCGATGCACCTGCCGACTGACAGCCACACTTAGATCTGCAAATGGCTGCCGCGCTAAGGGGTTGGCCCGTGCGGGTCTAGCCTAACCCGCCGCCGAAGGCAAAGCGTGGGACTTGATAAAGATGGCTCGGTAAACAGGCTGACCATGGGTCCGCGCACGGCGCTCGAAGTGGGTCGTATAGTCCATCGAATGCTGGGCGGTTCGCTGTGGCACGTACATTGGCCCGTCTAGGCTCGTCATGTCCATCAGTTGACTACAAATATGCTCGTAGTAGTCGAGTACATCCGTCCAAAAATGGAGCTTGCCACCTGAAGCTAGCACGCGTTGGATATCCTGCAAAGCTTGCTCGTTGAGTACACGTCGCTTTTTATGTTTATTCCGCCACCAGGGATCTGGAAAATACACATGTACAGCAATGAGAGAGTTGTCCGGCACGACATCCGCCAAAAATCGTTGGGCGTCGCCGCGGAGCATTGCTACATTCTTAAACTCATGCTTCGCTAGTCGGGTGGCCGCCATATTGGCAAACTTGGCAGCCAGTTCGATTCCAATGAAAAAGTGGTCGGGCTGAAGGGTGGCCGCCGATTGCAGAAAAAGCCCTTTGCCAGAACCAATCTCGAGTTCGCAGGGGATGAGTTCGCTGGCGACCGTGCCAGGTACCACCTGCGACCAACTCAGCGGCTCGATAAACAGGTCTCGGGCAACCGCCTTAACGCGGTTATGTGGCTGACTGAGCGAATTGAATTCCATGACTTGTTTAGTGTTCCGAAATGCCCGCGAAATCTAGAGTTTAGATTGTAACAGAACGCAACCAGCGCTTGAATGCACTTGACAACAGCGCTCGCCCAATCGCGATGATTTGGTTTGCCGTGTGACAATGCCGAAGAAAAAAATCCCTAAATCGTGGTGGAGGCCGTCGCCTGGGGTGCGCCTGGTCGAACTCGGTTCTAAGCCTGCACCGCATATTGCCCGCACCAGCTTCAGCTCGGTTCGCATCGAACAAGCCACCCGACTGGCAAGTCTCTGTCGTTTTGTGGCATGACTGACGAGTTGTTATTTGGTAGAATTCAGATCAACATTGATGTCGTACGCATAACTGCATCGCATGAGGCGAACTCGAAAAGGTGGGGTCCAGTGACAGAGCCGAACAAGCCAGCTATGCCGGGCCAACCCTATAGTTCACCCAAAATGGTGACGCCGCCAGTCCCTAAAGTTGCCACAGCCAAGCCGCTTACGCCACCCCCACCGCCCGCCCCACAAACTCTTGATTTGCGGGCACCGAGTTTGCAGGCGCCACGTTTGCAGGTAACTGGATCGCTGCCGCCTTCGAGCGCACCGCCCGCCGTGGCAGCTAGAGTTGGCCCACCGCAGCGTCCTGCTATGCCGTTGGCGCAACCGCCAGAGGTTGCGACGATGCGCGGGGTTTCGCCGTCCCGAGCGAAGCTACCGGGGAGTAATGTGTTGCCAGTGCGACGCAAGCGTTGGTTCGGCAGACGACGGCGGGCCGATGCGGCTGTCGTTACCTCGGGAGAGTTCCACGCTGAGCAATTGGAGAAGCGAAGAAAACTGCCCGCTTGGATGGTTAGCTTCATCGCGCACTTGATTTTCATTTTAATACTTGCCGCTGTGCCACTCGCCAAACTGGCGCAAGGTCCATTGACGGTAATGCTCGGCTTCTCATCGAATGTTGGGATTGCAGAGTTTGAGTTGTCCGCCTCGGATTCGCCCATAAGTGCCGAGCCACTCGACGCGAATCTAGATATAGTGGAGCCCACGACAGATGTAGAGCAGCTGTTAAATGTAGACCTGCCCGAACTGGTCGCAATCGAGAAAACTACTACGGTTGGTACCGAACCCGCATTGGCTAGCATCGACGTACCATTCGGAATTAAGAACGGACTGAAAGGTCGAACTGGCGAACTTAAGTCGGCGCTGCTCTCTAAGTTCGGAGGTAACAGCGATACGGAGGAAGCCGTCGATTTAGGGCTGAAGTGGCTTGCCAAGAATCAGAAGAGCAACGGCTCGTGGAGTCTTGTAGGTCCCTACAGCGATGGCGGAACCTCCGAAAATGTGACGGCAGCCACTGCGCTCGCCCTAAACGCATTTCTTGGCGCGGGTTCCACACCAACCGAGGGGAAATACAAAGATAATGTGAAGCTAGGCTTGAGCTTCCTTCTCAAGAAACAGAGTGAAGATGGCTATTTCCCCGATGCGCGGGAACCTTCGCGACAACAAATGTATGCCCAGGCGATTGCGACGATCACTGTCACAGAGGCCTTCGGTATGACCGGGGATTCGAAACTTCGAGTTGCAGCGAACAAAGCGCTAAAGTTTGCCGCTTGGTCGCAGAGCGAACTCCGTGGCTGGCGCTATGTCCCACGCGAGGATGCTGATTTGTCAGTCACTGGCTGGTTTGTGATGGCGTTGGAGACTGGAAAAATGGCCGGTCTCAACGTTGACGAAGAGAAATTGCAACAGGTGAATGATTTCCTGGATAGCATCGCGTTCAACGAACAATCCCGCTACGCCTACGATAGCTTTGAGCCGCCAAGCCTGAGTATGTCGGCGGAGGGTCTCCTGTGCCGCATCTACTTGGGGTGGCCCAAAACGCACCCTGCGCTGCTGAAAGCCATCCAAAACGATCTTCTGCCTTCAGCTCCCAATGCAAACGATACCGACTACAGCGTCTATTATTGGTACTATGCGACGCAGGTGCTGCATCATGTTGGAGGTGCACCATGGGAAGAGTGGAATCGAGCCATGCGTCGCGCCATACCAGCTCTACAAGAGAAGGCGGGGACCGAGATCGGTAGTTGGTCTCCTTCGCGCGATGCGTTTGGGGCCTCTGGGGGGCGGCTCTATACCACTTGCCTCAATCTCTATTGTTTAGAGGTCTACTATCGTCACCTGGCAATTTACGATACCCATTAGCTGCCACATCTTGATAATTCGTAGCGTGTGTTGCCAGTCCCACAAATTGAGCGTCGAACGGCGCGCGCAGGCGGACGACGCTGGCGATTCAGGGCTTTACGGCAGAGAATCCAAAGTACCTTCATGACTCATCGTAGTACGCGGCATTTGGTCGAAGACCTCCGTCGAAACTCAAGATTATTGATCATCGACGAACCGGTCGATCCCAAGCTAGAACTCGCCGAGATTCACCGAAGAGTTTATCGAAATGCAGGCCCTGCACTGCTTTTTACCAATGTCATCGGCAGCCGTTTTCCCGTTGCAACCAACTTGTTTGGCACGCTCGAACGCGCGAGGTACATTTTTCGAGACACGTTCGAGTCGGTCCGGCTGGCTGTTCGTTGGAAAGCCAATCCAGCGGAGGCCCTTCAGGCTCCTTGGCAACTCTGGCGAGCGCCGGCGATCGGCTGGCGAATGAGGGCGAAGCGCGTGCGCTCCGCGGCGGTGATGCGAGGCACGTGCCGACTTGACGAGCTTCCACAACTCGTGTGCTGGCCCAACGATGGTGGCCCATTCGCCACACTTCCTCAAGTTCTCAGTCAAATGCCCGTGGAGGATTCCATGCGATTGCGTAATTTGCCGTCGCTTTCATCCATCAATCTTGGCATGTACCGGATTCAACTGGCCGGCAATCAGTACCTGGCAAATCAAGAATGTGGGCTTCACTATCAAATCCATCGCGGAATTGGCGTACATCATGCGCGGGCTATCGAGCTGGGAACCCGTTTTCCGGTGAATGTGAGCCTCGGTGGATCACCGGCCATGACACTCGCGGCAGTGATGCCGCTACCGGAAGGCTTGAGCGAACTGATGTTTGCCGGAGCCTTAGCAGGCCACCGCATCCCCGTATTATGTTCGGACGAACATGCACCAATCTATGCGGATGCAGATTTTTGCATTGTGGGAGAAGTTGTCCCCAACCAGCTCAAGCCAGAGGGGCCGTTCGGCGACCATTTGGGCTACTACGCGCGAGTCCACGATTTTCCGGTAATGCGAGTCAAGCGAGTTTACCACCGCCCGGATGCGATTTGGACAGCGACCGTCGTGGGGCGCCCACCCCAGGAAGACACCAGCTTCGGCGAATTGATCCATGAAATAACCAACCCGATGATTCCCGCGGTACTGCCGGGTGTCAAGCAAGTTCACGCGGTGGATGCAGCCGGTGTTCACCCTTTGCTACTAGCGATTGGCAGCGAACGCTACACGCCGTACTCAAAACCGCAGCGACCGCAGGAATTGTTGACGCAGGCCAGCGCGATCCTCGGGCAAGGTCAATTGTCGCTAGCGAAGTATTTGTGGATCATCGATGGCGCAGGTTTCGCGGCGCCGCGCGCAGATGAAGTGCAAGACTTTTTCGAGTATGCCTTGGCCCGAGTCGATTGGAGGCGAGATCTCCACTTCATTACCAATACGACCATGGACACGCTCGACTATAGTGGCAGTGGATTGAACCAAGGGTCAAAGCTAGTAGTCGCTGCATCAGGTAATGCCTGTCGAGAACTCAGCTCGGACATCCCCTCCTCCTTGCAGTTGCCTGCTGGCTGGCGTTACCCCCGGCTTGCCATGCGCGGAGTACTCGTGGTTCAAGCGGAACCGCATATGGGGCTGGAGAGTCGGCGCGAGTTCGAACAGAGCTGCGACCTCGTAGCGCCGACCAACTGGCAGTCCAGCCTGCCCTTGGTTGTGGTCACCGACGATAGCCAATTTGCCTCAAGAAACATCGACAACTTTGTTTGGAGTACATTTACGCGGAGCAATCCAGCAACGGACGTTTACGGAATAGGGGCTGCAACGATCGACAAACACTTTGGCTGCACTGGAGGATTAGTCATCGATGCTCGACGAAAACCGCATCACGCTCCCCCGCTGATCGAAGATGAGAATGTCACTCGAAAGATCGACGCGCGAGCGGCCCGTGGCGATGAATTGAGCAAATACCTGTAACAACGCAACACGCGATGGAAGGAGTGAAACGACTTGAAAGTCTGGATAGATGCCGATGCAGCACCATTTGAAGTGAAAGAAATCGTCTTTCGAGCGGCAAGACGGCTTAAATTCGAAACCATTTTGGTTGCCAATCAGACGCTGCCACTACCGCCCAACGCGCCTACGGTTTCTCGAGTGACCGTCCACGAGGGGGCCAATATTGCTGATCGATACATTGTAACCCATAGCGAGCCCGGTGATTTGGTAGTCACAGCCGACATTCCGTTGGCTGCCGAGTTGGTAGCAAAGCAAGTCGCGGTGATCGATCCGCGCGGAGATGAGCATACCGAGGACAATATCAAATCGCGACTCTCACTTCGCGATTTTCTTGATGGAATGCGAGGTGCTGGGACCCTAACCAGCGGCAATCGCCCATATGACGAGCGCGACAAGAAGCAGTTCGCCGCTTCGCTGGATAGATTTTTGGCAAAGTCGCGCAAACCCAGGGTTGAACCAGGCGGACCTTGCCACGAATAGCACGATTTTTCACGAATAGGTTAGGAGCCTGTGATCCGTGTCACTCGTTAGCTTCAGGGTGGGGATCTGTGAAAGCACCAAGGAAGGCGCGACGATGTTCGTTGCCACCAAACAACTAAAATTGTTCCCACGTCAACTGAATACAACATGACCCAACGTACAGTTCATTGTGGTGCACGAATGCAGTACAGGGCAGACAGGCCACGCAGGTAGATTGCTCCTTCCGAAATAGCGGGCGTGGACCAAAACGTGTCTTCCAGTCTGCTGCTCCCCAGTACTTTGAATTCGGGCCCAGCTTGTACCACACAAGCAGCGCCCGCTTCATCTACTAACAACAGTTGATCGCCAACGATTATTGGACTGGCGTTGATCATGCTCAGGTTCGGGACTCGCTCTTGGTAAAGCCGATCGCCACTGTCCGCTGCATAACAGCGCAAGATATTCTTCTCAGCCACGTATACGAATTTCCCCGTAGAAACGGGTGAAGCCATACCAGGGGCGGCGCGTTCTTGTTTCCAAGCGCAAAAATCAAAATCACCATTTTGCTTGGCTGGTGATATGTCTCCTGCCCCTCCTGCGTTAACGGCAAAGAGTGGCCCCGAGGAGAATGGATCGCTTCCACCGAAATATAAACGGTTCGCATCTGCGCTCACGGAGCAAGCGGTGGCCGCTTTGACTTTGTTTAAGGTCCACAGTCGGCTACCGCTAGTGGGATCAAAACTATCAACTTGCTCACCTCCAGAAACGATGAGCTCAACGCGTTGCGGATTCTCCCAAACCAGGGGACTGCTCCACGAGGTTTCGTTTTTGTCACGTTTGTTCCGCCACAGTTCTTTACCAGAAACGCAGTCGAAACAGATCAAATCCGCGCTTCCTTCACTGAAGTTCTGTACGAATACCTTGCCTTGATGAATGGCCAGAGAGCTACCGGTTCCAAAGTTATTGCTAGTCTTGAACACGCCGATATCCTGCTGCCACAACACTTCGCCGGAGAGATCGAGGGCGACTACTTTTCCAATTGCCCCGAAATAGACATAGGTCCCATGTTGATCTGCGACAGGCGTCTCGGTGGCATAGCTGTTGGAAGGATGGATGGCGTACTGCGGCTTGGCGATTTCAATAACTTTTTGCCACAGAATCTCGCCGGTATTCTTGTCCAGGCAAAAGACAGTCCAAGCGATAGAGATGTTGGGGGCCGGGGTGAATGTACCCAGTCCCATGCTTTGTGGCGTTTTAACTCCATCGACAAAGTTTTTTGGTTTGCGGCCATCTTCGGCTACGGCACTGGTCAAGTACAACCGATCGCCAAGGATAACCGGTGCCGACCAACCAGCTCCGGGCACAGCAACCTGCCAGGCCATGTTTTGTGCGGCCGACCATGTCGTTGGAATTTCTTGACCATTCGCTACCCCCCAGCCTAGTTGGCCTCGAAATTGTGGAAAATCAGCCCGAGCAATCGTGCCACTGCGCCAGTCGACAAACAAACAAAGGAGGAACGCGATTGGGGTGGCGAACTTTGACATGGCAGTGGCCTATCGAGACAAGGAAGAGCCAAGATTACCGATCGGGGAAATTGTAGCAGAAGGTAAAGTAGAGCCCGAACCGAGACGCGGCGTTTTCCTGACCTTTGGCCAATCGACCTTCACAACCGCAAAAGCGGAGAAGCTGGATTTTTCTCCAGCGTACTGGCTACATTACTTTCTGCTTACTTTTCTGGTTTCCATCCTGGCATGTGTTTCCAGCCGAACAACCACCGGTCGCCGTCTTTGCATACAAGCCCGTTTGAACGAAACAAGCGTCCGTCCAAGAAGGGAATTCACCGAGTCGCAGCATCACGGAGAATAGAACATAACCCATGATTTATCTTTAATGATTCAGATTAAGACAATGGTGTGAAAACTCCTGTAGAACAACCCAGATTCATGCCGTTCGCACAAAAACCCCCATCAAATAACTGAAAAAGCGAAAAAATCCCGGCTTTTCGCATTGCGAAACAGTAACTTTCTGTCTAGCGTAATTATTAACAAAAGGATATTAATTGAGGCAATCTTCTCGCCACGAGTACCGCGCAAGCAATGACCCGCAAGAAATTTTATGTAGCGATTGCGGTGCTTTTGTTTATCGACCTCATGCGGCTCCTGTTCACTTTCTCTATCGGCCCAACCGCGTTGTGCGTCGATGCCAGACAGTATTGGGAAATGGGTGCGCGCGTGAACCAAGGCGATTGGTTTTTAATGACCATGCCGGTGGATTACCGCACGCCGGCCTATGGTTGGCTGATCGGCCTGATCCGGAGCTTGTTCGGGAACTATGCGTTGATGACCCTGGTGGCTATCCAGCAAGCCATGGTGTCTGCGACGTCGATCTTAACGGGAGTTGTTTGCGGCAAGCTAACCCATCGGCGCGACGCATTTCTTTGGGGATGGGGGCTCTCGCTCTGTTGTTTTACACGTAGCTGGTATGCAAACGTCGTATTGGCGGAGACGCTATTCACTTTAACCTTCATAGCTTTTCTTTGGGCCTGCGTAAGCTATTGGCAGCAGTCGACGACCTGGCGTGCCGTGGCCCTATCTCTCGTGCTGGCGGCAACCATTATGGTGCGCCCTGTACCGCAATTGCTGTGCATTCCACTGATAATTGTCATGCTCATGAATACTCCGACCTTCGGTGGACAGCTGCAATTTCGTAACGCTTTGGGGCATATCTTGCTAGTCGTTGTTGCGTTGTCGCTAGCAATGGGCCCTTGGTACATTCGCAATCAGGCTTTGTTTGGTGACTGGTTTCTCACGAAGCTACCGGTCGAGAACAAGTGGCAAGTGTGCTTTCAGGGTGGATCGGGCGCGAATTTGCCGCTACCCAACGTTCCTGCGACGCGGACTTTACTTAGGGCGATGTGCTCTGACAGCGTTCACCTAAACGAAAGAAATGCCTACGCGGTTTCATCCCGATTGAGAGCGTTAGGTCTGGACCAGTCCGAGATTGACGGTTTGGTCAGCGAGCTCTGTTGGACGGCAATCGTGGAGCATCCCGGTGAATTCCTCGTAGCCGGTGTTAAGCGGGCCGTCAACTTTTGGCGATGTGTCTCGAACAGGTATCCTGCATACTGCGGAGCGGAGACGTTTTTCGATAATCAGCAGACTTGGCGGGCGAGCGCGGCGGCTCAGCCGATAGAGTATCTGCTAAGAAACGCCTGTAGTCGGTCAGTGCGGTTGAACGAAATTAGTTTCCTGTGTGTTGCGGCGGGTTGCATCATGCTTTTCATGCAACGCAGCACCCGCGGTTTTGCAACGGGACTGGTGGTGATATTCGCCTATTTTACAGCGGTAACGGCGGCGGTGGAGATCGAGAACTATCGATATCGAATGGTTCTCGAACCGGCCATGATTATTGCTTGTGTTGGTGGCTTGCTAGTTCGCAGAGCCGCCCCGATCGGCATGGGTCGTTAGCTGATCACTTCGCTGGTGCGTGTGTATGGTTACCATGATGCGCTTCGATGTGTTGGCGTAACAAATCCTTTCCATAATCGTTGCCGTTGGGGGTACGCATTAAGGCATGGATATGGTCTCGTGTCGGTTCGTGTGTGCGAATAGGGGCCACACGGCTTTGATGATCAAACTCGATTAGTACTACGGGACTATGCACTCGGTAATAGAAAACACTGTCGGCTTTCGTATCGCCGATCCATGCGAAAAAGGTGCGATCGAGGTGTTGCTTAATTTCATCGACTCGAACCCTGGCATGCCCCTGATCCATATTGCCTACAAACTCCTCGATGATACTCAGTAAAAGAGCCTTCTGCGCTTCATCCAACTTGCTCGCCGGTAATCCTGCGTAGTCGAGATCAATATTGTCTTTGTAGGCTTGCGCGACTGCATTGTTGCTGGTCTTGACGTTTGCGAGCACGGCTTCCTTAAGTTGTTCTGCGTTGAGGGACTGGATCAGGGCTAGGCCCTTATCCTGCTCCGCTTGAAGAACTTCGGTTCCGCTAAATACTCCACTGGTGGCTTTGACGGGTTCGCTGCCGATGAAAATGGGCGACATGACAACTTGGTCGCCCAGCACAAAATAATTGATGATCAAATGATGCCCATCAATTTGCCATCCCCAGGGCTCGTCCACCGAGGGCTCGCCCATAATTGTGATCCAATAGAGCCACTGGCCATATTCATCGTAGTTGTCGGCCAACTCGGCCAACGTGCCGTTTAGTTTCATGATGTCCTGCGACAGCTTGAGGCCTTTGGCGCTCATACTGGCCTGGAGCAAATTGAAAGCCAACTCTCGTTGATCTTCGCTCATCTCTTTAAAGCCAACACCACGGCGCTGGTAGAAATGACGATTGTCCCAGCTTCTCCATTCAATATCGTCCACTGGAAAAACGGTCTTAATCGCTTGCTGATCAGTCAGTGCAGCGAGAAACCTCTGTGCTGCAGCAACGACTGGCTCGGTACTGACGCCTGACGATTCGATCTTGAACAAGCCAGGTTCCAATTTACCGCCGGCGAAAATGCCGCGAAAAGGCACTTTCAGCGAAGCCTCGCCAGCATCTCTGCCTGGCGGTTGTGCAACGAGATACCAAGTCGCAGGTACAAAAAGCACAGCAAACAATGCAAGCAGTCGTTTGGTCATCATGGAACAGCCAATTAATTACTCATGGGCTCGGCCCAGCGTGCGTCGATGGGGAAAACCTGCAACCCTAGGATCGACAACGCTGGAGCACTTGAAAAACAGAATTGCACAATGGGTTGCGTTCCAGACGGGAGATTGACTTCCCCGAGATACACACGGTTGGAGTGCGGGCTGCTAAAATAGTGTGTTGATTTATGGCTTATATTTTAGCAGCCCGCGTCTCTGAAGTGTATCACAACCCCCTCGACTGTATCCTAACTCTATTGACAACGGATCGGAACTACCATGAGAAATCAACTAGAAGCAGTAGATAGCACTCGCGCAGTGCAAGCAGAGTCCAAACTTGGGCGTCGTACTTTCCTGGGCCTAGCCGCCGCGACTTGCGCTACGGCGTCTGCCGCATCGAGTGCGTTAGCGAGAGACTATGGGCCGAATGCCGCTCCTGTGCGTTACCCTGAGCCGGATGTGCTTGTGCTCGATGAGCGGTTCAACAAATACAAACTCGGCAACAGTCCAATCCAGCGAATCTATCACAGTCCGGAAATGCTCTGGGCAGAGGGGCCAGCTTGGAACGGAGTTGGCCGCTACCTTCTGTGGAGCGACATTCCTCGCGATCTCCAGTACCGTTGGTTGGAAGAGGATGGTCATGTCAGCGTCTTTCGACAGCCATCCGGCAACAGCAACGGCAATACATTTGATTATCAAGGAAGACAGATATCTTGCCAACACGGACCACGCCGCGTCGTGCGTTATGAAAGCGATGGCCGAGTCACGGTGCTGGCGGAAAGCTTCGATGGCAAGTCGCTCAATGCACCGAACGATGCGGTGGTGCATCCCAACGGCGATATTTGGTTTACCGACCCGGGCTACGGTGGCTTGATGAATTACGAAGGCGTTCGCGCGGCTAGCGGTTCGGTGCAGCCATATCAGAAGGAATCTATCTATCGCATCGACGGCAAGTCGGGCAAGCTGAATAAAGTGACGGACGACATCTTTAAGCCCAACGGACTGTGTTTTTCGCCCGACTATAAAAAGCTTTACGTCGCGGACACCGGAGCATCGCACTACCCCGCCGCCAACCGTGAGATTAAGAGCTGGGACGTGGTGGAGGAAACGAAGCTCGCTCATCCGCAACGCTTCGCTTCGATGGAGTTAGAGGTGGCCGGGCAGAAGCTAGCAGGTTTGGCCGATGGCATTCGAGCTGACGTGGATGGCAACATTTGGGCCAGTGCAGGTTGGGCTGGCGAGGGCTATGACGGTGTGCATATATTTGCACCAGATGGAACTCGAATCGGACAAATTCTGCTTCCTGAAATATGTAGCAATGTGTGTTTCGGTGGATCCAAGCGCAACCGCCTGTTCATGACAGGCAGCACCTCGCTGTATGCGGTGTACGTTGAAACAACTGGGGCTCACATCACCTGATGTTATCTACCTTCCAGCTCGCAGTGCACGACGAGGGCCTCACTGGCATCGACGGAAGCGTCGGCTGCGGCGGCCAGGCTGATGACTTCCGCAGAAACTGCATTCGCTTCTGCTGGCCGAAGCCTCCCTGCCAGCCATAAACTGGCAAATGCAAGGGATGCTGCGATCCAGCCGACCACGTTGAAGTATCCGAGGAGGCCTTCCTTGGTTTCCACCACAATGAGACCTCCTACATACGCTCCAAACCCGCCGGTCACATGCTGAATCGAGGAATTCGCGCTGAGGAAAGCGCCGCGATATTTCGGCTCAACGCTGCTGGTCACCATGGCCATTGCAGGAATCATACGACCAACATTACACACCATCAGGCAACCAAACACGATGATCGCGACCAAAGTGCTTCCTGAATTCAGATGGGTGATGATTAACAGCAAGGTTGCCGAGGCTGGAGCGATGACCCGAAAGACGCGCAGCTTTCCGTACTGGTCCGACATGCGTCCAACGACTGGTGCTGCAATCAGGGTCAGTACGCCACCAAGAATGTAGACCAAGGGCAGCTGCTGTTCCTGCATTCCAACATTTTTGACCAGATAGGCGCTTAGAAAGGGAAAAACAAGAAAGCTGCTAACCGTCAACGCGACGATGAGTGCAAAAGCATTCAAATGATTGTCGTGAAAGAACACGGTTCCGAGCGAGCGGATCGGGTGCTTGATCTCGCCAATATGAGCATCCAATTTGGGCAATGCGTAGGGAACCAACAGCAGCGTAGGTATTCCTGCAACAGCCAAAACGATGAATGGTATTTGCCAGCCGAAGTTTGTTCCCAGGACCAATCCAAGTGGTACACCAGCGACGGACGCAAGAGCAAATCCTGTCATCAGAGATCCGGTGGCTCTGCCGCGCCTGCATTCAGGAAAAACATCGCCGATGATCGCCATAGACAAACCACCGAGAATTCCGCCAAATGCACCCGTGATCGTTCGGGCAAGTACCAATGCCCAATAATTGGGTGCAAAGCCACAAAGCAGAGTTCCGATCAAAAAACCAGCATAGAGCGCAATAAAAGCGGAGCGACGCGCAAAACGATCGACGACAACGGACGCGACCAATCCAGCAATACCAGCCGCGAAAGTATAAGAGGAAACGATCAGACCAAATTCAGTGGGACCGATTTGCAGCTTGCGCATCAACTGGGGGCCAAGCGGCATCACGATCATAAAGTCCAGAATTGTGGCAAATTGCACTGCCGCGAGAATGAGCAGCACGATTCGTTCATGATTCTGTGGCTTGTCTGAGTCGTTCTCCGCTCCCATGTTCGGCTAATTCCCTGTTTGGCAAAGTTCCAAATTGGCAATGCTCCAGTTTTGATAATTTTCAGACCAAGAGACTGAAGTGCGCTGCACTGTGTAAATGATACTAGCAGCGCACACAGAGGACAGTGGAGTCGGGATTGAGGTTCAGTGAAGATTCCCTCGACACCCGGTCGCCAGAAAGGTCGCACGTGCGACAGGTGTGGCGGCTTTGTCTTTTTACCAGCTTACACTTCGCACCAAACTTATCCTTTCGAGAAGCAACTCACGCAACTTTTATGCCGAGCTGGACCACGTCGATAGCGGATTTAGGTAGGGAACGTGCGAGAAACAAGTGAGCGGAACTCAGTCCCCAGGCTAATGCCAACCAAGCCTGCGGCACTCAAAAACGCAGCGCGAGTTAGGAATGTGCAGGTTGCTAACTTAGAAATCACCACTGGTGAGCCAGAGCCACGATGCCGAAGTGCTTTGGAACCTAGATCCAGAGCACATTATTCATGATTGATTTAGGGATTCTACGAACTTTTGTAGCTGTAGATGGTCCTACGATCTGGGAGTCGATCCGGCGCAAGTCAACCAGCTTATCGCTTCCGTCGATGCGCACAATTGGCTGTAGATAATCGCGTCCTGCGCTTCGCATGACTGTGGCGGTTGAATTATCGCTTAGTAGCACTTGGGTACCTATTGGATAGACGGCGGAAGCGGTAACCAAGGCTTGAATGCAATCCCGATCAAAGCTTCCGTAGATCGTATGTAGAATCAGGTACGCCAAGGCGTCAGCGGGTGCATAGCCTCCACGCGGGCTGTCGGGTTCAATCAGAATCAAGAAGGCGTCGACAATATTCAGCAGCCGACTGAGTGGATGCAACTGGTGCTTTCTCAATCCTCGGGGAAACCCGGATCCATCGCATTGTTCGTGGACTTGAGAGACAAGCACTTGCTCCAACTCCGAAAAGCCTGTAATGCCGTCTCTCAGAAGCTCGCCGCTGCGCAGCGGATGCTTGCGATATGCTGCAACGATTTCATCGTCCGGTCCTGCGGCCAGCAGTGATTCTGCTAGGGCTTTGCGATCCTCGGGAAGCGAAATGTCGTGCAGCAGACCTGCCCGTCCGACGGCTTTGATATCTGCGCTATTGACATTCATTAGGCTGGCCGCCGCCATAGCCAGATACGACATGCGAAGACTGTGCGAGGATGTACTATCGCCGCCCAGCGACAGATCCATCGCGCTCGCGATAACAGCAGCGGGGTCGGTTTCGATAATTCCGTGGCAGAGGTCGATGTGTTGATGGACGTCCCCCAAATCTACGTGCTCCCCGGCAGCCAGTTTCTTCGCCCAATTTTCTACGATGCTGGGTGTATCTTCGAGTTCCGTTTTTAGTAGTCTAGATTTGGCCGCATCGTAGGGACGCGTGAGAGCGTCTGAGGAGGCGCTTGCTGGCATGAAACAAACCTGTCGACACTCGCGGGTATTCAACAGCTCGATTAGCTGTTGGTCGACAGGCTTGCCAGCAGAAAGGACTAGATTCCCCCTGGTATCGAACAAGTCTTGTTCGTAGGATTGCCCAATGCGAAGTTCACTAGTCAATGTAGCCTCCACGATTTGCCCCTGAAAAGACACTTTATTGGAAGATTAATTTACCGTGGGGCATACGGCGTAGGGCATTAAGGTCTTCGGCTAGACTCCGGCGAATAGCTCGGCGAAAGATGGCAATCTGGCAGACTCATGATTCAAGATTGGTAGGGTTTGAACGACGGTTCCGAAAAAACAGCGTCGACAACCCAAAGGGGGTGGGGCTTGCAGTGGGTGGCTAAACTGCAGTTCCCAACAAAGCGTGCACGGCGCCAGCTATATCGCTTTGCCGCATTAGCGATTCGCCTACGAGCATGGCTTGAACATTGCTCTCTTGTAGCTTCTGCGCATCGTCGCGGGTCGTAATACCACTTTCGCCAACCAGTACTAGATGCGCAGGTATCTGTTTGCGGAGTCTAATCGTCCGCTGCAAGTCAACTTCAAATGTGTTAAGATCACGGTTGTTAACACCGATTAGCTCTGTCCCGGTGCTGAGCGCATTGTCCAGATTGGAAGTCAAATAAATCTCGATCAGGGCGTGCATCCCCAAATCGCGGGTTAGTTGATGCAGGCCCTTTAGCTCTTGTCGATTTAGACACTCGGCGATCAACAGAACGGCGTCCGCGCCATGAGCTCGAGCTTCAAAGATCTGATACGGATGAATAATGAAGTCTTTGCGGAGCAAAGGGATGTTGACCGCATTTCGAATCGCAGACAAGTATTCGAGCGACCCTTGAAAAAAGGGTGCGTCCGTCAGCACACTGATGCAACTAGCCCCGGACAGCTCGTAGGCTTTGGCAATTGCCACTGGGTCGAAATCCTGGCGAATGACTCCTTTGGATGGACTGGCCTTTTTCACTTCGGCGATCAATCGGATCGGTGGTCCAGACTTTAGAGGTGCGAGAAAGTCCCTAGCGGGAACCGCGCTATCAGCCGCTTTCATGAGGTCCCGAAGCGGGCGTTGACGAATGGCCTCCTCAACCTCTTTTCTTTTTGCCGCAACTATTTTTTCGAGGATGTTTGTCATTGTGTTTTCTGTTGGGCAACCAGCGAAATGGTGGGAGGTTGGCTGGCAAGCGTAAGCCAGTATAGTTGCCACACTGGTTTAAGCACGCGGGCATTATAGAACAGTTTGTTGGCAGCGTGTGCCTCGATCGTCGGCTAGTGCTTGAAGTGGCGGGCTCCGGTAAAGACCATCGGAATGCGATGTCTGTTGCATGCCTCGATAACTTCGTCGTCGCGCCGCGAGCCGCCAGGTTGCACGATGGCAATGACTCCCGCCTGTGCCGCAGCTTCAACCGAGTCGGGAAATGGGAAGAAAGCATCGGAAGCTAGGATGCTACCGGCCGCTCGTTCCCCGGCTTTGCGAATAGCAATGTCGACACTGTCCACTCGACTCATTTGCCCAGCTCCCACGCCCACCAGAGCCGTGTCGCGTCCCAAGACAATCGCGTTGCTCTTGACGTGTCGCACCATCTCCCAAGCAAAGTAAATATCATCCCAAAGCGCATCGCTGACGGCTACTTGAGTTACTGTTCTCCATTGGGTGTGGAGCGCGGGTAGGTTATCGGACTCCTGCACTAACGCGCCGCCGGCGAGGAATCGAATCGAGACTTCCGAACTGGCTGGCGCGATCCGCCCAACTTGCATCAACCGCACATTATCTCGCCATTTGGGACGCGTGGTGAGAATTCCGACTGCGCCAGCTTCAAAATCCGGGGCGATGATGGCCTCGATAAAGAGTCCAGGTTCAGCCAGCACTTCCGCCGTTTCGACATCGACCGTACGATTAAATCCCAGCACACTTCCAAACGCGCTCACCGGATCTCCGTCGAGCGCTTTTCTGGTGGCGAGCGACAGTTTCGCGCAGGTCGCCGTACCACATGGATTGTTGTGTTTAATGACGGCAACTGCGGGTTGGCCAAACGCGCGAGCGATGGACAACGCACTATCCAGGTCCAGGATGTTGTTGTAGGACAGCTCCTTTCCATGAATATGCCGCGCGTTGACGACGCTAGCCGTTGAGTCTTTGGGAATCCGATAGACGGCAGCTTTCTGATGCGGATTCTCTCCATATCGCAATTGGGATTTGCGTTCGAGCCGAACTGTCAGATTCGATGGAAAGTCATTGCCACCTGATTCACTGCGGAAAAAGTCGGCAATGGCTTGATCGTAATGGCAAGTCATCGCGAATGCCTCCGCGGCCATTTTCCGTCGCAGCGATAGGCTGGTTGCCCCATCTTCCTCGACGGCCGAAAGGACAGCGCTGTATTGTTCTGGACGAGTTGCCACGGTTACCCATTGATGATTTTTCGCTGCTGCGCGAATCAAACTCGGACCACCAACGTCGATTTGCTCGATTGTCTCCTCGCGGGTTGCACCCGCCCGAGCAACCGTGGCTTCGAATGGATAAAGGTTCACCACCACCAACTCAAAGCTGAGGATGGCCTCTTCCTGCATGGAATTGAGATCTTCGACGTTATCGCGACGCGCTAGGATGCCGCCAAAGATCTTGGGATGCAGCGTTTTAACACGCCCATCCATCATCTCTGGAAAGCCCGTGTATTCGGCTACTTCGATCGTCTCAATACCATGGTCCGCCAAGTGACGGCGCGTGCCACCGGTAGAATAAATCTGAACACCGCAGGCACAAAGCCCGGCAGCAAAATCAACTAGGCCCAATTTATCACTGCAACTGATCAGGGCTCGACGAATGCGTGGGTTCTCTGGCACCGAAGGGGTTACTCGCTATAAGTCGTGAAGCTTAGGACGAACGGATGTTTTCCGAATGCATGCGCACATTGTGGGGTTGCCCGTCCGTCGGTCAAGGTGCACCCCGGCGTTGATGTAAACAATGCGCCCGGCTGAGACCGAATTGACGTTAGGACCTGCTTGACCTTCCCATTCGGACACACTGCACGAAAAAATAGTCTGCAATGTGCGTTTGAAGCACTTTTCGATGGTTGCATTAGGGCTGGACGAAACGGTTAATCTTCGATAAATTCCTGGATTCGCGGGCGTCTGGACGCCCCAGCCCGCTAGCTGCCACTACCAAGCAGTTGGCCAGCAAGTAGATGAACAGTTCCCTTTTGAGCCTTGAGAGTCATTATGTACGCCATTTTCGTCGACGGCGGTCGTCAGTATAAAGTTGAGCCAGGTCAGCGTTTGGATATCGACCTTAGGCAAGATTTGGGTGCTGGAGACACTGTGGAGTTTGCAAACGTCCTGGCGATTGGTGGCGATGAAGGACTGAAACTCGGATCCCCCTCTATCAGTGGAGCCAAGGTCGTCGCAAAGGTGATTGGCACAGAAAAGGGAGAGAAGGTTTACATTCAGAAATTCCGTCGCCGCAAAAACTACCAACGCCGCACCGGCCATCGTCAGCAGTATACACGCGTCGAAATCGGCGAAATTACTGCATAATAGGATCATCTTTGCCGCGGAAATCTGGCAGCAGTCCTTCGACAGCGCGCTGCCAACTTCGCTAACGCACGCGGTCAGCCCTGCGCCTGCATGCGGCACGCTTTGTTCGGTAGCCGCGTTAGTTGCTATCTTCTCGATGGTAAGCCGTTCGACCGACAGCGGTCTACGCAGACGTCAGCGCGCCATCACCCTTAGCACCGTGATTTCATTTCAAATTTAGTCGTCATGCCGTTGGTGTGGCTACGCGAGCTTCAGCAGAAATTCCGCTTGATGAAGTAGCTCGTCAGCGAACTCCAGCCGCACTACATTGTTGTCTTTCAGCTCAACGATTGCTCGTTGATGCTCATCCACGATCTCTTGGGCAACACGATTTACCTTGCGGCGACTCAGCGATACCGTCAACACAACCATACAATAAATTGCCAACGGCAATATCGACAGCACCAGACTGGTAAACATTAGGCCCGGTGTAGGATGCGGAAAATCCTCTAGCTTCGACTCGTGGCCACCAGATAGCACCGCTACGGAAGCCGCAAAGTACTCGCGATAAATGAGCACGATGGGCCCAGCCATAAAAACCCAGAAAATAGCAACACCCACCACCGCTAGAAGCTGCACCAACCAACTTGCAGTTGCGTTGCGTGCAATGGCTGTATCAAAAATTTGTTGGGATCGAGTCTGTAACTCCTCGATGCCCGACAAATGCATTCCAGTAGAAGTAGCCTCGTTGCCCAACCGCTCATCGCGCGGGCGTAGACGCAGTACCGTACGGTGGAATTGATCGCACAAGGGTCGCAATCGTTCCTCGACTTGTTGCTGCGTACGACGTCGAATTCCATCCTGTACCTCTGAGTTAAAGTCGCGACTCTGCTTGATATTCTTCGCCCACGAAGTCAACGCACCGAACAAGCTGGGGACACTTCCCGCAAGTGCCAACATGACTCGATCCCAGGCTCCCTGCGTCAAATTGAGCGTTGACATTAGGGTGCGATAGGGAAACCAGAGTAGCGATGTATCGCTCACCAACCTAGCCCGTAGACGCATACGAACGCCAGTCGCCAAAACATCTCGACTACCCAGCAAAGATTGAAGCACGCGCTCTGGCAAGTGCTCGGTCTCGCGATGCAATTGCTCCACAGCCAATCGCAGTTGCGGTAGCTGAGTTGCAAAGAGCGAGCCGACAGTACTCGTCAACCGCTCGGTAGCCGCCTGGATACGCTGCTGCTCCGCTGAATCCAGCTTTTGTTCCGAGACCGATAACTCATTAAAGCGGTCTAGCATGCCACTCAGGAAGCTCTGCGACGCCGCCTGTTCATCCCCAGTGATCTCGAAATCTGACACCAACAAATCGGCTAGTACTTTCGATCGCGGGGCGATAATCTCGAGTTGCTGATGTAGTGCTCGCAGGTCATCCGCCAGCGCCGTCGCCTGGGCGCCTCCGGGCAGTTCGTCAGGTTCTACCGAAGTGATCACGGGAATGCACACTGCACCATCGATTTGGCGAGCGAGTTGTATATTGACGGCCGCACGAATTTGATCCCGCGCGATCACCAAGAGTTTAATGGGCGCCAAGGAAAGGGCTTGCTCGGCTAGTTTGGCTGCTTGCTGGTTGGCATCGGTGATTCCAGGCGTATCCAGCAACACGTACGTTTGACCAAGCTTGGCCAATTGGTTGACTTGGCATGGATAATAAATTTCAGAATCGGGATCCAAGCCATCGGGAGCAACGGGGCCAATCCAGACCAATCTCGTCGTGGCGTCCTCGGTCAGATCGCCGCTGCGAAGATAACTCTGAATACGCTGATCGCGTACAAACTGTCGAGCTACCCAGGTTTTGCCCTGCCCTTTAGCACCTACAATTGCAATCAGCAGTGCATTGATACCGCGACCGGACTGGATATTCTGCAAGTCGTTGGCGTAACGTTGACAAGCTTGATGTACGGAGTGCATCAGCGGTGAGTCACCGAATACGGCCCTACTGGCATCGCTGATGTTCTGAGCGAAACTTGGAAGAGGTGAATTCACTTCAGTTCACTACCTGCTGTTGAAGTTGCCGTCGGAGTTCTCGAAGTTGGGCTGTATTGATCTCCCATTGACGAATCGCAGGAGCGCTCGAGCTGGGCTTCACCTGCAGCGTGCTCTCCAGCAATCGCCGACTAGGCCCACCGCAGTTGGGTAAGTCTGCTGGCTTAGGTCTAGGCAGGCCCAGACTGTCGCAGCCGATAGCGAATAAATCGCTCAATTGCCGCCAGGGCGTTTCCCGGTGAACGATACTTAACGCCTCGCCTCCCATCGTGGCAGGCCCCAATATGGCTGCCAAACCCGCTGCGGCGAGCAGTTCTTTAGCCGAAGCAAAAACCAAAACAGCAGAACCGCCACCATCAAACGGAAGCAACACGACAGCCAGCAGGGGTGCCGTAACGATCGCCAACGGCTGCGTGCCTTTCCAAAGTTTATCGCGCCAGGACATGTCATTCCAAACCTGTCGGCTCCATGTATCCAACTCGGATTGGTCCAATAATGTTTTATTCTCGTTTGCAAATCGCTGCATGGCAACATCGCAACTACTCAACAGCGACTCAGCCCCTACGGCGTTAAACGCGTCCTGTTTATCGAAGCTGCGAATCATGTCGGACAATCGCTTCGGAGTAACGACTTGCACGCCCTCACCGCGACGGAATTTCTGCGCGAATTGGGTGACAGTTTCGGAGGCGCTCCTGAGTATTTTCAGGCGTGCTGCGGAGTTGCTGATAGCCTGCTGAAACTGGCGGGCGGTCCGGTCCAACGTCAAACTGACTCGCATCCACATCGGTGCCGTACGCTGAAGGCTATCAGCCATCTGCGCAACGATTGCAGGGGACGCTTGCAAACGCAGGCCAATGGCATGACCGCTTGCATCGCGTTCGGCCATGAACTCGTAACAGGCATCCGCAATTGCTTGCCAAGCATCGCGAATCTGCTGCAAGCGCTCGGACTGATTAGATTCGAGCCACTCCAACGCCTGGTTAGTGTGGGCCCGCAATTGCAACACTAGACTACGGCTGCTTGCCTTGGAGAGTGCTCCCGCGTCTAAACGTCGGCCCAAATCAAACAAATACTGCCGCTCGCCCGGTTGGGTTTGAACCTGCATCTCCCAGAAGATCGGAAGCTCTTCATGCGGCAGCGGCATTTTGTCTGGTGGAGCTGGAATACGCGAATGGGCCAATGCGCTGCGAAAATCGTAAGCACCAAATACTCCGCCGATGCCAAAGCGTTCCACCAAGCCCCGTGCCTCATCGTAGACCGTCTCCGGTGCGTACCTCGCTTTGATCTTGTTAATCGCTAACAAACGCGGTACGCCTGGCATTGCGTCTCGCAATGTTGTCAGTATTTGCAACAAACCATCGTCATGCAGACTGTTCATTTTCGTAACGACAACAAACGCGGAACACAGGCGGCCAATACGAGACAACTGTTCCTGACGATCGGCTGCCAACTGCAAACCATTCGACTTGCCGACGCTCAAACTTCCAACCATGAACCCCGTTTGAATGTCGGGACAATCCAGCAGTCCAATCCGTAGCTCATCGAGCAACGCATCGTATGCGATCAAGGGTATGCTCAGTGGGTCACTGGTGGCTCCTGCCGAAGTAGACGATTCATCGGCATGCATCAGCGATTCGAGAAGCACTTGCCCGTTGTACTGCAAGGCTGCCGTTTGAGGATCATCCGACAATCGCTCCGGAGCATGACCAAATAGGCTTGCCATAAATCCAATCAGGGTATTGAGCAAATCTGGATCATCCCACCAAATTTTTGGCAACCACAGCACAAAACGATGTGTGCCAGATTGATTACCTAAGCCGCGGAGGATTCGCGGGCGATTCTCGGGGCTCAAGTAAGTCGCCAGCAAAGAACTCTTGCCCGCATTCAAAATGCCGGCAATGGCTAGGATCGGACAACGGCCTATGCTATCGAATAACTGCAATTGCGATAGCAACCCCTGGATTTGTTGGCCCAGCTGCTTACCGGCAGAGGCCGTTTTTTCCGTAGCTGCAACCTCAGGGTGGCCCAGCGCATCCAGCAAACTCAATTGCCGTGTGGTTTGCGGAAAAACGCTGGTCATCCCCGCGTCTGTCTGACGCAACAAGTGGGCTACAGTTTGCCAGGCGATTTTCGAACTGTCTTGCGTCATTAGTGCTCCGCCGCAGGTGCGCTCCAAACTTGCATTATTTGACTAGCTTGAGCTCGGCCATCTTCAACAAGCCATGGTGGACCAAGTGCGATTTTATTTGCACGGGCGGATCAAGGTAGGGCGACAGCCGCATGCCATCGCCGCCGCTGAGTATAACCGGCAGCGCTTGTCCGGCCTGCTCGCGGTAGCGTTTCACTAAGTGTCCTACGCCGCCGACCAAAGCACTGGCCGTACCGCACACCATAGCATCTTCCGTGCTCTTTCCCGGTAGCTTGGGCAAATCGAGCAGATCGTCGGCATCGATCTCTGGCAGCAGGTCCGCAGCTTGACCAAGAAGACGCAACATCATGGGAACGCCCGGTACGATCGCGCCACCCTCGAATGTCCCCAATGGCTGGTTGGGCGGGCTCACCTCCGTATGTATCACTGTTGGCTGTGTTTCGGTTGGGAGGCCGAAAGTGCTGCCGACATGCGGAGTTGAAATGAGGTCTACTGTTACTGCAGATCCTGCCTGAACAACTATCCCCAACCGAGCAGGTGGCTGGGCAAGAGCAATCGTGCTGTTCGTAACTGCATTCAGCAATTCGGTGGCAGCCAAAGCTGCCAGCAATCGATCGACGCCAACACGCTCGGGAAAATCTACGTTTAGGTTGAGCGGAATACTCGCGTAGGTTACCACCTCCTGTCGTTGATCGGAGCGTCTATCCAGATAGCCTTGCAACACCGCACTCGCATCGCGTCGCACGCTACTGATCAACCACAACGCAGGGCAGCCGCCAGGCTCGCCTGCAGCGTAGGCTTGATCCGCCATGAAGCTTTCAATCTCAGTGAGCCACGCTGGGTCGCTGGGGAGATAACGATGCGATGCATCGGAACACCGTCGAACCGCATTGTTGTCTTTGCTGCACCAATTGACGCGGAGCATCTTCCCAATTTCGCGGCGGACTACGTGCAGTTCCGCCACGCGAATTCCGCTGTTGCCAATATCGACGCCAAAACACAGCATTGCAATGGATTATCGGTTTAAAGTCAATTGCCAAGTTTGAAGTTGGAACGCTGCGATGTGCCGAAGTCGACTAATGAAAGTGCTAAGCCTTGGCAGTGATACTGGAGCTCGCCTTTTCTTTCGCCCTACTCAATTCGGCTGAAATACGACGGATCAAACGATTGAGTCCCTCGCCGGTGACAGCGCTGATAAGCAGGACTTCGCTCTTTACCTGTGTTTTGAGTTGATCGAAAACCTCTTGCGATTCGGGAATCTCAGATTTGCTGACAACAACAATTTCTGGTCGAGACGTCAATTCGTCGCTGTATTGCTCTAGCTCCTTGCGAATGACCCAATAATTCTCGACGGGGTTACTGCCGTCGGAGGGAAGTGGTTCCACGAGATGAACCAAGATACCGGCCCGCATAATATGGCGCAAGAAATCATGGCCTAGCCCCACGCCATCGGCAGCGCCTTCGATGAGGCCGGGAATGTCAGCCATGACAAATGAGTAGTCGATGTCGACAACGACCTGCCCAAGGTTGGGGAATTTGGTGGTGAATGGATAATCGGCGATTTCAGGCCGCGCGCGGGAAAGCCGACTGAGCAAAGTGCTTTTGCCCGCATTCGGCTTGCCGACGAGTCCCACGTCTGCGATGACTTTCAGTTCCAGAATCACCCGGCGCAATTCTCCGGGAGAGCCCGGAGTCGATTCGCGAGGCGCTTGATTGGTAGAGCTCTTGAAATGCGGATTGCCTTTGCCACCCCGACCCCCGCGAGCCACAATGGTCTCGTCGCCGTCGTGCACCAAATCTTTGATTGTTAGTCCGCTAGAGGAATCGATGATTACGGTACCTGGCGGTACCTCAATGATCAGGTCCTCGCCGCGCCGTCCGTGGCAGTCAGAACCTTCACCTATATGCCCCGCTTCGGCTCGCCAATGCTTGCGATGTGCGAACGCCACCAGACTGTTGACGCCTTCACGAGCGCGAAAGATCACATTCCCGCCGTTTCCGCCATCTCCACCGCTTGGGCCTCCATAGGGAATATGCTTCTCGCGGCGAAAGGCGACGCAGCCGTTCCCTCCCTTACCAGCTTCGATTTCAATTTCCGCGCGATCGACAAACATTGGAAAGATCTTTCATTGCATAAAAAAAGCCGCGAAAACTAGTGCTGGATTCACCAGTGCTAGTTAACACGGCATCTGTACAGCGCCCCAAAGGCAGTGTCTCAAAAGGCAGCGTCTGGATTACGCAGCGCCAAAGGCTGTGTCGTAAAAAGCTGTGTCGTAAAAAGCTGTGTCGCAAAAAGCTGTGTCGTAAAAGGGTCAACCCAGACACATTCTGCGAGCCGCATACGAATCAGTTCGCTTCAGCCAACTTCACATTGACACGTCGTCCTTCTTGATCGAAGTAGACAGTTCCATCGGTCAGTGCAAATATTGTGTAGTCCTTGCCCATACCGACATTGCGGCCAGGATGAAATTTAGTACCCACCTGCCGCACGATAATACTGCCGGGCGTGACCGCTTGGCCACCGAAACGTTTCACACCACGACGTTGAGCATTGCTGTCCCGACCGTTTCGAGTCGAACCTTGACCTTTTTTATGTGCCATGACTTAAATCCAACGCCTATAAGAGTTTATCTGGAATGGTTGCCGGAAATTCGAACGGTGAAATCAGCAGGCCTCATACAGCATCGGCTCGCCGAATTCAAGAGTTTACCGGTATATCCACAGATGATCAAGGCGTTCTTCCAAGCCAAACTGCAGGAGGACGTACTTCTGACAAGGAATAGATGCCCCAAAACCGTGCTCAACCTCCCGCAGCGCATCGAGCAGCGCTAGGCCACTGTCGGGAGCTTCGCGACTCAGCATCCCATTGATGGCGGAAGACCAATAAGCCGGACTACCGGTCGCTGGGGCAGCCGCAAAGTTCTTTTCGATTAACAATTTTACTTGAGACAAAACAGCTTGGTTGTTCAAGCGGTTGGCCGCAAGAATCTTTTGTTGCTCCTCTGCCGACTGGAACTCGTCGACCACGGGAGGATTCAGGGCCGCAAACAGCTCGCTACGTTGGAGCTGATCGATGGTTGACCTAAGCACCGTGGCGGCGGCGTAATTGGCTTTCAAATTGCGAGTCTTGACCCCCAATTCTTTAGCTTCGTTGGCAATTGCGCTGGAAACTTCGGGTAACGA
>JBGSTP010000313.1:0-45871 GCA_041736515.1 Pirellulaceae bacterium
CGCATCTGCCGCCGAAGGGGTAATCGAATTCAATTTGCTGGAACTCCCGAGTAGCCGTCAAGCTCAAGTCGCTGTGCAGACCCCGGCCGGATTTTACTGGGACCAAACGTCGCTTCGCGAGGGCCTCCATGAGCTCAGCAGAGTATATGGAATTTCGATCTGGCTTGATCGACAAATCGATCCGACGCAATTAGTGAGCACCGCCGTTCGCCCAAAGGAACCCACACCTAAATTGATGGATCGTCTCAAAGAGATTGCGGCTGTGGTTGGCTGCGAGGTTGGCTTGATAGAAAACGTCGCTTATTTCGGCCCTGTGGGCAAGGTTGGTAGTTTGCAGCGGGCTGCTGTTGGTTTGCACGACAAGATTTCTCTTGGCTCCGGTTCCCAACAGGCAACCCTTCGGGACCTGTCCTGGCCAGAGCTAGTCACTTCTGACGAGTTGCTTGAAGTGCTACAACGTAAGTGGGAAATTCGATTAGATACGGAACTCGAACACGATTTGTACCATGAAGGAAGACTGCTGCCCTCCACACTTGCTACTCAGTTAACGCTCGTGTTGGGTGGATTCGATTTGGAAGGTCAGTGGATCCAACGCAATACTATTGGCAGCAAACCGCTCGATCGCCAGACACGATGGCAGGCCAACTACCGCAAGGCAGACTTGAATCTACAGAATCTAAGCGAATTGACTCGGTTATTCGCCGGGTCCCAATGTCAGACTCGCAATGCCGTCTGCCAGGTAACCGGTGTAACCGACTTCCACATAGCGCTAATGGTAGCTCCCCAGCGCGCAGTCGCACCGGTTACCAATCTGCGGGCTCAACGTTGGGAGCTGGTTGAAGTGCAGAACAAGAAACTTGAAGAAGTCTTAAACGCCATCGCCAACAGTATTGGCATTGAGCTAGTCTGGGATGCAGCTTGCACAACAGAAATGCGCACCCAGTTGGTTAGTTTCACGGCGGAGAAAGCAACCTTTGACGAACTGTTGGGAGAGATCGCACGAGCTTCCAAACTAAAGATCGTGCGCGACGGAAATAGAGTGAGGATTATTCCGTGAGCAGCCTTAGAATGTCTCGCTTTCGACGGCAGCAGCCACGTGATCGAGATTACTCTGAAGCTTGCTCGGCACAACTGGAGTCACATTGACTTTGCAGCGCTTCAGTTCCTCGATCTGAGCAGCCATTCGCTGGAGTAGATTAGCTATTTCGTTACCTGCTGCGTCGCCGACATGAACATTCAACGCTTTCCGCGCACTGTAGCTCAATCCGATGTTGGAACTCATAGTGAAATTCTCGATGTTTGAGAAGTAGGATTTAGGGTGTTCGAATTCAATGCAAAAGAGAATTCAATGCAAAAGAACTGTGGAGTTGCGATTCTTAAGCCATCGTGTCGCCGTATTTAAGGAGAAACATCAGTTCGCCTACAAAGGTGACGTTGTCTTACTAGGACTCATTCCACGGTAACGCTCTTAGCCAGATTTCTTGGCTTGTCGACATCGCAGCCCCTAATCAATGCTATTTCGTAGGAAAGCAGTTGCAATGGGATGGCAGCGACAATCGGCTGCAGGAACTCTTCAACCTTGGGAATGCGAATCACCGCATCAGCCAGCTTTGCCACGGTGGGATCGTCATGGTCCACGATTGCGATCACGGGACCGCCGCGCGCCTTGACTTCCTGGAGGTTGCTAAGTACCTTGTCGTAAACAATCCCTTGAGGAACGATAAACACCGAGGGCGTGTGCTCGTCGACGAGCGCAATTGGTCCATGCTTCATCTCTGCCGCGGGATAGCCTTCAGCATGGATGTAGCTGATTTCTTTGAGTTTTAGCGCGCCTTCCAAAGCTGTCGGGAAGTTGTAATTGCGTCCCAAGTAAAGGAAATTTGTCGCATCTGCGTAGCGTTCGGCGATCTCCTTGACCTGAGCATGGCACTCGAGTGTGGCCTCTAAAGCTCGCGGCAAGTTCTCGAGCTGGTCGATGATGCGCAGCCCAGCCTCAAAGCTCAGATGCCGCAGACGCCCAAAATAAAGCGCCAACATTGACAGCACAGTCAGCTGAGAGGTAAAGGCTTTGGTGGAAGCGACACCAATCTCCGGACCAGCATGCAAATAAATCCCCCCGTCGGCTTCTTGAGCGATGCTGCTACCGATAACGTTGCAGATCGCCAGCGTATTGTGCCCTTTGCGTTTCATTTCGCGAAGTGCGGCGAGTGTGTCGGCGGTTTCACCGCTTTGGGTAATTCCGAAAACGATGGTCTGATGATCGACGGGCGGATTGCGGTATCGTAGTTCGCTGGCATATTCCACTTCAACCGGAATTCGCGCCAATTCTTCGATCAGATATTCACCGACCAATGCAGAATGCCAGCTGGTTCCACAGCCTGTGAGTATGATCCGCTGAATGCTACGCAACTGCGGCGTCGTCAAATTCAACCCACCGAATTTGGCGGTCGCATTGTCCCTGTCCAATCTACCGCGGAGTGCATTCTGTACTGACTTGGGTTGCTCATAAATTTCTTTGAGCATGTAGTGTGGGTAGCCATCGGCGCTGACGTCGATGGAATCGGTCGACAGAGATTGGATGTTGGGTCTGATGCGTCCCTGGTCGCGGTGTAGAACCTGAATGCTATCTGGGCGAATTACCGCTATCTGATGGTCGGCCAAGTAAATTATGCGCTCGGTGAAGCCGACCAAAGGCGAAGTATCGCTAGCCACGAATTGCTCGTTCTTGCCGACACCAACTACGAGCGGACTGCCGCATCGCGCAGCGACTAGAAGATCCGGAAAGTCGCGAAACATAATGACCAGTCCATACGTGCCTCGCAATTGCGCTATCGAATCCTGCACCGACTCGATGCAATCTTGAACCTGCACTTGTCCCTGCTGCTCTTCGGCTCGAGTCTTCAGGCAATCCGCGATGAGATGAGCCACTACCTCGCTATCGGTCTGAGATCGGAATTGATAACCGCGACCAATCAAGGCTTGCTTCAACGATTCATAATTCTCGATGACGCCGTTGTGAGCAAGCGTGATCAGTCCAGATCCGCCGATGTGTGGGTGCGCGTTTTCTTGAGTGGCAGGGCCGTGCGTGGCCCAACGCGTATGTCCGATTCCCAACGTGCCCACCATGTTGGATTCTTTTACGGCCGCATCCAGCTCAGCGACTCGTCCAGCGCGTTTGGTGATGCGAAATCCCTCTGAGGGCCGCAGCATGGCGATGCCTGCGCTGTCATATCCTCGATATTCGAGTCGTTGCAAGCCGGCGAGCAAGAACGGACAAGCATCTTTGCTGCCAATGTAGCCAACAATTCCACACATATTTTCATTCTCTGGGGACGTATCGAGCAGACAAAATATCTCGTTCGAGACGAAGAATCGCACCGCATGAACCGAGCGAATCAGCCGCTTCCGAACAACTCCGTAGTGCCAGCCTAGCTTATGAGTCGGTTGCAAGCGTTACGCGTGGTGCAAGAATTGGTTAAATTATCACTAGCCCGGATGCACCAAAGTGGGGGTGCCTGTTTCCGGCATGGCGGGGGTGAGTGTGTCACCGCTCCGGATCGCCCTTTGCCATAGCCACAAGTTTCGGATTTCGCACTCAAAGATTCCGCCAGCATTCGGTGGAGGCGAGAACAGGCGTGAGAACTCGGTGCGACAACCGCGCCGCGCACTGAGGCATCTGAAAGCATTAGTTCGATTGAAGCTGAGATACGGCCGATTAGAACACGGCCGTCAGCAATTGCCTATCGCTTCCGCTTCTTGCTTTTCGCTCCACCCTGACGTACTTTATACCGCGGGTTGCTCTTACAAATCACGTAAATCCGGCCTCGCCGACGTACCACTTGGCAGTCGGGATGACGAAACTTCAATGCACCGATCGACGATACGACTTTCATGGCTCGTAGCCTTCACACTCGCAGGATTAATTGCTATCTATTCTCTAAGTGCACGGACAACTCATCCGTGGCTGAATTGTGCCTCAGATCGGGACACGCGACCGACCTATCCTATTAGGGGGTCGGCCATGGTTCCGAGTTCAATGGTGGCATTTTAGGAACAATCCGCGATTTCGCAACACCAAATACCCCTGGCGAAACCAAGTCGCTTCGATAGGATGCGGGCATGACGAACGGTCTCAATATTGAGCAGCAAGAAGCTGTACAAACGCTGCGGGGGCCCATGCTGGTGCTGGCTGGCGCGGGTTCTGGAAAAACGCGTGTGGTTACGTTCCGCATCGCCAATTTGATTCGTCACGGCACGCAACCGGAGCGCATTCTTGCGGTCACCTTTACTAATAAGGCGGCTAAGGAAATGCGCGAGCGAATCCATAAGATGATTGGCCCTCAGCGTCGACCGCGGCGTGGCGAACCTATACCGCCAGCTCCGGTCATTGGTACGTTCCACTCGAATTGTGTACAGATTCTGCGTCGTCACGCGCGGAAGTTGGGGTACCCGGAACGATTCGCAATTTACGACCGTAGCGACCAGGAGTCTACTGCCCGCGAAGTTCTGCGGCAGCTTCGGGTGCATACAGGAATGCTCAAACCAGCAGAGTTTTTATCGCACGTCAGTCGTTGGAAGAATGCGGGAGTGCGTTTTGATGAAGCCGGCGAGATAGCGAAAACAGATGCGGAGCATGTGGCCGCAAGTGGTTACCGTCGCTACCAACAAGCGATCAAGCTGAGTGGAGCTATGGATTTCGACGACCTGCTGCTTTCGACGGAGCAGTTATTTCGCGAGTTCGATGAAGTCCGCGTGGCGGAAGCGGGAAGGTTCGATCACGTATTGGTCGACGAATATCAGGATACAAACCAAACCCAATACTCGATCATCTGCAATCTAGCAAAGGGGCATCGCAATCTATGTGTCGTAGGTGACGACGACCAGTCCATCTATGGCTGGCGTGGCGCGCAGGTGCAACATATTCTCAACTTCGGAAAAGACTGGCCTGATGCCAAGGTAATTCGGTTGGAAGCAAACTATCGAAGTACGACAGCGATCCTCACAGTGGCCAATCGTCTTATCGCCTTCAATAAAACGCGGCATGACAAAATTTTACGTCCGGCTCGCGCTGGCGGTGCGGCACCGCGGATACTGCAGTTCAAGAACGAAGTCGAAGAAGCGCGTGGCATCACCGATGAGATACGCCGTGTACTCGAACGGCGCGAACACGAGCCGCGGGATTTCGCCATACTTTTCCGCACCAATGAGCAACCGCGAGTTTTTGAAACGGAGTTGCGTAAGGCGCAAGTACCCTATTCACTGGTGGGAAGTCAATCTTTCTTCGATCGCAAAGAGGTTCGAGATCTTTTAAGTTATCTAAAGATTATCGACAACGCAAAAGACGAAGTCAGTTTGCTTCGCATCATCAACGTGCCTCAGCGCGGCATCGGCTCGAAAACAGTCGAATCCTTGCTGTCGCGCGCGGTAGCACAAGGGAAAACAGTCTGGGAGGTACTTCAGGACAAGATTGTCATCGCAGGCTTGCCGGAGCCTGCCAAGCGTGGAATCGATCGGCTGCAGGTGCTCATTGCGCGCTGCCAACACAAGCTGTCCCTTGAGAGCGCATCCATCTCGGGAATGCTGCGAGAACTCGTGTATGAGCTGGACTATATGGCAGCGCTCGAACGCATGTATCCGGATGGCGAAGAAGCCCAATCGCGCCAGGCTTCCGTCGAAGAGGTAATCAATGCCCTGGCAGAATACGAGGCGGATGCCAAGAATCCGACCTTGGCCGGTTTTCTGGATAATGTGGCGCTGGAAGGCAAGGAGTTTGGTAGCCCCAAAGAGAAAGAACAGCAGCGAAATGCTGTATCGCTCATGACCTACCACAGCGCCAAGGGTCTCGAGTTTCCATTTGTCTATATGGTCGGGATGGAAGAGGGGATTATTCCTCACCGTCGCTCGCTAGCAGACAACTATGACGATGTGGAGGAGGAGCGTCGACTTTGCTATGTTGGCGTGACTCGTGCTGAAGACGAACTTACTCTGTCTCTCTCGCTGCAACGCATGAAGTGGGGGCGTCCCCAGGACACCTTTGCTAGTCGTTTTCTGTATGAGTTGACCGGGCAAGCCGATAACCCCAACCGTCGACGATCGATCGACGCGGCAAGAAAACAAGTCGTCGCCAGCAAACGCGCGGCTGCAAAAAAGGTGAGCGACAAGAAGGCCAAAGCCGGACCAAAACCCTAGTTTGCTGCTCCGGGAAAGCAAAATCCACGGTGGCGACAGAAAATCAATTCTGCTCTGTCACAACACGCGCCAAAACCCCGAGCAAGCTGTCCTTGCATCGATTACGATATGCGTAAGTGCTCAAGTAAGAGTTTGTCGGCTTAACGCACATAGCAGCGTCTCAGCCGCGTTCGTTGCCGCAAGTCTCGAGGGCGGCTCGCCTCCGTATTTCGTCACTTACATATGCTTAAGCGCTTGTCCGCTCAATAACCGGCCGTTCCTGTGCAAGACTGTAAATAATATGTCTAACGCTAGATTTTCTATTGCCCTGTTGCTGGCTGCCACGTTGCACCTCAAAGTAGCCGACTATGGCTCGGCTCAGGACCTGCAACCATTGCAATACAATTCTTCAGGGCTAACGGTTGACTTGGGTGTTGGGCTATGGGCTTGGCCATTACCCATGGATTGGGATCGCGACGGCGATTACGACTTGGTGGTGTCTTGCCCTGACAAGCCCTATTCGGGTACTTATCTGTTTGAAAATGCCAGCGGAGGTGGTGAGAAGCTCCCTGTTTTCAAGCCGGCCAGGAAGCTTGGGCCGGGGATGAAGAATCTACAGGTTTCCCACATCCAGGATGTGCCTCACGTACTGGATAGCTCCTTCGAATACGTTGACTTTCTTGGCAAGGATTTTGATCCACTTCGTCGCAACCAGATCTTTGGTAACAACAAGATACATCAGGGAAAAGGCAACCAACGATTCAATGTCTGGAGTTATGTCGATTACGATGGCGATACGGCCGTCGATCTAATGATTGGCGCAGACGACTGGGGCTATTATGGCTGGGATGACGGTTACGATGCCCTTGGAGAATGGAAGATGGGGCCGTTGCATGGCTACGTATACATACTGCCAAATAGAGGAACGACCGAAGACCCCAAATACGATGCGCCTTTCCGCGTTCAAGCAGATGGGGAAGACGTGAATGTCTACGGGAACCCCATGCCGAATATGGCTGACTTCGATGGCGACGGCGATCTGGATCTGCTCTGCGCGGAGTTTTTGGATGGCTTTACCTATTTCGAGAACACAGGCACCAGAACAGATCCCAAATACAGTGCCGGAAAAACTTTAGGCGGCCCGGATAAACGCATCCACTTGCATGTGCAGATGATTACTCCTTCCGCGATTGATTGGGACCGCGACGGCGATGTCGATGTTATTTGCGGCGACGAAGATGGCCGCGTAGCTCTGATAGAGCACAGTGGACGCGTAGAGAATGGTCTACCCGTGTTCTTTTCCCCTCAGTACTTTCAACAGGAGGCTACTGATCTAAAGTTCGGTGCGCTGATAACGCCAGTGAGCTATGATTGGGACGGAGACGGTGACGAGGATCTCGTGTGTGGCAACACCTCAGGTAACATTGCATGGTTCGAGAATCTTAGCAATCGCAAATTACCTATAGGTGAAATGCCCCAGTGGGCTCCGCCCCAACTACTCGAAGCCGACGGCAAGCCAATCCATATCCAAGCCGGCGTCAATGGTTCGATCCAAGGTCCTGCAGAAGCCAAGTGGGGCTATACTACCCTAAGTGTCGCTGATTGGAATCATGACGAGCTGCCCGACTTGATTGTCAATTCGATCTGGGGAAAAGTTGTTTGGTTTGAGAACGTCGGCGCTCCCACTGCTCCTAAATTGGCTGCGGAGGTCCCCATCCACGTTGCTTGGGAGGGAGCACCGCCAAAACCAGCGTGGACCTGGTGGACTCCGAACGATCAAGAGCTCGTGACCCAATGGCGAACTACTCCGGTAGTTGTCGACTGGAATCAAGATGGATTGAATGATCTGCTCATGCTCGATCACGAGGGATATCTGGCGTTCTTTGAACGCGTAAAACGCAACTCGGGTTTCGTCCTTTTGCCCGGCCAGAGAATATTTCGTGGCGATCAGTTCACGTCCAAACACATTGCCAGTCCCTCTACTGACGGCCTGCTGCGACTCAACACCGATAGCAACGGCTCCAGCGGCAGACGAAAGCTCTGCGTAGTCGATTGGGACCGAGATGGTAAGCTCGATATAATCATCAATTCTGCCAACGCCAATTGGCTCAAGAACGTGTCTGAAGATCAGTCGTTACCAAAATTTGTCGACCAGGGTTTGATGGCCAAACGCGTTTTGGCGGGCCACACTACTAGCCCAACGACCAGCGATTGGGACGGAGACGGAGTACGCGATTTGCTGATTGGTGCTGAAGACGGTCGGATTTATTATTTTTCTCGCTAATCAATTTCTGGTTCTCGCGCGCGATACCTTGCGTAATTGCCCCCGTTGAGGCTGAATACTCGCCCCAAACCTCCCATCCATCCAATTAGTTTGGGCGATTTTTCCACGTAAATAGTATTAACCGATTCGATCGGCTAAACTGGGAACGTAGAGGTTGAGTGTTTGTTTGAGCTTAGGCAGACAGTCTGCGCGTCGGAAGAGACTATTTACTATTCTCATCTTCTCTAAAGGAGTATTCTGCTATGCTGCGAGTTGCGAGCAATCTTAAGACAACAATCGTCAATGCGGCGTTTTTGCAGGAGGTCAAGGATTCCAATCTACGGCTATGGTCGGTTCTGCACGAATTGCGAGATATCCAAGTCGGTTCGATGGAGACACGCCAATTGTCGCGCGAATTTGTTTTACTCCTTAGTGAACTCCGCGATGCTTTTGCACTTGAAATTTCTCTGGAGGAGACTTACGGCTTCATTGAAGGCGCTGGACGGGTTACCAGTCTTGGATCGCCAGATGCGGCCTTAGCAAAAGTTCACCATCGGGAACTTTATTTGCAACTAAATGAGTTGTGCGAGAAAGTCGAAGAAGCACAGTATCGCGGTACGATCGGCCGCGAAATGCAATTGCATATCGATGAGTTTGAGCGATTCGATCTTGCATTTCGCGCCCACGAGGATTTTGAGCTGGAATTAATTCGCTGTGCATTTGGAGCGAGAGGCTCGCGGACAAAGTAACGCCAACGAGAGACAGGACAATATTATGGTTTGGGTTAACTCGGAGGGTACGGGCCAGGCACTAGAGATCATGCTGATCGAAGATAGCCTGGTTGATGCGCGGCTTACGATTGAGGCGTTGCGTCGCTGTGGTATCCACCATCGGTTAACGCTTTTTCGCGATGGAAGCGAGGCGATTGAATTTGTTCATCAGCGCGGGGTTTTCTCTAAGGCGCCACGTCCGGATGTGGTACTCTTGGATCTTCTCTTACCCGACATGGATGGACTGAGCGTGCTACGTCAATTGAGAGCCGAACGCACTCTGATGAGCATCCCTGTTGTGGTGTTGACCAGTAGCGATGACGGCACGGATCAGCAGGAGTGTGAGAAGCTTGGGGTGAGTAGCTATATTCGCAAGCCCTTTAACGAGGATAAATTCCTCAGTGTCATTCGTCGCCTCAAGGGACTGTCGCTCGCCGTTGACCCTGTCGGAGCTTCACCATTTAATATTGGTTGAGGCCCTACTGGACCACTGGCGAAAACGCGGCTGCACGATCGCGCCCCCCGGGTCGTAGTGCGGCTAAGGGTTTGCAAAATTATTGCCAAGCGCAGAGTGCCTCTATTTGAGCGGCGCTGCCATCGCGCAGCCAGCCATCAAGTTGTGCTTGCTCTTTCAGTTGTTGACCGCGAATCGTAGGCACGACGATGAACTGACATTCAACTTCGGAGAGTGCAGTCATATCACCCCAGAGTTTCTCAAATTGGGAAACAGGGAAGACATCCTCCTGACCATTTCCCCAGCGCTTCTTTACGTCTTTCAGCGTAATGTAGGTTGGCATGCGGCGACCGAGACGACGAATGGCCGCATCCACGACCGACTGCTGATTCAACATGCCGCGCGATAGGCCAAAAACTTCCAGCATTCGGTCGAGATCGATCCAAGTTGTCATCGAGTTGTAGTACGACAACTTGAACTCGTCTTCTTCGTTGGGCATGGCCAAACCCTCTACCAGGCGAGGTCTTCCATCGACGCGGGCTAGTCCGCCGCCGCGATCTTCCAAGCGCCGCGTAATGACTTCGAATGACAGGCACGCGTTGCTTGCCAGGTGTAATGCCAAAATATTGGGGTCGATCGTTGCCCCAAGCGTATCCACATTGTGCAACAAAATGTGTTTAAGCGAGGGTTGTTCAGCGAGCAATTTTTGCAGTACGCCATTGCGCAACAGGTTAGGGACTTCGTACCAGTGTCCAACCGGATGCATACACTGCATCGGAAGATTTTCGGAGTAATCCGACGCCTGTCCCGTGTTGTGCGCCCACTCCAGTAAGGCGGCCCGTCCGCTTTGTCGCATCTTTTCCTGCTGTTCATCCAAAACTTGCTGGGGCATTTCCTCCCACGCAAATCGCAGGTCGCGAACGGTTGGAATTAGCCGCAGACCGACGCTCTTGCCGGGGGAGACTATCTTTCTCCCAGCGTACGCCAGTTTCGATAGTGATTTCTGAATTGGACCATCGGTCATGTAGCCGGTCGATACGATGTGCGTTGGGAAGCATCCAAATTGGTTGCCGACTTTGCGGCTTTTCGCCAGGTGAACGTCTAGGAAAGTTCTGTGCTTACCCGCCATTTTGCAAAAGGGGTGCAACGCTTTGACCACTCCTGCGCCTTGTGTCCAGCGACTGCCAACACCGGCCGCGAGCGTCAACACTGCGACTTGACCGCTGGCGATAGCTGATTCAGCCTGGGCACGATTGCTTACCGCGTCCACTTTTCTCGCATCGACCACGTCCTCGGGATAAACATCCTCGACGCGAGCGGTGCTGGGTAATCGGTTTTGCGGGAGGCCCAGTCGACCACTGAGGATGTCCTCGCGAAGCTGTTCGTGAGCAATGGCATCGAATCCGTTCGCTTCCAGCTTGTTGGCCAGCGATTGACCGTCTAAGTTAGTTGAAGTACCTGCCGGTAGGATCCGGTCCAGCAACTGACTTGCAAGCGGACTAGTTGATTCCCCATTTCTGGAAAGTCGACATAGTCGTCCGACTCGCTGCAGCTCAGCCTGTTGGTTGGGGCTGAGCGATTGCATATCTCGGCGAAGCATCGCGGGCACCATGACTTCATAATAGCCTCGCAGCATGTCGCCATCATTGAGCAGTTCTGCTGTGGTGCCACGGTCGTTGATGGAGAAGTCATAGACTACTGGATCCATCGCGAAGGGCAAACTGTGCTCCAATTCGCGTTTGACAACTAGCATCGTTTTCTCAAGCCAACTTGAAGCCTCATCCTTAATGGCTGGGTCAAAAATAAATCCCATACCACCGCCAGCCATGCCACCCAGCATCCAGAATCCCCAAAATCGTTCTCCATATTGTTGCTGACAGGCTTCGATCAATTGTTCGGTGTAACGATTGGAACACCAGGGAACGATCTGCTGTAGAGGTTCGCGGAAATTCCTACTGGTGAGCCGTCCAACTTCTTGTAAGTCTCCAGCTTGAAGTGCGGCCACGATATCTTCGAGAATCTGATTGGCAGCTTTACGCGCTGCCCACTCCTGTTCGCTTCGTAACAGGTACTTCTCAGTAACCATCTCCAGTATGGGACCAACATTCTGTGCCATCCCACCGTGGACAAGCACCAGTGAATCCTGCAGACGCTGACGCGTGTCGAGCGATACCTCTTGTTCGCTAAATACATGATGCGCAGGCAGCAAGCGTCCGCGACTGATGCCGAATTCTGGATCGCCCTCGGCCGCTGCGCAGCCAGAAATCAGCTTAATCCCGGGCCACACGCCGCCGGAATCCTGCCAACCTCCGCCCGACCCGCCAATCCATTCCCCTAGAATAGCGCGGGCAGCCACAATGCGGCGATCTTCTTCAGTAAGCGGTCCGGAGAGTTGCGAGACTTGGCCACTAGCGCGCATGCACACGGAGATCAGCGATCCGAGTAGATTGGTGGAGACTGCCAGACGCGATCCTTTGGGAATGTCGTTGACGCGGCAGGCGATCTCGAGCCCTTTCCCGGGCCCGACTAATCGCGAAAGCACCGACTCGATGCTCTCGTCGCAGCCCTCCATTCCAGGCGGAATTAAACCAGACGCAATTACTGCAGCTTTCAACAGTCCCAAGTAATCTCGCGCGAAATCGTAAACTTCACTCAACGAAGCAATATCTGCGGCCGCATTCAAATCGACGCTAACTAAACGCAAGACAGGTTCATCAATCACTCTTAGAACCGACTCAATTGGCGGTTCAGGCGCGGTGTGTTTTCCACGCACCGCCAGATCGATCGAAGCATTAATGACTCGAGCGCCTTCCGGAAAATCCATTCCAAGGAAAAAGATGTCGCTCCAACCACTATGTGAAAAATCCATTCTTACACTAGTGCGTTCTCGTAGAATTGGAAAGCTTCCATCCTGATTGGTCCGGAGCAATTCGCTGCGAATTCGCAAGGGTAAATCGGCAGGATGGCCCGTGCGAAACATCCATTGATTCCCCTTAACCGTGCGAACACTTTTGCGCACCTGGTCTGCCAATGTTTGGAAGGCGAGTTGATGGTAGGCAGCCGCTAATGAACTACACAATGTGATGCTTGGACCATTGGTATGCTGCTCCGCCAGGAAATCTCGAATCGACTCCTGAAACCTTCTGCTCAGCAGTCGCTCGAAGCCCGAAAACGGAATTGCACCACATTCGCGTCCCACAAGTTCTCGCGGTAAATGGAAACGGTGAATTGCGTACAGGAAAAATAGAGAGCGGACGCGGTGATAGAGATTGTTGCTCGACTTTCGAAATGCTTCCAGTCGCTCGCAGATAGCCAATAACTCGTCGCGCGATAGGTCGCGACAAACTGCATCCAAACTAAGGTCGCGCAGGGCTGGATCGTTAGAAGTAATGATCTCAATGACATCTACTAGCGAATTTGTTGCTTGCATAAGCTCAACAGTCAACGTGAATCCCAATTCTGACAATTGTTTTGCGGAAGTGAATTTGCGGAGTCGAAAAGTCTACCGGCGCGCGACAAGCTCAACCAATTCGGTCAGAATGCCATCTCGATCATCGCCTGACAGTGCGATGGCCAACTGAGCTAGCAGCAGCCCATACTTCTCGCCGATGTTGTAGCGTTCTCCATCCAATACCGCAGCCAGGTATCGTTGGGACTGAGCCAGTCGGTGTAAAGAATCTGATAGATTGGCGGATTGGTTAGGGCCTAACGACGCTACCGATTCCTCCAAGAGTTCGAAGACATGAGGAGTCAGCACGTGCATGCCAAACAGGCATAGGTAGTGTCCAGCCCGCTGGCCAGCCACGATCAAATGCTGCTCGGCTACGGTCGGCGTTGGTTTCTCCAGCACGGTATTCACTTCAAATATGCCCGGCTGCCGTGGAACTGGAGACCCTCCAATTGCTCCAAAATAGCCAAGCTTGTTTTCTCGCGTCGCTTGAATCGCGGAGACTGAACACTGCTCGCGCTTCGCAACTTCGATCAATTGGGTTGCACAGGACTCGCAGTTTCTTGATACATAGAGATGATCGCTAACTAAATGAAGAAATGCAGAACCTTCGCTAAAATCACGAGCGCGGAGCAGTGCATCGCCATAGCCGCGGGGATTGTCCTGCTCAAAAAAGGTCAATCGATCGGCTTGGCTGCCCGCCGCCTGCCGATATCGTTCCGCCTGACCTGGGCGAATTACGATAGCGACATCTTCGATTCCGGCACTTGTGATCTCGTCTAAAATTAATCCGAGTGCAGTAACCACATTGCCAGCTCGGTCGACGACGGTCTGCAGGGGCAAACGAACCTGGTCTGGCCCCGCTGCAGTGATAATGGCCTTGCTAATTTGCATGTTGCGAACGCTCGAGATTCCAATGGTCGTGTGGATTGTGCCGATTTGCTGCTTTCACCAAGCTGACATCGAACTGGATTTAGCCTACTCAGTATGATCGCGTTCGGGGTGTTTTACGAGCCTAGGCGTTTGCGAGAGGAACAGCTTGATGGCAAATCGATCGCTTCGCTCGGGCAGATGGCAGAACCATCAAAAACAAGACGCCAATCCAACTTGTGCTTCGGACAACGATCGCTACCGAGATGTTAGGAGCGAGTCCTTCCCCCTAATTGCGTTTCGCGGCGGGGACCAGCGATCTTGAACCGAGGCTGCCGCAATCTGAACTAACGCTGGACGGGTTTGTCCCGCGTCAGAGAAACGATCAAGGAGCGGTAGCACCAGGCGAATAAAACAAACGCGGAGATAAAAAAACCCTGGAAATCGTGGCATTTCCAGGGTTTGCGGAGAGACAAAGTACCCCGTAGGGGAGTCGAACCCCTGTTACCGCCGTGAGAGGGCGGCGTCCTGGGCCTCTAGACGAACGGGGCTTCGCATGCGTACCAGTGTAACGACTGACCGTCTCGATACTATCCCAATTCGAAAATCCGTGCCTCGCAACGTAAGGTACTAGCCAGTAATGATTTACGTCATCTATTGGAACGCCCTTAGGTAGTATTTATGGGTGGTGTGTTGCGGTGCGGCAGCGACGACCACGGGTAGCTCACTGACTCCGAAGCGCTCAGGCGCGTCGGACGGCTGGCTTCAAAAAGAAGCATTAGCACTCAAAGTTGAGACCGAGGGACGTAAACGCACGAAGTGGGAAGTCCAGTGTGTGACAGTATGCGCGCTTCCTGAACAAGCGTCGCTGGCGCTTTGAGTTTTTCGAGTGGCACACCAAGTGCAGCAATCGAGTGTTCGAGTTGCGCTAGATCGGCGCAAAAAATAAAAAAGTAGGATGCGCGTGGAAGAGAGTTGGCGAATTTAAAGAATAACGGCAGGGCGAAAGTCCACCTATTTTACTCCAGCGGACGGCTCGCGCCGTTCCTCGATTTCGGTAACAGTAATTTCGCGCGAGTCCTTGTCGATGTCTCGGGCGATCGTAAACATCGTTAGTTTTCGACTTTGACCTGGAGGAACTCAATGACAGAGTCGCAGAAATCTGCCTTAGAACTTCAAGCTGTCTTTGCGGAATGGACGGCCGAGCATCGGCAGGTGGAGCATACCGTGCAGGCTTTGATTGAATGGACAAACGAACACATTGATCCGGATGCAAACGAATTCTCCGAAGCGGCATTGCGGTTGCGAAATCTAGGTCTGCGGCTCGATAGCCATTTCGCCAAGGAAGACACACTCGGTAGTTTATTGGCAAAGTCCCGCGGTGTGGCGACGCCAGAAATCGAAGCGGTGCAGCGACAGGCGGACAAAGATCATACGCAGCTTTCACAACGACTCCATGCACTCGTCGAACGTATGGAAAGAGGTGTCGAATCGTCTACTGGTTGGAAATCAGCCGTATACGAGCTCAATCTGTTCCTCGATTTGCTTGAACAACATGAGGAGTTGGAAGCAGAGAATGTTCGCTGGCTAATCACTTCGACCGCGTCCAATTGTTCGTAGTGCCATATTGTTTGAAAGTGCGATCGAGAACCATGATTACCGATATTTCAGCTAGCTATTTAGGTCTCCGAATTGGTTCGCCGATCGTTGTAGGCTCCAGTCCGATCACATTATCGCCGGAATCTGTACGCGAGCTTGCCATTGCAGGAGCTGGTGCGATCGTGCTGCCATCGCTTTTCGAAGAACAGATTGTGCATGAGTTGCTCGAACAGGGCGCACAGACTAGCGAGCACGAGTCGCGCATCGAAGCACTGAGCTACGAAAGCAAGGAGGATGAGTATAACGGCGGCCCGAACGCTTACTTGGCTTCGATACGAACGCTAAAATCGACTACTGGATTGCCGGTGATTGCGAGCCTCAACGGTTGTACGGACGGACGATGGCTCAACTTTGCCGGTAAGATCCAGGAAGCTGGTGCCGATGCTTTGGAGGTTTCTTTTGAGTCGGCGGCTCTGGCGCCTTCCTTGGGCGCCGACCAAGTCGAGCTGAACTTGATCGATTGCATCAGCGACTTGTGCGATCAAGTCAGTATTCCAGTATCCATTAAACTTTCGCCATTCCATACCAATCTGCCCAATTTGGCTTGGCGTTTGACAGAAGCGGGAGCGGCCGGATTCGTCTGTTTTGCCCACGATACAAACTGGCGCGTCAGTACCGAGCGCGTCGCTGGCTCACTCCGGTGGGAGCTTACGCCGGCTAGCAATATCAATTTAACAATTTCAGGATTAATACGAGTTCGATCCGGAGGCCCTTCAATATCGCTTGCAGCCAGTGGCGGCATCAGCTCGGTAGAGGACATTGTCAAGTCTATTCTGGCTGGCGCAGACGTCACGATGCTGACCAGCGAGATCTATCGTTCTGGCCCGACCATAGTCAGCCACTTGGTGGAAGGGCTTGCCAGTTACCTTGAACGGCACGGATTCGAGAGTCTAGACGCATTGATTCGAGCCCGCCCGACTCCCAAGCCCTATTTGCGCAGCGAGTATTTGAATTGCCTGATCAATCCTGAGCATTGCCAAGACGCATCTCCGCCGGCTCAAATTGTTGAAGGAGATCGCTGGGGGCATATTCTGTGAAACTGTTGGATTTCCATTTTTAGGAAGGTAGTCAAGATGAAACGGCGTTTAATCGGTCTAGTTGCGCTCATTGGATTCGGTGCTTGCAGTTGGCAGCTTAGTGCTGATCCGCCAGTTCAAACATCGCCCAATCGACTGAAGCCAATAATGCATCACAAGTTAGAGCTCTCCAAGAATATTCTCGAGGCGCTAGCCATCGAGGACTTTGAAAAACTAGGGAGAAACGCTCAGGACTTGAGTCTACTGAGCCTGGAAAGTGGATGGAATATTCTCACCACGGCCGAATACATTGAACAGAGCAAGGATTTTCGCCGTGCGTGCAACGTGATCCACGAGGCAGCTCACGAAAAAAACATCGATCGCGCTGCACTCGGATTTGTTAGCTTGACTGCACGCTGTGTAGAGTGTCACAAATACGTGCGAAAAACCACGCAAACGCGAAAAGTAGAGAGTCAGCCTTAGCGCTAGAAAGTCAACAGGAGTTCGAAGCAGCGTAGTAAGCTATAAAACGCGGAGAGGCGGAGAGCGCAGAGGGATTGGTAGGTGTAATCAGCTTCCCTGAAAAAATACTAGTAGATGGTGCTCATCGCTTTTTAGCTGTAAAGCTCCGCGTTATCCCCGTTTAAGCTTTTGTCATGCGATGAGTCCTGTCGTTAAAGGTCAACAGGAGTTCGAAGCGGCGTAGTAAGTTATAAAACGCGGAGAGGCGGGGAGCGCGGAAGGATTGGAAGGTGTAGTCAGCTTCCCTGAAGAAATACTAGTAGATGGCGCTCATCGCTTTTTAGCTGTAAAACTCAGCGTTCTCCGCGTCTCCCCGTTTAAGCTTTTGTCATCGCGATGAGTCCTGTCGTTAAAAGTCAACAGGAGTTCGAAGCAGCGTAGTAAGCTATAAAACGCGGAGAGGCGGAGAGCGCAGAGGGATTGGTAGGTGTAATCAGCTTCCCTGAAAAAATACTAGTAGATGGCGCTCATCGCTTTTTAGCTGTAAAGCTCCGCGTTCTCCCCGTTTAAGCTTTCTTCATCGCGATGAGTCCTGTCGTTAAAGGTCATCAGGAGTTCGAAGCGGCGTAGTAAGTTATAAAACGCGGAGAGGCGGGGAGCGCGGAGGGATTGTTAGGTGTAATCAGCTTTCACGAAGAAGTGCTAATAGATGGTGCTCATCGCTTTTTGCCTGCTAGGCTGTAATATTCGGATTGCTCCATGAAAGCTGTAAACGGCTACCGTGCGGGAAGCGGCTACAGTGCGGAAATCCACTCGTGCAAAACCTGAATACTAGATGCCACTATTCCGTTTTTTGTTTTGCTCTTTGTGAGCGTAGAGCAACCAATAGGTGGCCGGGATGACAAATAAGGTGAATAGCGTGGAAGCTATCAGCCCGAAGATCAGCGACCAACCCAAACCGGAGAAGATTGGGTCCAGCGTAATAGGGACAGCCGAGAACATGGCTGCGCCGGCGGTGAGTAAGATTGGACGCAAACGTACAACGCGGCTTTCCAAGATTGCATCGAATAGCGGACGTCCCCGCGCGACGGCCTGTTCCATAAAGTCGACCAAGATGATCGAATCGCGAGTCACAATTCCCGATAGCGCGATCATGCCAATCATTGCTGTTGCCGTAAAGTAAACCGGATCAGCGTAACCGTTGATCGGTGTGCTGAGCATGGCATTGAGCAAATAGAAACCCGGCATGACGCCCAGGGTGGTTAAGGGGATGGCGAGCATTACCACGATGGGAACGAGAAACGATCCCGTCTGCGCTACCAGGATGATGTAGATCATGACCATGGCTGCACCAAAAGCAAGTCCAAGATCGCGGAACACATCCAGTGTGATCTTCCACTCGCCTTCTCCAGCAAAGGTCATGGTAATTCCGTCGGGCAAGCCCCACTGAATTTGACTTCCATTGTTTAGAAAAGTTCTCGAGTCTGCGGAGGTGGGCTGTTTGTTCTCTACGCCCACGAACCCACTGGTGCTTTGGTCGGCCAGCAAATCGATCACGCATTCCGCAGGGGTGCGTCCTACTGACTCGGCGAACACATAAGCGATGCGCCGCAGATTTTTGTGATAGATCGTTTGGCTTGTTCGCGACACTTGCCATTTTCCAAGTTCGGCAAGCAGTACGATGTTGCCGGAACTGCCTTTCATGGCAAGCTGCGCAAGATCTTCAGGGCTCGAGCGGATCGCGCGGGGCAGGCGAAAGGTCAATCTCAGTGGATTGCGTTCATTTTCGACGCGCAACATTTGCTGGGTATCGCCCCCCAGAGCAACGCGGAGCGTGTCACCGATATCAGCAACCGATACTCCGGCCAATGCGGCTTTCTCTTGATCGGGAACGAAAGTAAGCTTCTGCATGGCAACTTCGCTTATGTCGTCGACTTCTACGACTCCCGGCTCAAGCCGCATGCGTTCCCTGACGATGCTCGCCGAATCAATTAGCCGTTGATAGTCGGTGTCGGGACGCCCGGTAATCTCAGCAACCAGCGAAGCGAGCACCGGTGGGCCAGGCGGAAGTTCAACAATGCGGAGCATACCGCCAGCTTCTCCAGCCACGCGAGTCAGTTCGTCGCGCAACCTCAATCCGAGCCCATGGCTCTGCATCCGGCGGTTCTTCTTACCCACCAAATTCACCCGAATCTCGGCTTGATGAGGAAAGCCACGCAGGTAGTAATGTCGCACCAGGCCATTGAAGTCGATCGGGCCAGCCGCACCAACATAGCTGCTGTAGTCGGTAACTTCTGGTGCTTCAGCGACGAGTATCTCCAATCGCCGAACCGTTGCGTCGGTGCGTTCTAGTGTCGTTCCTTCGGGCATATCCAGCACTAGGAGAAACTCATTCTTGTTATCGAACGGTAGCATTTTGAGCGGCACCATTCGCAGCAAGCCCATGCCAGCAGCGCCAGCAGTAAGCGCAAACATCAAAAGCAAAAAAGCAACTGCACGGGCACGAGTCTTCAGCAGTGGTACCATTAGCGGTTTGAAGAATCGATAGAGCCAACTCTGCTTGACTACTTCCGGGTCATAAGCTTCCTCAGCCATATTCGTATGACTCTCATCAGTAGTATTGCTGGAGCTGAGCTGCCCATTCTCCTCATTGGGATAATGACCTTTCAGCATTTGATAGGTCAGCCAGGGAGTGATCGTGAACGCAACAACCATCGACATCAACATGGCGACTGGTACATTGAGCGCCATGGGCGACATGTAGGGGCCCATCATGCCCGTGATAAAAAACATAGGTAGGAAACTAACAATCACAGCCAACGTAGCGCTAATCAGGGGTGGGCGAATCTCCGCCACCGCGTCAAGTACGATACGTCGAGTTGCTTTCTTGCGGTCATTAAAATGCCGCGCGATATTCTCTACGTCTACGATAGGATCGTCGACCAGCAAACCCAGCGCTAAGATTAGCGCAAAAAGCGTAACGCGATTGATCGTGTATCCAAACAACAGGTTGACGGCCAAGGTCAAACCAAACACCACAGGCACTGCAACAGCAACGATGAACGCTTCGCGCCAACCTAAACCAATTGTGAGCAGGAGCACAACAATAACGATGGCAACACCGAGGGCCTCCACCAACTCATTGACTTTGTGATTGGCCGTCAGTCCGTTGTTGCGGGTGATCACAAGTTCGACGTCATCAGGGAGTACTTCTTTTCGCAATCGCTCTGCTTCCGCGATGGCTTGCTCGGCCACATGGACTGCATTGGCGCCCTTCTGTTTTGATATCGCGATCGTAACCGCAGGCTGACTGGCTGAACCTTCCGTTGTTTCTGGAGCTGCGTGGAGAAAGGCCGTCGAGTGACCGTTCACGCCAACCAGCGTACCGGGACTGCCAGCGTGGGATTCGAAGTTGCGGGCTGCGCCCCAGCCGTGCCGAACATAGTCGCTAGCCTCGTCAGCTCCATCGGTAATAGCAGCCAAGTCTTTCAAGAATACCGGTCTCGAATCAAACACACCAACCACCAAATTTTCTAGATCGGCAGCCGAATGGAGTGTGCCGCCCACGGCGACGTTGATCGCCATATCGTCGCGTGAAAACTGGCCCGCGGGTTGGGTTACGTTGGCGGAACTCACCGCACGCACAACTTCTTGAATCGAGAGCTGATGCGAACGCAGCTCCTCCGGATCGAAGTTCAGGTGAACCGTTCGAGGTTGGCCGCCAATAATTGCAGCGCGACTGACTTGCGAAACAACCGCCAAGCGCTCGACCACTTCTTCGGCAATTCTGCGCAGGGCGTGACCGTCGTCGTTACTGCCTTTGAGCGCGAATGTGACGATTGGGACGTCGTCGATTTCGACGGGCTTCATTACCCAGCCGGTAACACCGGGGACGATTGCGTCGGTGTTTTCATTCAGTTTCTTGAACAGTTTGACCAGGCTGCGTTCGCGATCCTGTCCCACATAAAATCGCACAGTGATAATTGCGCGATCATCGCTCGACATACTGTACACATACTCGACGCCATCGATCTGCGAGAGCATTCGTTCGAGTGGCGTGGCAACCAGCTGTTCGACTTCTGCGGCTGTGTGACCAGGGAACTGCACGAAGATGTCGGCCAATGGCACAACAATCTGCGGATCCTCTTCGCGTGGTGTGATGAGCAGCACCGACACGCCGACGATAATCGAGAATACGATCAAAATTACGGAAAGATTCGAATTGAGGAAAATTCGAACTATGCCAGAGAGCACATCCGTATGGCTATCTGGCTCGCTTCCAATCTGATTCATTACCGAGCCTCCCGCTCGTTTGCGTTTGAAAGCAAGACTACTTCGCCCACAGTCAAGCCTGAGAGAACTTCGACTTCATCACCGAGCGTGCGGCCGATTCGAACGTTCCGACGCAGGGTACTGCCAGCCTCGACGACATCGACGAGGGTCAGTTGACCGACGCGTCGAATTGCGGCTGCTGGGACTAAAGAAATCGTTTCGTCTTCAAGCGGTAAAAGCAATCGTCCGAACATACCGCTGTAGATACCCGAAGGGCAGGGACCACTCACTTTGACTTGAAACGAGCGGCTGCCAATGTCGGCCTGCGGAACTACTTCGCGAATGACGGCGAGGCATTGGTGTTCGAGCGCATCGAGCTTTGCAGGCAACTGTTGACCAACTTTGAGCTTCATGGCTAGCGACTCACGTACATTGGCAACGAGCTGCATTTGATTCGGATCGTAGATAGTCAGCAGAGTTTGCCCAGGTATGACGGTGTCGCCGGCTTGCACCTTCTTCTCAACGACCACGCCACTAAATGGAGCCGTAACGATGGAATATGCGAGCACCACGTTGGCTTCCTCGACGGCCCGCTCCGCGCGGTCAAGTTCCGCACGGCTCGTTTTGTCTGCCGTTACTGCCGATTCGACTTCCGCAGTTGAGATGGCACGCGCGGCCACTAACTGCTGAGCTCGACCAAGGTCGGCGGCGGCTTGCTGGACTTGGGCAGACGCTGCATCGCGCTGCGCTTCGGCTTGCTTTAAACGCGCGAGCAAGTCTTCGTCGTTCAGGCGAATCAGCACTTCGCCCTCTTCCACGGTCTGGCCGGCATTCACTTTGACCTCGCTAACTCGGGCCAATATCTTGGAAGCAACGCTCGATTCATGGATGGGTTCAATCGAACCCACTGCGGATTCGAAGCGGGGACGCGTGAGGCTTCGCACGGTGGCAATCTGTGCGTTATCCGGCAAAGACTGCGGAGAAGCTGGAGAGGCGTCGTGAACTTTCTCGGTAAACGCGCCGGCCAGTACCATCAACAAATAGGAGACTGCGACAATACCTATTGCGGCGAACAGCCAACTTCCCAACGCACGCAGGCCGTGCAACCAGAGACTGGTTTTCTTACTGAGCATCTTGCTATCTTCCCTATGCTTTCGGCGTCATTTGTAATTGTTCGGTCAGCACACAAGCACTTCGAATGCAAGTCGTTATTCTGTCGACGCGCCGTTAGCGAAAACAATTAGCGAAAAGTGTGCCAGCAATTGTATCGCGGGATGAATTCTCTGCGGTAACTGGTGTTGATTTATCTCGCTAGTTTCATAAAGTAGAAGCCGCGTTGTTTTCCGTGCGAAGCCGCACCAAGTGTGCACATTCGGCCAAGCAGCAGCAGTAGTTCGCGCGCATCGGCCCACAAATCTGCGGTCCGCGACGTGCAATCTGCACATAGCCTGCGGCAAAATGGCTCACAACAAATCATTCCGTGATTGTTGTTGGACATTCTGGATCATTGGCATCGCCTGTGCTGCGAAGGCTGTTTCCAGTGGGGCGCGGCTGCCGCCACGTTGTTTCTGTTAAACGATTAGATGGAATGTCGATGTCTGCAATTGAAACGCCCAGCCCAGCCCCTGGTGTTGGACCTAAGCAAGCGTTCGAAACTGAAATTGAGACGTTTTCCTACGACGATCAGATTGTGCGCATGTTTCTTACTGCCACGATTGTCTGGGGGGTGGTGGCGACGTTAGTTGGGCTGATAGTCGCAGTAATTCTGGTGGTGCCTTGGTTAACCGCGGGATTGCCTTGGATTTCCTTTGGGCGTCTGCGACCTCTGCACACCAATGCGGCGATTTTCGCTTTCGCCGGAAACGCAATATTTGCGGCAATTTATTACAGTACTCAACGACTGTGTAAGACCAGGATGTGGTCCGATTTGCTCGGTAGGCTGCATTTTTGGGGTTGGCAAGCGATCATTGTTTCCGCCGCCGTAACGCTGCCTCTGGGGATCACACAGAGCAAGGAATATGCAGAGCTAGAGTGGCCGATCGACTTGGCGATAGCTGTAGTCTGGTTGTTTATCTTTGGCGGAAACTTCTTAATGACTTTGGTGCACCGGCGCGAACGCCACATGTATGTCGCACTATGGTTTTACATCGCTACGATCGTTACGGTGGCTTTGTTGCATGTGTTCAACAATCTAGTGTTGCCAACCACACTGTTCCACGGTTACTCGATGTACGCTGGCGTTCAGGATGCCTTTATGCAGTGGTGGTACGGTCACAATGCGGTGGCGTTTTTCTTGACAACGCCATTCTTGGGGCTGATGTATTATTTCTTGCCCAAGGCTGCTGAACGACCCGTGTTTAGCTATCGTCTGAGCATCATTCACTTTTGGTCTTTGGTGTTCATTTACATTTGGGCAGGACCACACCACTTGCACTACACATCGTTGCCCGAGTGGGCTTCGACCTTGGGCATGTTGTTTAGCCTGATGTTGTGGATGCCATCTTGGGGTGGCATGATCAATGGTTTGCTGACCCTGCGAGGTGCCTGGCATAAGGTGGCGGCCGATCCGATTCTCAAGTTCTATGTGGTTGGCGTGACATTTTATGGTATGTCTACGTTTGAGGGGCCGTTGCTTTCGATAAAGAGCGTCAATGCGCTGAGTCATTACACAGATTGGACGATTGCCCACGTGCATTCGGGTGCTCTCGGCTGGAACGGCTTTATGGCGTTCGGGATGATCTATTGGCTGCTGCCAAGATTGTTCCAGACCAAGATCTGGAGCGAGCGCTTGGTGGGTTTGCATTTCTGGACCGGGACGCTGGGGATTCTGCTGTATATCATTCCAATTTATGCTGCCGGTCTCATGCAGGGTTTGATGTGGCGGGCTATCGACCAGGAAACTGGACAGCTGATGTACCCCGAATTTATCGAAACCACGCAGTCGATTGTTCCGTTATGGTGGCTGCGTGTGCTGGGGGGCGTGCTGTATTTCGTGGGTGTGTTGATGCTCGCACAGAACGCCTTGATGACGTGGCTAAAGCGTCCAGCGGTTTATGAAGTGCCTGTTTATTCGGCTCCCAAGCTAGCCAAGAACTATGTGGATCACACGCCTGCGACAGTCAGTGGTCTTGCTGGAGCGCCTGTGCTGGAGTTCGGTAAGAAACTTGACATTTGGGCAAAAATGAATTGGCACCGAGGGTGGGAGCGTCTCCCGGTGAAGTTCACCATCTTAACGACTATGGCGGTCTTGGTGGCGACCTTGTTCGAGTTAATTCCAACGTTTTTGATCCGTAGCAACATTCCGACGATTGCTACCGTAACTCCCTACACGCCTTTGGAACTGGCGGGGCGACATATCTACGTATCGGAAGGTTGTTACAACTGTCACTCGCAGCAGATTCGGCCGATGGTAGCAGAAACAAAGCGATACGGTGAGTACAGCAAGCCAGGGGAATTCATCTACGATCGTCCATTTCAATGGGGTAGTCGTCGAATTGGTCCGGATCTCGCTCGAGAGGGCGGCCGGCAAAGTAGTTTCTGGCACTGGACGCATTTTGAAAACCCAACTGCCTTCTCCGAAGGTTCGGTGATGCCCAGTTACGCACACTTGCTGGAAGCCGATATAAAGTTCAGCGCTATTCAGCCGTTGGTAACAGCCGCGCATTGGTTGGGGGCGCCCTATACCGACGAACTGACAAACGCCGACGAGATCGCTCGCAAGCAAGCTGAATTAATTGCAGCAGATATTGTCAAGCAAGGCGGTCCGGCCAACGTTCAGGAGAAGCAAGCGATTGCCTTGATTGCTTATCTGCAACGCGTCGGCATAGATTATTTCCGAACAGACAAACCTGCTACCGAGACTGCCATTCCGGAAGCAAGCGAATCCAATGGCGACATCCCACCGGCACCGGCAGCTAAAGCGGAAGAAGCATCATGATCAAAGACTTAGTTAGCGCGATGGATTACTCCGACTGCGCGGAAGCAGCGTTGCTGCTGTTCGTAATATCGTTTGGCTTTATGCTCTATGGTGCTATCCGCTTGAGCGGCCGTTCTGCCAAACGCTTCGCCTCAATTCCCCTCAGCGATAATGTGGAGGATCCACGCTATGAATAGTCCGGTCAATGCCGAGCCGCTTACAGATCATGCCTACGACGGAATTCAAGAATACGACAATCCGCTGCCCGGCTGGTGGAAGTGGATGTTCGTAGGCAGCATAGTATTCAGTGTGTTTTATGCGATGTATTTTCACATCGGGGCTCCCGGCAGATCCGTGTTTGATCAATACGACACCTCGCTTGCATCCAACACTCGCTTGCAGTTTAAAGAGATTGGTGATTTGCAGCCCGACGAAGCAACCATATTGACTTATATGAATAAAGATAGTTGGCTGCGCGTTGGCCAGGTGGTCTATAAAACGAACTGTGTTTCCTGCCATGGCCGCGATGCAGAAGGAGTTGTAGGACCAAATCTCACGGATGATGTGTATAAGAACGTGCGTAAAGTCGAGGACATTGCCAGAGTCATTAATCAGGGAGCCGCCAACGGCGCCATGCCCGCCTGGTCCAATCGGCTGCACCAGAATGAAGTCGTGCTGGTGTCTGCGTACCTCGCCTCGCTGCGCGGAACGAATGTCAAGGGCAAGATTCCCGAGGGGAATGCCATCGATCCCTGGCCGGCTCCGCCCGCCGAAGCCAGTAATCCGAAATCCACGAACACTTCGGGCGGTCAATCAGATATTAGTTCTGGAAAGAATGGTTAACTCCCAATGGAGTCCAAAAAATTCGAACTGCCCGTACTCCCTAGCCAGGAGATAGGTCCCAGAGGCGAGCCCAACGACGCCCTGCTTGCTCCCGAAGAGCACGTGCTCAGCACACTTGAGAAAGACGGTACGCGGCGCTGGCTGAAACCGAAACTCTCAAAGGGCCCGTGGTGGCAACGCAGACGCATTGTCGCATATGTGTTGATGGTGATCTTCGTCTTGGTTCCGCATGTTCGCATCGGAGGTAATCCTCTCATCCGATTGGATATCGCCGCCCGTGAATTCACGCTGTTCGGGCATACATTTTTGCCTACTGATACTTTGCTGCTGGCGTTAGTAATGTTGGCTGCGTTTGTGAGCATTGTATTTATCACGGCGGTGACCGGTCGAGCGTGGTGCGGTTGGGCATGTCCGCAAACGGTCTATATCGAGTTTTTGTTTCGGCCTATCGACCGACTCTTCGAAGGAACGATGGGCAAAGGTGGCGCACCAAGAAAACCGCTGTCTGCCCCCGCCCAGATTGCTCGATTTGCTATTTACTTGCTCCTCAATATGTTTTTGGCACACACTTTTCTCTCGTATTTCGTGGGTACAGAAAAACTTGCGTTATGGATCCAAAGTTCTCCTTTTGAACATCCTTCCGCCTTTCTGGTAATGGCGGTGACGACCGGTTTATTGACGTACGACTTTTATTACTTTCGCGAGCAGACGTGCCTCATCGCTTGTCCCTACGGACGTTTTCAATCAGTGATGCTCGATAGACAGTCTCTTATTGTTGCCTACGATTACAACCGTGGCGAGCCACGCAAGAAGGGTAAGCATCATCCGGGAGAGGGTGCGGGACATTGTGTAGATTGCAATCAATGTGTGGTCGTTTGCCCGACAGGCATCGATATTCGCAAAGGCTTGCAGATGGAGTGTATCAACTGCACTCAGTGCATTGATGCCTGCGATACCGTAATGGAGAAAGTCGGCTTGCCTACCGGGTTAATTCGATACAGCTCCCAGGATGCTTTGACTGGAAAATCAAGGAGATTCCTGCGACCACGCACGATAATCTATCCCGTCGTGCTCACGCTGGTGATCAGTGGGTTGGTATATGCGATCACTACAAAGTACGGATTCGATGCACGCATCATCCGAGGGCGTGGGGCCCCATTTACGCAAATCGCGCCCGGCCTGATTTCGAATACTTTTAATTTGCGGATCGTCAATCGCACTGACAAACCGCAGCACTATCAGCTGAAGGCAGAAGCGTTTGACGAGGTCGAGATAGAAGTGCTCGATCCTGAAGCGGTGCAAATCGAGGCTGGTGGAACGCGCATGGTGCCGCTGCAAATACGATTCCCAAGCAAACTGACCCAGGGCGCTGGAAAAGTGCCGATCACGGCGCAGATTGCGGATGAGAGCGGTAACCAGCATACTATCGATTTCCGCTTATACGGACCCAAATAATGACCACGAACACCGTTTGCAGTCCAACAGGAATTGTACCCACACGCGATGAGCAAAGAACGATCGAGCGGCGAGCTCGAAAATTCTGGGTGTCGATCATTTTTGGTTTGTTGGGTTTGCAGGTTGTGGGGGGAGTCCTGTCTGTTTTTCTGGCTGTGGGCGATCCGTCCTCAGCAATCGTCCCCAATTATCACAAGTCGGCCATCAATTGGGATACAACCCGCCGTGCGCTTCAATTGCCAAAACAGTTAGGTTGGCAGATAAAATCGACAGTTACCGAGTATTCGGAGACAGTCAAGTGTCGACAGATGCGGGTGGCCATTACGGACGAAGCTGGTGTTGGCGTTGCAGGCTTGAGCGTGTCTGCGTCCATTTTTCGTCACGCCCGCGGCCAGGAAATACATGTGCTCCGGTTAGTAGAGGACAGCCCTGGCACGTATATTGGCCAAGTTGCGATCAGCGAAGCTGGCGCATGGCAAGTGGATTTGAAGATCGAAGGTGAGCATGGAGTGGCTGCAACGGCAAATGAGTTGACAGTAATGTAACGATTATCTGCCCGGTCAGGCAGAACCCGGGGGATTTGGCATGCGATGTGTACTGTTCTGATTTTGTTTCAAGCCACAAAGTCCTCCAGCAAATAATGAGGAGCCGATTATGTCTTTGACAACGAAGAAGCCGATCGTCGTACCGTTCGATTTTTCACTCCACGCACTTCAGGCGGTAAATTCTGCTCTTGAAGTCGCAGAGCAGCCCAGTCAGGTGCATGTGCTGCACGTACTACCTTTCTTGATTCCGGCGGAACCGGGGGTGGTATGGGCAACGATCGACGACGAGAGTCGGATAGCGCATGCTTTGGAAGCCCTTACCGAGGCGCTTCCGGAGAGCAAGTTTGGGAAACTCTGCCTGGATGTGAGACTCGGCGATCCCGGCGCTGTTACGACGGAACGCGCTGATGAGCTGGGATCTGAGTTGATTGTGATAGGCTCCCACGGTAGAACGGGATTGGTAAGGCTGGTGCTAGGTTCAGTTGCCGAACGAGTTATACGGTTAGCGCATTGCCCCGTGCTCGTGGTGAAATTACCTCCACAACACGAGACGGTTGCACAGGTAGCGCAGAAAGCCAAAGTGGCCACGGCCTAGCCGGATTGGCATTTTGAAAGAATGAAAAAACGATGTGGATTCTGATCGCTGCGGTGGCATCTGCTAGCTTGTTGGGAAGCATGCATTGCGTTGGCATGTGCGGTCCGCTGGCGATTTGGGCCAGCGGTGCGAGCGACAGTCCGCGTGGCGGAACAGCGCGCGTCAGTCGGCGACAAATGGCTGCCGCAACTTCGTTGTATCACTTGGGGCGACTTTTTACCTATGCTTTAGCCGGATTGATCGCAGGCTTTGCAGGCGGACTGGTGGATTTAGGGGGCGAAGTCCTGGGTGTGCAGCTGTTCGCAGCCCGAGTCGTTGGCACGCTGATGATGGTGTTGGGAGCAGTGCGCCTATGGACCTTGATGGGGAGTAAGCAGCCACTGTTTAGTGCCCAAGCTCAGTCTCAACCGTCACTGGTGAATCGAGTTCTGATCCAGCTGCGCCCGTACGTTTTTCGATTGCCAGTTTTGGCGAAAGGCTTTGTAACCGGTTTGTTAACTGCGTTCCTACCCTGCGGATGGCTCTATCTGTTTGCCTTGGTAGCCGCAGGAACTGGAAGCGTAGTAAGCGGGCCCGTTGTCATGATTGCCTTCTGGGTAGGAACCGTTCCCGCGCTCGTCGGCTTGGTAGCTGGTACGCAATTCTTAGCGTTTCGCTTTCGTCGGATGGTACCTACTGTCGCGGCAGTATTGTTGATTGCTGGCGGCTGCTATACGGCGATGGGTCGAGGCTTCGCCCAGCTCGGTTCGCTCGCTGAAATACAGACACAAAGCCAGCTTGCGCGACCCAAGCCGACTACTGTTTCTGCGACGCCATCGTCCCCTTCCTCCAACTCGACCGACCATCAAGAAAAATTGGATATCGTTGAAGAAATGCGAGTACTGGTTACAACTCCGTTGCCATGCTGCGCAGAAAAGTCGTCGGCGAGCGCATTGCCGGAAGGCAGCCAGCGGTGAGTAGTTCCCGAGCCGATTTGCAATCTGCTACAATCGTCGATCAAGAGTCGGTCGCGGAAGTGCGTCCTGCTATCGCTTCCGCGCGTTTAACTCTTCCCTGTGTCCACTGCACCGAGCCGACTCTTTGCGATGCCACTCAAGATGCATCGCGAGTGTTTTGTTGCTCTGGATGTCGCGGCGCCTACGATCTGATTCATGGGTGGGGATTGCAAGAGTTCTATGCGCTTCGCGAGCAGATGCCCCTATCAGGTACTAGCAACCCTGCTAACCAGCGCGACCAGTATGAACAATTCGATACGCCCGACTATCTTGGCAAGGATTGTTTGATCGAAAACAAAGATGGAACCCATACTGCAGAGTTGGCCGTGCATGGCCTTCATTGCGGTGCTTGCGCATGGCTAATAGAGACCGCAGTGGAGCACGAGGCAGGACTGATATCTGCTCGCGTACAAATGTCTCAGCATTCGATCCGATTGATTTTCGATCCAACACAGACACAACTTAGTAAAATAGCGAGATTTCTGGACCGTTTGGGTTACTCGCTTACGCCGTTGAGTTCCTCTCGCGACTCCCATATTCGCGGAGAAAGTCGTCGCCAGTTGGTTCAGATTGCTATTGCCGGATTCCTTGCGGCTAACGCCATGTGGATTGCGGTGGCTCTTTACGCTGGTGAATTCACAGGAGTTGAGGTTGGCCATAAGTACTTCCTAGGGCTCGTGGGTACCGCGCTCGGATTAACGGCGGTTGCTATTCCGGGCCGCACTTTCTTCATCGGTGCGATAGCGGCAATTAAACACCGAATACCTCACATGGATTTGCCAGTAGCTTTGGGCCTACTCGTTGGTTCGATCGTGGGCACGTACAATGCCATTCAGGGCGCGGGGCACGTATATTTTGACTCATTGTCTGCGCTGGTGTTTTTGCTACTGATCGGACGTTGGATTCAATTTCGACAACAGCAGCGCGCCATGAGTGCAGTAGATTTGATGATGCGCATCACGCCGCGCCACGCCGTATTGCTGCGCAACGATGCAACGCCTATCACTGTTTTGGCGGAAACTCTTACTCCCGACGATTTGATTCGCGTTGCCGTGGGGGAGAGCATTGCAGCAGATGGCGTGATTGTCGCTGGAGAAACACGACTGGACCGATCGCTGTTGAGCGGTGAGAGTCGACCAGTTCGAGCCGTGATCGGCGATGTAGTTTCAGCCGGAACGATCAATCTTTCTGCCCCGATCGATGTTCGGGTAACAGCCGTTGGGCGCGAAAGTCGCATTGGACGTGTAATGAAGTCGGTTGAGAATGCTACGAGCGAGAAGACGCCAGTGGTGCTGTTGGCGGATCGCATTGGCGGCTATTTTGTGGTCGTCGTGACGGTGCTAGCCCTGCTAACTTTTGCATCGTGGATGCACGCCGGACTTAGCATTGCAACCGCCAACGCTACTTCGCTATTGATTGTAGCTTGTCCCTGCGCGCTGGCTCTCGCTACTCCACTGGCGATTGCTGTCGGTTTGGGTCGGGCTGCCACACGTGGAATCCTCATTCGGGACGGCAGTTCCTTTCAGCAGTTATCTCGACCTGGAACGATTTGGCTCGATAAGACTGGTACCTTAACTGAGGGAAAACAATGTGTATCAGCCATCTTCGGTACACCCGATGGCCTCGAAATGGCAGCCGTCCTCGAAGCTCGATGTAAGCACCCGGTTGCCGATGCCATCGTTGCAGCCGCAAGTGTTCGCTGCACGGACCTCACCCTGCACTGCGACGACGAGAGCCTGATGCCCATTGAAGCTGAAACAGGTGGGGGCGTCTGTGGAACTGTTATCCGCCAGGGCGCGCAACATCGGGTTGCAGCCGGTAACTTAAGCTATATTCGCCGCGGTGGTAACGAGATTGCGAGTGCCTTCCAGGAAGAGCTTCTGCAGGTTATCGATGCGGGTGCGAGCCCAGTATTAATAGCCATCGATGGGAAAGTGGTCACGCTGGTTGGCATTTCCGATCGGCTCCGCGAGGGGGCGCACGAGGCGATTGAGAGTTTGAGGAGTGGCGGTTGGAAGGTCGGGATCCTGTCCGGCGACCATGCAGACTTGGTTCTGCAGGTGGGGGCCCAATTGGGACTTCAACCTGAAAGCTGTTTGGGTGGATTATCACCCGAGGAAAAGCTGGATGTCATACGCCGCCCACGAAGTGATGGAAGTGTCGTGGTGATGGTCGGAGATGGAGCCAACGACGCGGCAGCGCTGGCTGCGGCGGATGTTGGGATCGCAGTTCGAGGTGGAGCCGAAGTCAGTCTGCAGGCAGCATCCATTTTCATTTCAACCGGAGCACTGCGCAGTCTACTCACGTTGATTCGTGGCGCGAGAAAAACTACGCAGCTTATTTGGATTACATTTGCAATTTCGCTCTCTTATAATTTGATAGCCGTTGGACTGGCAATTGCTGGCTGGATTACTCCGCTGATCGCTGCGATCCTGATGCCTGTCAGTTCGGTCAGTATTTTGGCGATTACCCTCGCCTCAAAGACTTTTGAGAAGAATTCTCCATGAGCGTTATTTACATCGCATTACCAATTGCCCTGATGCTCGGTGGCGCGGGCCTAGCAGCGTGCATTTATTGCATTCGTGCTGGGCAGTACGAGGATCTCGATTCCCCACCCTTTCGAATTTTGATCGAAGATAAGGAAAAACAAAAATCCGTCTTGCCCCGCAGCGGCAAGCCAGGATGAAATCCAGTCAGCGGAGGAGTCTATTGCTGTTGGACCGGTCAGTACCGAGGATAACTCTCTAGAAACGTAGCTAGAATCTCTTGATCAGAAGCGGGGCGAGTTGCACTGGCCGGGTGAGTTTGATTGCTGGCGATCCAACCTCGCAGTTTCAAGAATTGTGCCGCGGTATGTTTGTATGCGGGCACTGGGGGGCGAAATGCGAAGAAGCCAAGATATTGCAACCAATCATTTAGCTCAAAAAATCTGGCGTCACCCTCGTGCCACATGCGATCGCGGATTGCAAACAAATCTGGTGCCATCGTGCTGAGCCCAAGCAGGTAGTCGCTGCCATAGATCACCATATCGATGGCCAAATCGTTGCCAGTGAAAACGTGAAACTCGGGTCGAAGGGAATCGCGAATCGCCAGACGCTCCCACTCGAGACTGCGATCTAGTGAGCTGTGTTTTGCTCCGAGGCATTGAGGAATCATCACCAGCTCTCGATAAATCTCACTGGTATAGATCTTTCCAAATGGAGCAAACATTTGGCCCAATTCGAAGCCAATGAACTTATCGGTTGCAGCACCCAGTTTCTTATAAGCGTCGATAATGGAATCATCAGCCTGCTGGGTTAGACCAAATGATTGGAAGAACACCGGTGTACCAGCATGTTTTTGAATCGAGTCAATTTGTGCCAGGTAGGCAGCAGCATTGAATTCAGCACCCGGCCTATCGCCTACGAATGCTCCCGCCACAAACTGCTTGCCAGCGCAGATATTTTGAGTCTCTACGAGTACGGCGACACGAGTGGCTTCATCGATTAGGTTGGCATACCCAGTGTCCATATTGACCGCCGGAACGAGACCAGCGGACAATGTGCGTTCGACATGCCCACGGAAGCCAGTCCAGTCGATCGCGCCAGTTTCGGTGAAGGGAAGTAGAATTGCCGACATACCTAAGATTTGGCGGCGAGTCTTCCAGGCGGGGATGGTTTCTATACTATTCACGGCTACACGTTACCTCAGCAGATTGATTAGTTCTTCGTCGATCTCAGTTAGCAGCCCGCGGTCGTTTTGTTGCGCAGCGCTACGAAAGAGTTCAGCCTGTTGACGAAGTTGCTCCACAATATCGCGACGGCGATCCGCAACTTGGCTGACTTCCCATCGGTCCTCTGGCTTTACAAACAATTGATCGTTGCTGGCATCCGAACGATGGTTGTCTAACAATGCACTCCACGCTGGAGAGCGAATCCAGGTTTGAACTTCAGTGGCGATCATAGCTAAACGCATTGCATTCGGCCAGCGCACGGGCGATTCGGCTGCTCCATTGGCCAAAACGTTGCGGCCCCAGTGATTGACTGGAAAGTCTAGGCCGAGCAAGGCAGCCACCGTCGCAGCGACATCCGGCAATTGAAACAACTCGGGGCGCCGCACGCCGATGGGCAAAGGGTTTGCAGGCGAAACAACGGTTGCCAAATGCAGCTCCTCACCGTGCAACTGCTTTCTGCCCCAACCGAGCTGACCGTGCTGGCCCAGTGGTACCCCTCCCAGCGAAGTCAGCAGCCAGGACCATGCAGCTGCATCGGACCCGGCCTCGACTGTTTCCATCAAACCGGACAGGCACTCGTCGATCACTGTCGCTTGAGCTGCGGCGACCTGTGCCCAGCCCACAAGCCAATCTGGGTCGACGTCGCGCGTTTCGCAAATACTGGGCACGATCGCTTCGTGGGGGGGATCGGGATCTTCCGGATCAGCGAATTGATTGCGAAGAGTAATCGGGGCGTCCCACGGTAGACGCATGCCTTGGCTATGAATCCAAACTAATCCCGGTTCTGCAGTGGACAACTCCTCTGCCGCAGCCGCGAACAGAGGCATGAGCGCACAATCGCTAGTGGTCATTGCTGCTACCGAGGGCAGCACCGGTTTGACAAACGTCACATCGTCACAACCATACTCGCTCGCCAGATCGGCCACCTCTTCCGAGTCGGTGAAGAGCTGAGCCGACAACCGTGCACCCGCCGAGTTCCAAATACACCAATCGCTGATTTTTGGCTGAAGATCGTGCAGTCCGGTCCATAGACTACGAAGTTGCCGCGGCAGTTCCTGCGAGTCCAAAAAGCACTGGTCGAGCAATACGCCATAGGAAGCCAAGCGATCTATGGCAGCAGTCTGCGCGGTGCTCGACCCATACGCACCGATTAAGTCCGTGCCGAGCCCCTCCACTACGACAACAACCGCGCCGGTCAATCGTGAATTCTGTTGCAACTGATTCTACCCGCACACACTGCCTATTCGCATTGAATTACCAAAAGGAAATTCTTCGCCAGAGTTTAGCGGTGTTGTAGGTTTACGTGAACGCGTCTCGGCAGAAATTCCCTGCAAACCATCTAATCGACTAACAAATTTATAAGGGAAAGGACGGAAATGCAAACCAATACAATTTTAAATGGATTGCAACCGACCTATCTAAGCCAATCGGCGTTGTTGGGCCAACCAGCATTTGAAGTTCCCACTTTGGTTCCCCAGCCGCCAAGGCCGGCTGTCACCGAGGACATTCAAGTCGAGACGACGAATGTTTGGGGGACTGATTTCGCTCGTTTGGACATGGCTCAGACTATCGAGCTGGCCGACCGGGTTGTTAAGATCCGACAACCAGAGTACTTCGTTACCGCCAACCTAAACTATCTCATGCTCTGCGAGGAGCATCCACGCTTGGCGGAGGTCAATCGGCGTAGTGTGGCGGTGATAGCAGACGGACATCCCATAGTTCGACAAAGTCGATTGGGCGAGCGAGCCTTGCCTGGCAGGGTGGCCGGTGCGGACTTGATTGTTGAGCTTGCTCGGCTCTCGGCCATACGGGGATACCGCATGTTTCTTCTCGGTGCAGCGCCAGGTGTATCGCAGGCGGCCGCCAATGAGCTCTGTCGACGCTTTCCAGAATTGCAGGTTGCCGGTTGTTACTCGCCTCCTTTCCGCGGGCTGACCCCGGCGGAGCACGCCGAAATGCTCAACAGGATCAAGCAATCGCGAACGGATATTCTGTTGGTGGCGTTTGGTCAGCCGAAGGGCGAGTTGTGGATCTACGATAATTTACAGGAGCTGGATGTTCCGTTGAGTATCCAGCTGGGCGCCTCTTTTGACTTCCTCGCAGGCACGGCGCGGCGCGCACCGGAGTTTTGGCAGCGTGTGGGGTGTGAATGGCTGTTCCGAGCATTCTGCGATCCAAAGCGACTGGGGCCGCGTTATGCCAAAAACATCGCTTTCCTGATAAAGAAGAAGCTCGCCGGAGTGTCTCCCCGAAGGCCGCTCGCTAAAGGAACTGCATCATGAAGATTGCTGTCGTCGAACAGGATGATCTGCTGTCAGACTTAATGTCCTTCCGACTCGAACTACTCGGACACGAAGTTTTCACTTGGGGTAGTGCAAGTGAAATGTTGACAGAGATTGGTCAGACGAACATCGAACTATTGATCATCGATACTTATCAGCCTGACATGCAAGGTTGGGAAGCAATTCAGAAAGTACGGCAGAGTCGCTCGGAGGAGGTCCTGCCGATCCTGGCTATATCGATCGACACCGACTTAAGTCTAGTGGAACAAGCGTTTAAGGCCGGTGCCAACGATTACTTGATAACTCCTTTTGATCCAGCGATTCTGCAAGCCAAAGCCGATAGTTTACTGTTGGGAAAGCACTTGCAGAGGCATTAAATATTAGCGACATGGGTAGCAGGACAGGCTGTTCCAGCAACGGTGCAGCAACGTCCAACTGGTGGTGACACTGACCGAGTGTTGACCTTCATATGCGAGCTGGCTGACAAGCTGCGGGCTCGAACAAAAGTGTTTTTGGTGCGGCGGATTATTGGAGCTGTGACATGGTTGCCCGACTCGGCGATATCCTAATCGATGAAGGTATTCTGACTGAGGAACAATTGGCGCTTGGGATGCGGGAAAAACCGCGGCATATCCTGTTGGGCGATTGGCTCATCCAGCGCGGGGATATTACTCGACCTCAACTTGGCCAGGCGCTTTCGCGTCAATTCGAAGTTCCATACGAGGAGATCGACGTTAACTCGATCAATCCCCAAATTATCCGACTATTGCCGGAGAAACTGGCTCGCGCCCGCAAGATACTTCCCATCGGCATCCATCGACGCTCGCTTCGTCTCGCCATGCTGGCGCCCGATGACATTGAGACAATCGCGGAAGTTGAGTTAATGACTGGCTACTCTGTTGAGCCGGTAATAGCGCAGGAAGCTGAGCTTCTGCAGGCCATTGACCGCGGCTACGATGGTCGCAGCATTGCGCGACAGACGATTGTCGACATGAAGCTGGAGGAACTCGGCAAGCTGGATTTAAAAAGCGAAGTGATCGACGCAGATTTGGTTGAGGATGAGGAGGCACCTGTAGTTCGGCTAGTGCATGGAATTCTAACTGGTGCACACGATGCGGGCTCCAGCGATATCCACTTGGAGCCTCACCAACCGGAAATGCGAGTGCGCTATCGAGTCGATGGGCAGCTACAACAAATTATGACAATTCCACCGCACATCGAATCCGCCGTAGTCGCGCGAATCAAGGTGATGGCGGAAATGAACACGACTGAAACTCGGCGCGCGCAGGACGGTCACATCACTGTCGCTACAAACGATCGTCGCATTAACTTTCGGGTAAGCAGCATACCGACAGTCGGCGGGGAAAAGCTGGTATTGCGTCTGCTTGACGAAGGCTCCAAAACATTCTCTTTGGAGCAAATTGGAATCCTTCCGCACGACATGCAGCGTCTTCAGGAAATCATCGATCGCCCGCACGGGATGTTCATTGTAACGGGGCCGACAGGCTCAGGCAAAACGACCACGCTCTACGCAGTGCTGAGTCTACTCAATGCAATTCACCGAAACATTGTCACAGTAGAAGATCCAGTCGAATATCGTCTGCCGGGAATTAACCAAATTCAGAACAATAGCGAGTTCGGTCTTGGGTTTGCCACGGCGCTGAAGTACATCATGCGGCAAGATCCGGACGTGATCATGGTCGGTGAGATTCGCGACCAGGAAACAGCGACCGTAGCTGTGCAAGCGGCTTTGACCGGGCACTTGCTCATCAGTACCTTACACACTAACGATGCGCCGAGCGCAGTTACTCGGCTGAACGATCTGGGAGTCGATCACTTCAAGCTGGCCGGCGCGATGGTTGGCAGTATCGCACAGCGTTTATTGCGTAAGCTTTGCCCACACTGCAAAGTCCCTACCAAGCCCAATCCGGAGCTGGTCAGCCGATTGCGAATTAGTGCACAGTCCGCGGCTAACGACAGCTACTACCGTGCTGTTGGCTGTAACAAATGCCTGAACACGGGCTACCAGGGCAGGTTGCCGATCTTTGAAATCATGAGCGTAAAAGGCCAAGTCATGTCGGCCATCGAACGCGGGCTGCCTGTGTCGAAAATCCGAGAATTAGCCGTAGAGGAGGGCATGACCGAACTACTGAACGCAGGGTTATATCAAGCCAGTGTTGGTAACACCACGCTGGAAGAAGTCTATTTTAAGACCATGAGTTAGGCGGCTCACTATGAGTAGTACCAAATCGGCCAGCAGCAACCTGAGTTTTTGGCAATCCGTTGTCCGTGAATTGACGGCAGATCGTTCCAAGCCAAACAACGTGCGCATGTCGAGTCGCGACAAAGCAAACATGCTGAATATGCTTTGCACACTGTTGGACAACGGTATGCCGCTTCAACGAGTACTAGGTGCCTTGGCAAGCGATCCATCGCTGAAAAAACACCGTAAATTGCTCAAGCGACTGCACGATCGACTGGTCGAGGGTAGTAGTCTTCACGCGGCCATGATGCTGTTTCCAGGTGCGTTCTCAGCAAACGTCGTGCAGCAAATTAAGCTTGGTGAAATATCTGGCAATCTCAGCGAAACGCTGAGAAGAATCGTCGGCCAACTGGAGAGCTCCCTAGCACTGCGCAACAGCTTGTTTCAGAAACTATCCTATCCTGCTATGGTTATCTTGGCAGGCAGCGGTCTAATGACGTTCATGCTGACGACAGTTGTTCCTCAGTTCGAAACGATCTATGCTGAATCAGCGGTCGATCTTCCCTGGGTAACCAGCGTTGTGACCGCCTTCAGCCGCAGCTTGATACGACATTTCTATGTGCCGCTGATACCGATTGTCGCCGCGATTGCGATATGGCTGCGTGTTCGCTCCAGCACCGCCGCGCGAGTCAAATTTGATCGTGTTATGACACACTTGCCGCTGATAGGCGCATTCGTACGCGACATCGCCGTCTTGCAATTCCTGCGCAGCGTCCATGCGCTGAGCGCTGCTGGATTCGTCCCGATCGACGCTATTTCACAAGCATGTACGACGGTTAGCAATCGCTACATTCGCAAGCAGCTCGAGGAGATGTCCATGGTGCTCGTGAATGGTACTAAGTTGAGCATTGCCATGAACCGTTTGGAATACCTAATTCCCAGCAGTGTGCGACAGCTCATCATGGTTGGCGAGCACTCTGGCAATATCACTCGGGCCTGCGAGGGATGCTGCGACTTTATGCAGAACCAAATTATGCGTCGGACGAATGGCGCTTTAGGGTTGATCGAACCGTTGCTTACCGTTGGACTAGCTACCTGTATCGGCTGGATCGTGCTGGCGATGTACATGCCGATGTTTAAGATGTTTGACGTTCTTGATTTCTAATAGATGAGTGTAGTTCCATGATAAGAAACGCGGTGAGTCCATCAGGACTGACTCTGCTCGAAGTCATGCTCGCAACGGTAGTTTTGACCGTGGCCGCAGCCGTGACGATGAGTTATGTCCGCCAACCTTCCGATCGAGTCAAACGCGAAGCGTGCAACTTGAGAGTTCAGCAACTCGAGGTACTTGCTCGCCAGTATCAGGCGGATTTTGCACGCTTACCCAGCAGCAGTTTGGTCGAGCTCGCAGATCCGCGATATCTCGGCGCTCAGATTCCTCGCTGCCCCTATGACGATCGAGCCTATAGACTGGATGTTCGGAGCGGCAAAATAGCTCCGCACAACCATCCTTAGCGACAAATCCGAATACACGCCGCAGGCAATTTGAACTCGACCAAGCTAAACGCGAAGGCGGCGAGTCTGCTAATATAGTAGCCTCCCACTTCTTCCCACGTTTTCGTCCTCGGATCGATTGCCATGTTCGTCGCACGTATTCTGACTTCCGTATTGTTCGCTCTCTTGTTGTGCCAGGCGCATGCCGCCGAAACGAAGCCGAATATAGTTTTTGTCTTATTCGATGATATGGGTTGGAGTCAGCCTCAGTGCTATCAGCCTGATTCGGCACTGCGCACGCCGAACCTAGACAGACTTGCGAGCCAAGGAATGCGATTCACCGATGCGCATTCGGCATCCGCGGTTTGTACGCCAACTCGCTATGGCCTGTTGACCGGACGCTACCCGTCCCGGATCGGCCAATTTGGCGTTCTCACAACCTACTCCCCACCAATCATATCCAGCACTCGACTAACGGTTGCATCGCTGCTTAAACAACATGGTTATACAACCGCATGCATCGGAAAATGGCATTTGGGTATGCACTGGGTTGATGGTCAGCCGGGCGATGAAAAAATGGTGACGATGGGCGCGAAAATGATCGGTGGTCCCAATGCGGTAGGTTTCGACTATTTCTACGGTTTCACGCATGCTCGAAACATCGGCTCGGTGATCGAACAGGACAGAGTCGTTGCGCATGTGAGCGAAGAAGAGAATCAGCCGTTGATGATCAACAAAGCAATTGAGTGGATTGGTCAACAGAGCTCTAAGCAACCTTTCTTTTTGTACTTCCCCATGTGCCCACCCCACACGCCGATTGCCCCTTCAAATGAATTTCTTGGTAAGAGCGGTGCCAAGGACATTGTCAAGAACGATCCCAAGTATGGCGACTGGGTATACCAGGGCGACGAGATGTTGGGGCAGATTATGCAAGCTCTAGATCGCAATCAGCTTTCTGAGAACACGCTCATCATGGCCGCCAGCGACAACGGTGCGGAAGGTCGCGCCTATGAGCCGCTACGTGCGTCGAAACGAAGTATCTACGAGGGAGGACATCGGGTTCCCTTTGTAGCTAGATGGCCGGGCAAGACGCCTGCGGGTTCGAGCAACCATCATCCGATTTGCCTCAACGACCTTATCGCCACTGTGGCGGAGGTCGTTGGCGCAAAATTGCCTGACAACGCTGGGGAGGATAGCATTAGTCTTGTGGCAGAGCTGACTGGAACAGCTGACGAGCCAGTTCATAGTTCAGTGTTACACCAATCCATGGCTGGTGATTTGGCAATTCGCCAAGGTCCGTGGAAGCTTGTCTGTCTCAAAAATGGGCAGAAGGAACTCTATCGAATCGACACAGATATGAGCGAGAGCTCCGACGTTATCAGCCAGAATCCAGCGGTCGCAAAACAACTTGAATTAGCGCTCCAGCGCTTGATTGAGCGCGGCCGGAGTACTCCCGGCCTGGATCAACCGAACGATTACGCGCTTTCATTACCCCCTGCCAACGCTGTCGCCAAACCATCGGCGGTAAAATCTAGAAAGACGGGAGCCAAAAACTAAGAAGTCTCGTGGACGATCTATCCCCCAGGGCAGCCAAGGTAGCCTAGGCATTCTGCCTGGGGCCTGCATCCGGCCTGGGGCCTCCGTTCATCCGAACACCAACACATCGCCGCTACGGCCGTCTCGAACAATGGGTTGTTTGGCCCGGCACGCGTTGATTTCGTCGTGAGCGGTAAAAAACAACGGAGTACATCGCCATGCAGAAACAACTGGGGTGGCGAAGTTGCTGCGTTAGATGCATCAAGTAAAAGGCAGGAAACCAGCACAGCAAGAACCCAGGCAGGATGCCTAGCTAAGCTAGGCTATGTCGAGGCAGCCGCGGCAATGGCAGTTGGGTTCACCTAGGCCCCTGGGTTACGGTCTGATGGACGGAATACAGCGTAGTATTTTTTAAGGCTGTCGCTTAGAATGGTTACGGAACTATCGATGTAGCGAAGGACTGGTAATGCGAATTCTTCTGAGTTTTTTATGTGCCATAACCTGGACGTTGTCCGCAGCAGCGGACGATGCGGGTACGACGGCGGAGAGAGCCCAAGAGTTCGAACGTTTCGTAAACGATTACTGCCTGGATTGTCACAGTCAGGCTTCTGCTGAAGCGGGCTTGGACTTTAAGAAGTTTGATTTTTCTCCACAGCAATTTGGACTGGTGGAGTTTGATAGCCAGATTTGGGAAACAATATTGCGGCGGTTGGCTGGTCGGCAAATGCCCCCCGCAGATGCCAAGCGGCCGTCGGAGTCTGAAAACAAGGCGATGGTAGAATCCGTCGCATCAATCCTGGACTGGCACTCTTCGCGGGTCCCACGTCCGGGAAAAGTGGATGCCCTGCGCCGACTAAATCGAACCGAGTATCAGAATTCAATTCGCGATTTGCTGCTGGTGGAGTTGGACGTTGCTTCGCTGTTGCCTCCCGATGAATCCAGTCAGGGGTTCGACAACATCACCGTCGGCGACCTTTCGCCGATGTTGCTTAGCCGCTATCTATCGGCAGCGCAGAGAATTAGTCGCATTGCCATTGGTGGTTCGCAACTTAGCCCCGGTGGCGACACGATTCGCATCCCAGCCGATCGTACACAAGAAAAGCACGTCGCAGGGCTTCCGCTAGGAACCCGAGGCGGAATTCTATTCAATCATCAGTTTCCCCAAGATGGCGAGTATGAGATATCGGTTCGGTTAACTCGCGACAGGGATGAAAAGGTCGAGGGTCTGACGAAAGCTCAACAGATCGATGTGCTAATTGACGATGCGTTACGGCACCAGTTCACCATCAAGCCTCCACCCGGTGGAAATGACTACACGCACGTTGATACGCATTTGCAAGCCCGATTTTCGGTAACGGCAGGACCGCATGCTGTAGGTGTCACCTTTCCCAACCAGTCGGCATCGTTAATAGAGATAAAACGTCAACCATTCGATGCCGCTTACAATCGACATCGGCATCCGCGTAGAACTCCCGCGATTTTTCAAGTTTCCGTGGTGGGGCCGTTCAATCCCAATGGACCTGGCAGCACGCCCAGTCGCGAATTGATTTTCGCTGGGGATACCAAGGGCGGCAGTTCTATAGATCGTGCAAAGAAGATTCTTGAGCCATTGATCTATCGCGCCTACCGACGAGTGATCACGCAAGAGGATCTCGAATCTCCGTTGTGGTTCTTCTCCGAAGGGGAACGAGAGGGCGGGTTTGAGGCGGGCATCGAAGCTGCATTAACTGCAATTCTAGTGAATCCCAACTTCTTATTTCGAGTCGAACAGCCGCGGATCCAGCCGCCCAATGCCGATGCGAAATCACGCGTCGAAGCCATTGACGATTTTGAATTCGCTACACGACTATCCTTTTTCCTGTGGAGCAGCATCCCGGACACGGAACTGTTGGAAGTGGCGAAAGCTGGTTTGATTCGAGATCCGAACGTACTCGAACATCAAGTTCTGCGCATGTTGGCTGATCCGCGCTCTCGCTCGCTAGTCAATAACTTTGCATCCCAGTGGCTTTATCTGCGCAACCTGGATTCGATTACTCCGGATTTGCGACTGTTTCCGGATTTCGACGACAATTTGCGTCAGGCATTTAGGCAGGAAACCGAGTTGCTGTTTGCCGATGTCGTTGAAAATGATCGCAGCGTTTTAGACTTAATCTCCGCCGACGAAACTTACTTGAACGAACGGCTAGCGAAGCACTATGGAATTCCGCACGTGTTTGGCAGCGAGTTCCGTAAGGTCAAAGTGCCGGCTGACAGCCATCGCGGTGGGTTGCTGCGTCATGGGAGTATTTTGACAGTCACGTCCTATGCCACGCGGACGTCGCCGACGATACGCGGCAATTGGATACTGAAGAACATCATAGGAACGCCTCCGCCTCCGCCACCGCCCAATGTTCCCAATTTGAAGGAAGCTACAACATCGTCAGCTACGTCGCTCCGCGAGCGACTCGCTCAGCACCGCGCAGATCCGGCTTGCGCGAGCTGTCACAATTTGATGGATCCCATTGGGTTCTCTTTGGAGAATTACGATGCCTTGGGTAGATGGCGCGATTACGACGGCTTGTTAGCCATTGATTCGTCAGGCAGTTTACCGGACGGTTCGACCGCCAATAACGTATCAGAATTGGAGCGTGGAATTCTGCTGCACCCCGAGCAGTTTGTTGGTACATTGACAGAGCGGCTCATGACCTTCGCGCTGGGACGCGGCGTAGAATACTACGATGGGCCAGCTGTCAGACGAGTTGTCCGCAATGCTGCAGAGCATAATTATCAATTTTCTAAAATAGTTTTGGGCATTGCGTCCAGTGAACCATTTCAAATGAGGAGCGTCGAATGATTACCAAAAAGGCACTTTCGCGACGAACACTGCTTCGGGGCGCAGGGACTGCGTTGGCGCTACCCTTGTTAGACGCAATGTTACCAACAATGACAGCTTCAGCCAACACGGTGGCGGCGCCGGCAAACTTGCGTCGAATCGGTTATGTCTATATGCCTATGGGATTCAATCCCTCGCCGTGGATTCCCAAAGGCGATACGCTCGATCAGTTGCCTTCGAGTCTGCAGTCGCTGGAGGCAGTCAAGGATCAGGTTTGTGTGTTGACTGGCATGGACCTGCAGAGTGCTTATCCGGGCTCCCACGCGACTTCCAACTCCGCTTTCCTCAGCGCAGCTAGCGCCAAACGCACCGAAAGTACCGACTACTATCTGGGTACGACGGTGGACCAAATCGCTGCCAAACACATCGGCCAACGAACCCAGTTGCCGAGTCTTGAACTTTCAATGGACCTGCTTTCAACAGTTGGGCAGTGCGACAACGGCTACGCCTGCGTCTACCAAAACAATCTCTCTTGGTCGTCTCCGACAACCCCGCTGCCCTCCGAGGCTCACCCTCGGATCGTGTTTGAAACACTATTTGGCGAAGGAGGTTCTCCCGAGCAGCGTCAAGTCGCACTGCAGAAACGCGCCAGTTTACTCGATGCTGTCACCAAAGAAATTCAACGCTTGAAAGCGCGAGTTGGTGCGTCGGATCGCAACAAGATTGACAGCTATCTTGAAAGTGTTCGTGAAGTTGAGCGTCGTATTCAACAGGCCGAGTTGGCCGCGAAGGACAATCCGCTTCCCGATCTAGATCGCCCCGTCGGTGTTCCAGCGGCTTATGCCGACCATGCGAAGCTGTTGTTCGATCTGCAAGTCCTGGCGTTTCAAGGTGACATTACACGGATAGTTACTTTCCAATTGGCCCGCGAAGCGAGTACCCGCACGTATCCCGAGATCGGCGTATCGGACCCGCACCATCCAGTTACCCACCATGGCAACGATCCAGAAAAGCTCGAGAAGATTGCAAAAATTAATCAGTTCCACGTATCTCTGTTTGCTGATTTCTTGAAGAGGTTGCGTGAAACGCCCGAGGCCGATGGTAACTTGCTTGATCATTCGCTGTTTCTGTATGGTAGCGGAATGGGCGACTCCGATGCTCATGACCATAGCAACCTGCCGATCTTGGTGGCCGGAGGAGCCGCTGGGAATCTCCGCGGTGGTCGCCACCTCAAGTTCGCCGAGCCCACGCCGCTTGCCAACCTACATTTGACGCTGCTCAACAAAGTAGGCGTACCGCTCGAAAGCTTTGCGGATAGCACTGGTCGCGTTGAAGACCTGTTCGATCCGGTAGCACTTTGATCCAAGCTTGCTCGACATTTAAAAAGATCGTGGGAGCAGGATTTACTACGTCGTTGGGGTAGTTCTGCCTCAACCTCCGCTCGCTGATAGCGGCCTACGCATTGTCTTGAGGGAAAGCCGCGTCCCAAGCGATCACAATTCTCAATCGCAACAATGTTGCTCAGCTCGATCACCGCTGATTGGCGTACTCGCTGACGGGCAACTGGCCCACAAAGTTCCTTAGGCAACGCTGTGTCATCTGAATCGGACCCAGGTTTCGTAGTTGCCAACGTTGTCACAGTCGCATGCTGATGAATGGCTGGGTGTGCAAAGACCGTGTTGGACACCCGACCAGCACCGCTTACTCAGCGAGTCGTAGCCCTAGTATAGTCAGGCTTGACGGTCGCGAAGCCGCTGTTGAAGTTCTGCGAACTGAGTCGCAAGTGTGTCAACGCTTAGTGATTGGAGTTCATTGGCGGTCATAGGCATGTCCCCCAGCAACTCCTGTAGCAATTGAACCTTGCCTGCCAAAGCGCCCTTCGCAAGTCCAATTTGCTCCCCTTGTTCGCGTCCTTGTTCGCGTCCTTCTTCGCGAGCGGCGAGCAACTTGCCCCGTTCATCGGTACGCCCGACATGGGCGTGAACTTGTGGGGTGCAAGTCCCCTGTACGAATTCGGAACTTGATTGAAGGACAGTATACCAAATGTAGTCAACCAAGATGCAAGTACTAGGCAAAGGCAACTGCGGGGAGGCGACGAACC
>JBGSTP010000328.1:0-59280 GCA_041736515.1 Pirellulaceae bacterium
CTTGGCTATACCGAGATGCTCCTGTTTGGAGTCATAGCGCTGATGCTTTTCGGCAGTAGGTTGCCCGAAGTTGCACGCAACTTTGGTGGTACCTATCGAGAGCTGCGCCGCAAAGTCGATGAGTTTCAGCGTGAGTTTCGCGATTGGGATCGGCCGGAACCTTCGGTGCGATCCAAGCCAACTTTCACGCCCGACGAAGTTGAGAAAATAGAACCCTCTGCGCCCAAGTTCACACCACCACCTGCCGAAGACGATGAGTCCTAGCGGATTGCCAGTGTGGCAGAGGTTGTCCCCAACCTTTTGTTTTAATGTGGCAGAGGTTGTCCTCAACCTTTCGTTCTGCAGAAGTCGGTTGGGACAACCGTCACCACAAAGATCACAGTGCCTCAGTGTGTTAGAGGTTGTCCTCAACCTCTTGTTTTAGTGTGGCAGAGGTTGTTCTCAACCTTTCGTTCTGCAGAAGACGGTTGGGACAACCGTCACCACAAAGATCACAGTGCCTCAGTGTGGTAGAGGTTGTCCTCAACCTCTTGTTTTAGTGTGGCAGAGGTTGTCCTCAACCTTTCGTTCTGCAGAAGACGGTTGGGACAACCGTCACCACAATTGATAAAAGGGCTGCAAACATTCAAATGTCTAGAACTCCGGTCACGACGTTACCACTCACGTCGGTCAGACGCCGACGAATCCCGTTGTGGTAGTAGGTTAGTCGTTCGTGGTCGATCCCTAGCAAATGCAATACTGTTGCATGAAAGTCGTGCCAGTGAACCGGGTTATCGACTGCCCGCATGCCGAGTTCATCGGTTTGGCCATATGCAAATCCGCGTTTCAGACCTGCGCCAGCCATCCAAACTGAAAAGCCGTATTGATTGTGGTCGCGGCCCTCGCCGATAACATCTCCCTTAGATTGCGTGAATGGGGTGCGTCCAAACTCGCTTGTAAATAAAACTAACGTATCCTCCAGCATGCCGCGCTGCTTTAAATCTTTGAGCAAACCTGCGACGGGGTGGTCGATCCGCAGTGCTTCGCGAGCATGATTTTGCCGCATGTTTTCATGCCCGTCCCAGTTGATTCTGGGTGAACCAAACGCGCCACCCGAGAACAACTGCACGAATCGAACTCCGTTTTCCAAAAGCCTTCTCGCCATCAAGCACGCTTGGCCGAAATCTATAGTGTCCGGATTGTCTATCCCGTACGTACTATGTATGGCGGCGCTTTCGAGATCCAAATTTGCGACTGCGGGCACCACACGCTGCATCTTCGCCGCCAGCTGATAGCTGTGCATACGGGACCTCAAGACATCGTCGCCGCGCGCGCGAAGGTGTCGTTCATTCAATTGTTCCAACAGGGCACTCGAAGCTAGCTCGACCGTTTTCGATATCTTGCGCTGCGGAAACAAATCGTCGATCGGCGTGCCTCGACTGCGCATCGTTACGCCTTGATGCGTAGCGGGCAAGAAGCCATTTGTCCAATTGATGGAACCACCAGCGGGCACGCCACGCGGATCTGGAATCACCACATAAGCGGGTAGTTCGTCCGTTTCACACCCCAAACCATAAGAGGTCCACGCGCCCATGACAGGAAAGCCATTTAACCGAAATCCTGTATTCTCTTGAAAGGTGGCAGGCGTGTGATTGGAGGTTTCTGCAAACATAGATCGAATCACGGTCAGCTCGTCAGCCACGGATGCGATGTTAGGAAACAAATCGGACACCCATAATCCGCTCTTGCCACGCTGCTGAAAGGCCCAATCGTTTTTTCGCAGCAAACCAACTTGTCCAAAAAACACATCGGGCTTTTCGCCAAGCGACTTCCCATGGGCGCGCTGCAACTCGGGCTTGTAGTCGAAGCTGTCGATTTGACTTACGCCGCCGCAGGCCACAATATGGATTACACGCTTGGCCCGCGGCACATGGTGCGGAGCCGGATCGCTGGCGTGGCTGGGAACAGCCTCCGCCTGTAGTGTTCGATCCCGTAGCATCAGCGATAGCAATGCAGCTCCGCCAATACCCGAGTTGACCCAATGGAGAAAACGTCGACGTGAAGCCGTGTTGGATGGATGGGAATCGCTCATGGCAGATCTAGTCCAAGTACAAGAGTTCATTGCTGTTAAACAGCACACGGCAGATTGCAGGCAGGCCGTTGTCTGCCGCGAAGCGAACGCTCAACGATAATTCTTCCGTTTCCGGTTCACGACCGAGCACCTCACGAAATATGAACACTAGCTGCCGCTCTGGGTTCATGGGATATGCGGCTGCGGCTCGTTGCGCCAACGCGTCAGCCATCCGCAGCACAAACGAATTGTTAAGCAAGGAGAGAGATTGTAACGGAGTGGTTGTCACAGCTCGCTGCCGAGCTTTGATCGAGGGGTCTGGACAGTCAAAGGCATCTAGAAAAATATTGCGGGACGAGCGAACCCAAGTTCGATACAGAGCACGGCGTTCAAATGTAGCCCCGATCGGATCGCGAGCCTCATAGAATTGCGAATTATGAACATGCGTCGAGAACTCGTAGAATCCAGGACCGCCTAGGGAACGATCGAGCTTGCCGGAGAACTGCAGTATGGCATCCCGTAGATTTTCAGCGTCCAAGCGGCGTGGACTCATCCGCCACAACAATCGATTATCTTGGTCAACCCTAGCTGCATCATCGCGAAAAAGAGAAGCTTGTTGGTACGTGCTGGAATTGAGAATGCAGCGGTGCAAGTGCTTCAGACTCCACTTGTTTCGGATCAGCTCGGCGGCTAGCCAGTCCAAGAGCTCTGAGTGAGACGGCTGGCCTCCGTTGAAGCCAAAATCGTTGGGGGTGGCCATCAATCCCGTCCCAAAATGGTAGTGCCACACGCGATTGACGATCACCCGCGCGAATAAAGGGTTGTCGCGATCGGTAATCCAGTGCGCTAACTGCGTACGTCGCTGAGCATCGCTAGCGTCTTGCGAAACTGCGAAGTTCGCGGAGACTCCGCTGATCGCAGCGATTCCTCCGGCAGCGACCTGTTCGCTGGGAGTAGACGGATTTCCACGCAGTAGGACGTGCATCGCAGGCGGCTGTTTGGCATCGACGGCGTAGACCTTTCGGTCCGTCGCGCGACGCTGGTGTTCGAGCAATTGTTCCCGCTCGAAACGCAGGTCATCTCGAAGCTGGCGAACTTCCTCGGCCAGGTACACGAGTATTTCAGATTCGCTTACGCTGTGCGACTCGACTCCCGCCGAGGCAGCCACTTCGTCGGCCGTTAAAGCGCGATCGTAGAGTCGAGCCCGTTCGATACTGCCTCGCAGCAAACGACTTGGAGAAACTGGTGAATGCTGCAGTCCAAAAAGCACATGTGCCTGCCCGGCTTTGAATGCGACGGGGCCACTGGTTTGATATGACTCTCCATACGATCTTCCCTCGCGATAGGCAATGACTTTGCCACTGGCTTCATACACTATCGCCAAATGAACCACTCGTCCTTGTGCGTCGCGCTCTGGTGGCCCCTTCAGTGATTGAGTTCGAGCAAAGCCGTTGCTTCCGGCCATCCAGCGTTCGGGCTCTTTTTCTCCGAAGACAATAGCATCGAAGATTTCGCCATTGAGCGACTCGACGCTCATCGCGCCGCCACCGGATTGAGGGCCAGGTCCTAACTGCACCCAGACTTCGATTGTCTTCTCGCTTAGATCGATGTTCAGCGGCTGTGAAACGGCGTAGCCCTGTCCATTCAAAACCAAGCGGCCACTGCTTAGTTGGGCGCCGCCCAACAGCCCGACGGACAACTCGCGTTCCGACTTCGATTCAAATTCCCACGACGCAATTGGCTTTGGAGCATCGACAACCGTCAGCGTTCGCTGCCTACTGCGGTCTTGCAGAATTCTTTGGCGAGCCTCCGAATCAATCGCCTCGATTTGTTTATTGAGGACGGCTATACGATCCTCGTAGACCGCCTGTCGTCCACCGAGCCCGATTAAGACGGCTGATGCGGGAATGACAGGCTCGCCATGTTGTACACCGGCCAGTGCAGCTGCAAGCTGGTAGTACTCGCGCTGTTGGATAGGATCGAATTTGTGATCGTGGCAGCGGGCGCAATTTGCTGTTAGACCAAGGAAAGTTTGCGAGACAACACTGACTAGATCTTCGAGTTCGTCCTGACGTACGACTTCTCGCATAGCGGCGCTCTGTTGCTTCTGTCCTACTTCATCCCAGGGGGCAGCTACCAGAAACCCGGTGGCGATGAGCGCGTCGACATCACCAGGCTTCAATAGATCGCCAGCCAATTGCATTCTTGCGAATTCATCGTAGGGCATGTCCCGATTGAGAGCAGCGACAACCCAATCTCGATAGCGCCAGGAGTTGGTGCGCAGCTTGTCGCGTTCGAATCCTTGGCTTTCGCCGAACCTCGCCACGTCTAGCCAGTGCCTGGCCCACTGCTGTCCGTATTCTGGAGCCTCCAAGAGTTGATCGATCAATCGCTCGACGGCGTTAGGTCGCGAATCAGATAAAAACGCATCTAATTGGGCAGGGGTTGGTGGCAAGCCATGGAGATCCACATAGAGTCGGCGGACAAGCGCGGAACGCGCGGCCGCCTGGGAGCGCTGCAGGCCGACACTCCGCAATTTCGCATCGATGAAGATATCTATCGGATGGTTTTCGCCGCCAGCTACATAGCGCAGATTCGACTGTGCGAGCGGTTGCAGCGACCACCAATCGTAGCCTGCACGAGAATCAGTGGTGAACGCAAAGGGATCAAGCCGCTCGCGATGCCATTGGGCACCAGCTGCTATCCAACTGCGAATGATCTCTTGCTCTGCTTTGGGCAGCGGATTTTTCGGCGGCATTTCGTTCGCGGCGATACGTTGCCACAGGAGACTCGCCTCGGAGTCTGACGGGACAATTGCTGGACCACTCTCGCCGCCTCGCAACGCAGTAGCCCGTTGCGTCATGTCAAACGCCCCCTGAGCCTCAGTTGCGTGGTGGCAACTGAGGCACCGTTGGGTTAAGACTAAGGCGGCACGTTGTTCAAGCGGTACGTCATCTCGATGCTGCACCGCGAGTGCGGCGGGTGTCGAAGTAGCAGCGCACAAAAGGCTAATAATTAAAAGTAAGTGTCGAGAGGGGACCTCGAAGAGAGTTCTTAAACGGATTGTCATGAGCGAGACCGTCGGCAGGCGGGAGCAATAAGATTAGCAGTTACGCATAATCTTACACAATTCCGCTAACGCTCGCCCGCGAAAAGTGAACTCTGTGGTTGGCCCGAGTATTCAGAAGTGATGCGCCGTGCCGGGGGAGGGCGGAGATGGCGATTGGGAAATGAGTCCACTGCGCCGCGAATTTCCTAGCGATCGTTGACAGAATCCAAAATGTAGCCGGCAGAAGCAAGTGTGTGCCGACTGAAAAAACAGCACATCATTTCATTAGCATCAACTTCTTCAGTTGCTTCTCCCAAATACTTCAAGCGGATTGGTTGTTGCGGCCATTGATGGCCGCCGCCTTGTATTTCCACCAGCACAATCTCTGCGCCGGTTTCGCTATTCCGGCTCGTGTGCACAACGACTGTCGTACCGTCATTGAAGCGGTTGGGCAGTGCTTCCTCAGTTTCTTGATCGCAGCAAGCTGCGTCTGCGAAGAATTGATGCGTACAGCGGACGGGATGGTAATTTTGTGCAAACAATCCCTTCTCGTGAGGGCCTGCAAACGGAAGTACGTTGTCGCAAGTACCATGAAAGTGCATGACGGATATCGGTTGAGTGGGCTTGCACACTCCTCGGCCCAAGGCACCACTCACGGGAGCAATAGCCGCGATTCGATGCGGCATTTCTACGGCGAGCCGATAACACATCATTGCACCATTGGATAGTCCCGTGGCGTAGATTCGCTGGTCGTCGATACAGAATGTCCGCTCTAGTTTATCGAGAATGGCATGAGTGAATCTTACATCGTTAGGCTTTCGATCTTCGCGGTTTCCAGTTGAGGCACCCGCTTTAAAGCCCTTCAGGGGGCCGACACCTGTACCGTTTGGGTAGACCGTAATGTACCCATGTTTGTCTGCTGACCGATCAAGTTCGACGGCTTTCTGCAACAGCTTCGCGTTAGCGGACATGCCATGAAACGCCAAAATTACAGGCATGGGGGTGCAGCCGTCATAGCCCGGTGGAAGATGGAGGCGGAAATCGCGTTTAACGCCTTCCACCTGCAACTCGAATTCATAGTTTCCCGGTTGTGCAGGATATGTTAATACAGCGCCGCACACCAAGCTCATTAGACAAAACATGGTAACAATACCAGCCAGCATCACACTATGGGACAAGTACTCCCCGCGTCTCTTGACATTCAAGAAATGCATGTGGTTATCTTCGGACGGCGATAAACCGTAGCTGCATTAGGAGCGGCCACGTAGGGAAAGTCTAGTTGGGCGGAAAGGGGAACGCAGGCATCCGTCCCGCTAGATCCGTTGTAAACCGAGATTTCCTTAAATGCATCCAGCGATGAGTTTTGGCAGCTACCTGGGCTCGGACGTTGTCCTAACGCAACGCCTAGGTCCACAACAGCGGTTGCAAGGTTGAGCTTCTGCATGCTTATGTTGTGTTCGAGCAACATAGTTGGTTTTATTCGGATTTTCCTCGGTCGTTAGCGACTTTTCGCCGCTCAGGATTCTAGGTTTTAGGGAGCGACCGAATGGGAGTGCACTAGATCTGAATTCACTGTCGCTTAGAGAAATCACCCCAAGCGTTGGTCCCAGTGGAGACGACATCCCATGTTTCGAGCAATCCTTGCGTCCCAGTATTTTTTTCCAAAACGCAAGAGCAATCGCAACATAAACCTCGAACAGCTAGAGAGTCGTCTGCTCTGCACAGCAAATTCATTGGGTGCAAGTTTCGCTCAGACTGAGAGCCATTATGCAGACCAGGCGATCTTCGCGCTGCAGATGCCGGGAGAGGTTGGCGCAAATGCTAAACCAACCGTAGCCAAACCCATCGCCATTAAAGGAGCTGTGCCTTCCAACATCACTAGCACTCGAGTTTCCATTTCGGTGCTCGGAACCGATGATGGTGGCGAGAGGAAATTAACCTACACTTGGGATGTAATTAGCAAACCGGCCGACAGCAATCCACAATTCACCATCAACAGTTCTAATAGCGCTAAGAACTCTGCATTGTTGGTCGATCGGGTAGGAACTTACAATCTCCGCGTATCCATTTTAGACGCGGAAGGGAAATTTACAACGAAGACGCAGACGATTCGTGTCAATCCTGTCGCCAAGAGTTTCATGTTGATTGAGGGGGAGAACCTGCTCAAGAGCGGTTCCACATTGACCACGACCGAGAAGTCTCAAAAGCTTTCTGTGCAAGCCTACGATCAGTTTGGCCAAACAATGAAGACGCCAAGCAGTACGACGTGGACGCTCACTTCGAAACCTAGCGGAAGCGACTCCACGATCAGCGGTAGTGGTGCAAATGGCGCGCTACGCTTCGACAAAGCCGGGCGATATGCCTTCCGTGTGTCTCAGGGCAGCACTAAATTCACCGGCGCGGTCGTTGTCGAGCAGGTCTTGACGAAAATCTCCGTCAGCGCCAACACCGATCGAATTGACCCGGGTGCCCGCGCGAGATTTACCGTCAGTGGATTGGATCAGTTTCGCAATCGCATGAGCCAATTGCCAGCAGCAAGCTGGAGCGTCAGTGGCGGTCAGCTAACCTCGAGCGGCCAGTACACTGCCCCGAAAACTCCAGGGACCTACCGAGTTGTTGCAACGATTGACGCGTTCACAGCCCAAGCATCGATTCGAGTCGCAACGATACCGCAGACCAGCAACGTTCTGAGCCTGACGCAGTCTTACTTTGCTGATGGATCGATCAATCGCGCCGACATGATCGCCATTCTCCGCAGCGCTGGAAGCGACGGAAGCGTCAACACACTCGAGCTTTCTCAAATGAGAACCATAGTATCCAATGCGGCCAGTTACAACATGCCCGACTATGTGCGCGCGCTGGCGGACAATGTCGTCAACACCAATCCCGCAAACGCAAAGTATCAGGGCGCAACGCTGGGAAACCTGGCTGCTGGTAGCAATGCGACTCAGTTGAATAGACTGGTCGACAAATGGTTCGTGGGCACAGACCTGCCTGCACTGAAGCAAGTCTCGGGCGCACCAACAATTGCGTATGCTACGGCATCGGGGTCGCTATTTAGTGGGCTACCATCGCTCACGGATCAAAAGCAAGGACTGGTGGGGGATTGTTACGTCGTTTCAGGATTGGGTTCGCTCGCCAATGTCAATCCGACGGCGGTACAGAATATGTTCGTCGACAACGGAGACGGTACATTCACCGTACGATTCTACGCAGGTGCTTTGAACAATCTGTCTACCGGTTTCGTAACGGGCAGCGGTGTGGCGGACTATGTAACGGTGAATTTGCAGTTACCTGCTTATTCCAATGGACTCTATTTCGCCTACTCCAACTTTGGCCAACTGCTTTCTAGTCCCGCCAACTCACTGTGGATTGCTCTGGCGGAAAAGGCCTATGCCCAGTGGAATGAAACGGGTCGCGCAGGACAGGATGGTACCAACTCCTATGCAGGCATCGAAGGCGGTTGGATGGGCATCGTTTATGCACAAGTACTTGGCTACAACTCGTCGAACTACTCCACCGCGGTCGATAGTAACAAGAGCCAACTGATCAGCGCATTGAATGCGAACTTGGCCGTAACCATCGGTACGCGTGTTAACGCTCTGGCGCTAGTTCAGGGCCATGCCTACACGGTTACAGGCTACGATGCGGGCACTGATAAGTTCACACTCTATAACCCTTGGGGTAACACACAGCCTTCAGGACCCATGAGCTGGGACGAGCTGAAATCTAACTGTGACTTTTTCTCTACCATCAATCCCAGCGGGTCTGTGTCGGTTAGCGGTATTGCTGGTGTGCAAAAGAGTTCTGTGGTCGATTGGAGCAATCAATTCGACACGACTCAGTCAGTCGGAACTCTGGCAACCATTACATTAATGGTTATGGCACGGGACCAGGATTTTGTAGAAGCCAATCTGTCGGCCCATGTTTCGGATCACATACATTCCGGAAACACCAACACGAACTTGGAAGGCTTTGCCGAAATGGACGAATACGACAGCGAGTTGGTTGCACAGGATGATCGTACGGAACACGATATCGTATTCGATTTGGACATGATCGATGATTTGCTAAGTGAAATGTTTAGCTAGTAACGATCTGGCTTATTACCTGGACGTTACTGATCTTCCAGTGAGTCGAGTCCGAATTGGTCGGCAGGCTGATCCAGTAGACTTTCGTTTCTCTCTGCGTGGTTCAATGCATCTTTGGACGCTTGGTCTTGGCTAGACACCGAAAGTCGCTCAGCAGTGGTTCTCACAATTAGGTTTCGCTCGCGGACCGCTATGACCTTGACTCGTGAATCCGCCTCGATGTAACCGCTTTCTGCCATTGCGTTGAATCGCCGATGTCCGATACGCAAATGTCCCGACGGCAGCAGCGCCGATTCTGCGCGAAGCACATGACCGATCAGGGCTTGGAGGTTCTCTTGATCCGCGTCCGGCGCTGCTGCAGCCGGAAGCCCCAATATTGCACGGCGACCGATGGGTGTATGGGGCCACACTTTAATGGCCGTAAATATTAAAGCGGGAATCGAGGCAATGACTAGCGTAAGCATCGTCATACCCATATTTGTTCCCGATCGGAAACCGAAAAGTACAGAGCCTATGGCCGACAACGATGCGAAAACGACCAAAAGCCCGCCGCTGGGAACAAATATGTCGATGGCTGCTAAAGTCAGGGCCGCGAAATACAGCAAGAGCGCTAAATAAAAAGAATCCATGCGGGGTGCTCGACTAGTCCAAACCTCGGCAAAGCGTGTATTGTAGCAAAGCAGTCCCCTGTGCATGTCGAGGGTTAGCTTTTAAAACAGCAGTGGAACAACGTCAATTACGATGCGGAGATCGAAGTGCAAATATTGCTAACGAATGACGATGGTGTCTACGCGCCCGGCTTGGCAGCACTGAGGCAAGCCTTGAAGTCGCTTGGAGACGTACACCTCATTGCACCAGCAACGGAACAAAGCGGTGTGGGGCACTCAATTACCTTTCTAGAACCGTTGGTCTGCAAGCAAATTTACCGCGGTGATGAGCTCGTGGGAACTGCTGTCGAAGGTAGCCCAGCCGATTGCGTCAAACTGGGCGTGTCTGTCCTTGTTAAACAGCCGATCGACCTGGTTGTCAGCGGCATCAATGGTGGCCTGAATGCGGGGATTAACGTACTTTATTCAGGCACCGTGGCAGCGGCCATTGAGGGGGCGTTCTTTCGACTCAATAGTTTCGCCGTTTCGCTCGAGTTTGACACACACGCGGATTTCGAAGCGGCGGCGATGATAGCGGTTCCCATCATTCGGAAAATTCTAGCTAAGAAAGATGCCCCGCCGCAGTTATATAACATCAATATACCTACTGCTGCAGTAACCAAGTTTCGTTCTGGCTGCGCGCCAGAAGTACATATCGTGCCAATGGGAGTGGAGCGTTACGGCGAGCACTACATTTGTCGCCAAGATCCCAAAGGACGCGACTACTACTGGGCTACTAATGATCCGCCTCCGCGTCGCACAGACCATCCTACCGATCTGACCATGCTGTCCGACGGGCATGTAACCGTCACACCATTGATGTTCGATCTGACGGATTGCAATACGCTGGCGAAAATGTCGAATTGGAAGTTGACGGTCGAGACCTAGTCGATGTCGCCACATGGCTGTTCAATCGGCTCCGTGACTGAACCGAAAATTGGTAATCGATTCCCAAGTCTGCCCCGGACGAACAATCGTGCTGGGGAACTCCGGGTGATTAGGTGAATCGGGATAATGCTGTGTTTCTAAGCAGAAGCCGCCATGTCTGGGGAAAGGATTTCCACTGAAACCGTTGGCAGTATAAAGCTGAAGGCCGGGTTCGGTGGTAAAGCATTCCATCACACGCCCCGTTTTCGGCTCCCGTACACGCGCGACCAGACGTAGGCCTGAGTCAGGATTATCGAGTACGAAGTTGTGATCGTAGCCCTTCGTTTCAGTCAGTTGCCCAATTCGCTCACCGATGCGAACTGGCTTTCGGAAGTCGAGCGGAGTGCCAGCGACGGCAGCAGTTGCCCCGGTAGGGATGAGTTCGGCGTCGGCGAGCGTAGTCTGCTGGGCATTGATCTGTAATTCGTGGTCAAGCACGTCCCCGCCCGGTCCAGCGAGATTGAAGTAGGCGTGATTTGTCAAGTTGACGACTGTGGCTTCATCCGTTGTAGCTGAGTAATGAATCTTCAATTGATTGCTGTCATCAAGTGAATAATTCACCGTCACATCGAGATTTCCTGGGTAGCCTTCCTCACCAGCGGGGCTGCGATAGCGAAATGTCACACTTGGGATTCTGCCCTCGACAACGGCGTTCCACTTCACCTTTGCAAAATTTACTTTACCGCCATGAATGTGATTGTTGCCCGAATTTTGCGTGACATGTACGGTTGCACCATCCAGCTCGAATTTTGCGTTGCGGATCCGATTCGCGTAGCGACCGATGACTGACGCAGCGGGGAAACGCGTCAAATAGGGCTCGAGAGTTTCAGCTCCCAAAACTACGTTCTGCGTCTTGCCGCTCGAGTCGGGCAATGAAATCTCAGTAATAGTCGCTCCGAATTCGATGACCGAAACTCGCATGCCGTGCGAGTTTCTTAGAGTAAAAATCTGAATTGCTGCACCATCGGGCATTTGACCGAATTGCGCCTGGGTAACGCTTGATTCCAGCACCTGCGGCTGGGCGGCAGCAATTCGGAAACTGAAATTGGCGGTGGTCAGGCTGCAGAGGGATATGCAACAGGCGTGGAACAGTGCGGCGGGTACTCGATTTAGTGGTTGCATAGAAAAACCTAAAGTCGAAAAACGAAATAAGTGGACGACAGGTTAGTTTGACATGCCAACTAACAGGTGTCTACAATGCATGACTGTTATGGGCTTTTTACTTTCCTTTGTTGGTCCTTTATGAATCGATGATGAAAATTAAGAATGGTTTCACGCTGGTGGAACTGCTGGTAGTGATTGCGATCATTGGAATTCTCGTGGGATTGCTTTTGCCGGCTGTACAGGCTGCTCGCGAAGCAGCGCGGCGGATGCAGTGTTCAAACAATCTTCATCAATTGGGCATTGCACTGCACAATTACGAGGGATTTGCCAAGCGTCTTCCCACAGGAGTTATCGGTCGGGTTCCGTCGAACGGTAACTACGTAAATGATGGACGACAGCCGTTCACAAAACGCACGCCGTTTATTCGGCATATGCTGGCCGTACTCGAACAGGGAAATCGAGGTGCAGTGTACGACGACCAAGTCAATTGGCATACGCAGCCGGCTGCTAACCATGAAGTGGTTTTTGGTTTTCAATCGGTGTGGCAGTGCCCCAGCGATAGTACGCAGCGCATGGAGACTAACCCGCAACGAGATTACAAAGGGAACTACGGAGTAAACTGGGGAGCCTAGACGCAGATGGTCGCCAATCAACTCTCAAAGGGGCCTTTCTATTACCTGTATGGCGCAAAGTTTGGTGACATAAGCGATGGGACATCGAACACGTTTGCAATGATGGAGATGCTGCAAGCTCCCTCATTGACGGTCATCGATCGCCGCGGTCGTCCCTGGAATGAAGACAATTCGTGCTACCAGCTAAGTACCAACCTTCCGCCAAATAGTCGCGCACCGGATAGAGGTACATGCCTTGATCAACCGGCAATTGGACTACCGTGCATAGACGGCGGTTCCAATTCTCAACGTCAGCTGGCAGCGCGCAGTCGGCATACTGGTGGTATTAACGTAGTAATGTGCGATGCCTCGGTGCAGTTTATCAGCGATAGCATCGATATTTTGGTTTATCGCGCTCTTAGCACTCAAGCCGGTGGCGAAGTTGCCCAGTTGCCTAATTAATTCCCAATGAGTTCAGGAAATTTGATGTACGTAAGATTTGTTGTGCTAACCGCCGTGCTCGCCTTGATTCCACTGTCCGGATGCGGAAAAGGCGAGCAATTTCAGGCCGTTGCTGGTACTGTGACCGTGGACGGCAAGCCCTTGAAATCGGGTGGAATCACCTTTTTTCCAGTTGGCGAAGGCTCGACATCCGGTGGACAAATCATCGACGGTGCTTTTGAACTGTCGGCCGAACGCGGGCCCTCGCCAGGGAAGTATCGGGTCGAAATCACGGGCTCACGGCCAACCGGAAAAACAGAGTTCGATATTGATCTGAAGAAAGAGGTTGATATTGAAGAACAGTTTTTGCCTCCGAGATATAATCTGAAATCGGAACTTACCTGCGAAGTGGTTGCTTCCGGCGAGAACAAATTCGACTTTCCGCTTAAGTCCAAGTAGTCATCGCCGCGAAAAAGCTAGATTGGGTTTGATGCTACCAGCTCGGTTTTCGATCGAGCTGGCTTCAGGCTAACGACAGCTAGCGACTGTGGTGAACCAGGTGCGGTAGCTCGGGGATCAAGATTTTCTCTAGGGCCAAGCGGACGGCATTGATCGAGCCTGGCAAGCAGAAAATCAGCAATGAACCGCGTCGTCCAGCCAGCGCTCGGCTCAGGATGCTGGCAGCTCCAATTTCTTGGTAGCTCAGCATGCGAAACAACTCGCCAAATCCCGGCAATTCAAGATCTAGCAAGGGCCGAACTGCTTCTGGCGTTCGGTCGCGAGCCGAGATGCCAGTACCACCGGTCAGCACCAAAACATCAACGGTTGGGCGACTGGCAATTCGCTGAACCTCTTGGGCGATTTCCACAGGTTCGTCGGGCACAATTCGCCGATCAAACATTTCGTGCCCAGCTGCTAACAGTCCATCTGCTAGCAGTTGCCCGCTGTGGTCATTCTCCATCGTGCGTGTATCGCTGACAGTTACAATTGCAAACTGTAGTTTGCTGGGTGCGGAGCGGCGATGCTCTTGTGTACTCGAACTCATCGAAGATTTTCCATATTCCTTACGGCTTTGAACAATCGATTGCGTCTAGAGCGGAGGCAAATCGCTCTACCAGCCAATTGGTAGGTTCGAGTCCGCAGGAGACACGAATCGTGCCCTCTTCGATCCCTAGCTTGCTGAGCAAATCCGGTGAAATTGCACGATGGCTCGTGGAACGCGGATGGGATATTGTGGTCGTTGCATCGCCGAGCGATGGTACAAAGCAGATCTCGGGCTGAAGTGCCTTAAAGAGTTTCTCCAAGCCAGTGCGAGCGAGCTCAACATGGAAGGTCAGCATCCAGCCAAAGCCTCCGCTGAACTGTCGAGTAACCACGTCTGCTGAGGGAGCCTGCAGCAGACCTGGGTAGTCGACATGTATGACATTCTTAAGTCTTGACAACATTTGCGCCAGCGCAAGAGCATTGGCACAAGCGCGTTCCAGTCTAACCGCCAAGGACATCAATCCTCGATGCGTTAAATAACAGTCGAGTGGGCTGCTGGTCAGACCGAAGGTCTTTACGGTGGCACTGACTTCTTGCATCCGCCGTGGATCAACACCGCAGACCAGCCCTGCCATACCATCGCTGTGACCATTGACCTGTTTGCCAAGACTCTCAATTACGAAATCGGCACCTAGTTGCAGCGGTCGGCAGATTAAGTGTGTGGCAAAGGTGTTGTCCACCATCAATAGACCACCCGCGCGATGTGTGGCTTGAGCGACACTCGCAATGTCAGGGACTCGCAGACGCGGATTGGTGATCGTTTCGATCACTACCAAATCGGCAGTTTCGCACGCCAACCGCTCTACCTGAGACGCATCGCAGGGGTCGAAAACTCTTGATTGCACCTTCCAGCGCGCCAAACTGTTTTGGAACAATGTACTTGTTTCGCCATACAGCTCTTCGCCGATCCACACAGTGGCGCCGGGTTTCAACTGCGACATGGCAACAGCCACGATAGCGCTCATACCCTGGGCAGTAACAACGGCACGCTCAGCAGCATGCATTTTGGCAAGTTTAGTAGCCAGTGTGCGAGCGTTGGGGTGATCGACGCGCCTGTACACGAACTCGTCCACCGAGTTGCGAAGTGCCAGCTCGGCGGCATCCGGCGTTGCCAGCTGCCACACGCTGGCAACCGAGATTGATTCCGCCTGGGGGACACTGCCACCGCTGTAGCCGTCTCTACAGCGAACGGCTGCGCACTCAAGTTCATCCACCCATGGATTCAGTTTGCTCGGTTGGAAGTCGCTATTCATTGATCGCTGCCCGTAGACGGGAAAATGTGATATTGTATTTCGAGTTTGAAGAACGTTGTTCAAGTGCAGTACATCAGTGCGAATGCGAATAGGAAAGCATTAATGGCAGGCAAAACTCGTTGGGCGGCTGTCGGTGATATCAATGCATTCTTCGGCCTCATGCTCGACAATGTAGCTGGTTTGATTTTGATTGTAAGCCTGTTGCACCAAAACTTTAACTTCCCAGTTGAGTTTGCATTGCGGTACATGATTCCAGGTACTGCCATTGGAGTTCTGATTGGCGACATTGCGTTCTTCTTTATTGCACTTCGATTAGCCAAGCGAACGGGCAACGATGCGGTGACAGCTATGCCACTTGGCTTAGACACTCCCAGCACCTTTGGAATGGTTTTTTTTGTGCTTGGTCCAGCCTATTTGGCGGCATTGCCGGAGACGGAGACACCGACCGCTGAGCAGATGCAGGCTGCGGCGATGTCGGCATGGCACATCGGCATTTGCAGCATCTTTATAAGCGGATTGATCAAAATTGTTTGTTCGTTTGGCAGCGGTTGGGTACGTCGCGTTGTGCCCCGAGCGGGATTGCTCGGATCTTTGGCGGCCATCGCACTCGTATTGATCAGCTTTCTTCCCTTGCTGGAAATCTTGCGATATCCGCTAGTGGGCTTAGTCGCTTTGGCCGTGATTTTGACTGCGCTGGTAGGACGCGTACCATTGCCTTTCAAGCTGCCGGGGGCGGTGGGGGGATTGTTGGTTGCCGGAACAATCTATGCGCTGATGCATGTACTAGGATTGATAGGTGAGAGTTCGGAGGCGTTGTTCAATCCTACCGATGCACTCTTGCCAACCGAATGGACGAGCGCACTGTCGTTCGGCTGGTTCGCGGCGATGGGGGATACCGTCAAATACTTGCCAGTCGTTATTCCGTTCGCCATCGCTACAATCGTTGGCGGCATCGATTGCACAGAAAGCGCAGCAGCGGCAGGCGACGATTACAACACCAATACGGTCATTGGGGTGGAGGCGATCGCGACATTGCTGGCCAGTTTTTGCGGTGCAGTCATTCAAACCACTCCTTACATTGGACATCCCGCCTACAAAGCCATGGGTGGGCGAGCTGCATACACGTTGGCCACCGCGCTGATGATGGGGCTGTTGGGTGTCACCGGGTTGTTCGGTTACTTCTACGAGTTCATTCCTAAGGCGACGGTGTATCCTATCCTCGTGTTTGTTGGATTGGAGATAGCCGCGCAGAGCTTTTTGGCAACTCCGCGGCGTCACTACCCAGCAGTAGCGTTAGCGTGTGTGCCAGCCCTGGCTACGCTAGCCGTGTTTTTTGTCGGCCAGATGTTTGGCGATCCGGCACTTTTCGGCGGCGGCATCAACCTGGGGACACTTCAGAACGCTGAACTAAAAACCAATCTGACCACCACATTCCTGTTGGCCAATGGTTTTATTCTAACGAGCATCGTCTGGGCGTCGGCATTGGCTATGGCTATCGATCGTCGATTGTTTGCTGCGGCCGGATTTTACTTCTTGGCAGCCTTTTGTACCCTGTTCGGTCTGATGCACTCACCGCTACCGAACTCACCGATCCTGGCGCCCTGGGGGGCCGGCATATTGCCCACCTCAATTGTTCTCCCCGGCGAGAACCTACCAACGGTGCTGGCTTGGACACAGGGATACCTGCTGATTGGCATATTGATGACCCTGTGGGCCTACTACCTTCGCTCGGCAGGTCAGGAGACCGGGGCGTTTCCATCCGAAGGCTGAGCAGCTGTCAGAGGGCAACTCCCAGTCAGAATCCCACTGCGAAAAGTATTTGATAAAAATACTTTCTCGTTGGGAGCATGCTCAGATTATTAGCAATGCTGTTGCATTGCTAAGCACGTTGAGTGCACGCTTAGAGGCGTTGCGAACGCTATCGGACGTTCACTAGCCGATCCACTCGCGTCATCTCGAATACTTCACGCACAAGCGTTGGCACGTTTTCAAGCACCAGGTTCCGGTCATTGCGACGAAGCTGTAAGTGGATTTTAACCAGCTCTCCGAGTTCGTTACTGTCGATTATCTCTACCTTAGCGAGATCGGCTACCACTTCGACATCTTCAGAATTGGCCGCTCTCGCATGCAACTCGTGCAGCCAACGCGAGTCCTTAGGGCGAGGTACTGGAGTCGTTTGGCGACGTCTGAAAAGCTGCATCATGATCTTGCTCCAGTAATGAAATCTATTACCGATTTCCCTCTACGCAAGCATCATGCCAATTGATTTTTGATAAGCTAGTTCTGTCCCCACACGCTGCCGCGGCCCACCTCATTCAGCAAACTCCTCCCTCAGGAACTCTTCGTTGTCACAGGACGCAGGCCACTCCAATTCGGATAAAGTTAACCGCGCTTGGTACGTTGGGATTGGACGTTATCAGTGGTTGGTATTGATCATCGCTTCAGCGGGGTGGGTTTTCGATGTCTACGAAAGCCAGATATTCAATATCACCCGGACCGACGTTTTAAATGAATTGCTCGACGGCGACGCGGCTCAAGTCAAAATGGTGGGGGAATGGTTCTTGGCGGTATTTCTCGTCGGCGGAACCATCGGCGGACTTCTGTTCGGATCGCTCGCAGATCGGTTTGGACGTGGGCCCATCATGATTATTACGATTCTGATGTATTCGATCTTCACCGGACTGACCTACTTCGTTCAAGATGTTTGGCAATTGGTTGTACTACGATTGTTGGTTTCGATCGGAATTGGCGGCGAATGGGCGGTAGCGGCTGCGCTGGTTGCAGAAGTTTTTCCAGCGAAAGCGCGATCGCAGGCTTCGGCAATTTTCCATGGATCCAGCGTCATCGGTACTTGGTTGGCAACCCTAGCGGGGATTGCTGTGGCGACGCAATGGCGCTACGCCTACTTGATAGGCGTGCTACCAGCGCTGTTGGTGCTGTGGGTGCGAGCGAGCATCCGCGAGCCCGAGAAATGGCGGAGTAAACGCGAGAGCCTTGGCACAAGTCGCATGGGGAGCTTTCCCGAGTTGTTGTTTAACTCCGAGTGGGCCGGTAGAGCCTGGGTTGGATTGCTCTTGGCGGCAGTCGGACTGGGCACATTTTGGTCTGTGACAGTTGCTGGCCAGGATATAGCACGCGAGTTACTAATTGCCCGAGGTGAGTCAGTTGAAGTCGCCAAGCAGTCGTCCAAGTTTGCTTACGGTATTGTTCAAGCAACTGGCGGAGGAATTGGTTTGTTGGCGTTTGGACCGTTGGCTGCATGGTTGGGACGCAAGAATGCATTCCGTTTATTCCACGTTCTTGGCTTGTTGATCGTCCCACTGACATGCTTTGGTCCCCAAAACTATTGGCAACTGCTGTTCGTGTTACCGTTTTACGGCTTTTGGACGATGGGTATGCACTCTGGGTATGCGATCTATTTTCCCGAGCTTTTCCCAACTCACTTGAGAGCAACTGGCACTAGTTTTTGTTTCAATGGTGGTCGTTTGGCTGCAGTGCCAGTGCTGATGTTTTCGGGCTACTTGAAACAGATTGAGGGCCTGGATCTACGTTACGCTGTTTGCGGACTGGCGCTATTGTTTCTTGTTGGGCTGGTCTTGATACAGTTCTTGCCGGAAACAAACAAACAAGAGCTGTTGGATTAGCGACTTAACAAAATTTGCGAGCGGATGGTCATTATCTTCATTCCCATTCCGCATGACAGCCGCACAAACATTACGAATTGACACAAATCCAAAAACAGACTGTATTCTTTCGGTTGTCCGATATTAGCGGCTCGGCACTGCCACCCTACCGTATTGATTTTTGAAAGCAGAAATGGGTTATCGGCGTAGCTCGCCACAAGTGCCACATTACTCGTATTGCTTGTAAATCCAGCCAAAACTAGGGGCAAAACTTCGTACGTGCAATTCTTCGATTTTTTGTCCGTCTGTCCATCGCTGGATAATGCCAAATCAAGCTATACTAGCGACACAGCAAAATCAACTTCGTAAACGGCTGCCGCGATGCTCAGTAGTATGTGGGAAATGCCCTGCTCGTCGCGTTCTGTATTGGAACTCTTTGCAGGAATCGGAGGACTAGCCTGTGCGTGGCCCGAAGCACGCATCGTCGCAGCCATCGATATCAACGAGACTGCCGCCAGCGTGTACCGTCGGAACTTTTCACATCCATACTGGACGCGCGAGATCGCATCGCTGTCGAACAATGAGTTGCGAGGCTGCAATGCCGATTTCTGGTGGATGTCGCCACCATGCCAACCTTTTTCTCGACGCGGACGCGGTCGCGATATTGCCGATCCCAGAACCGCCGGATTGCTGCGAGTGATCGACGCCATCGGGGAGTGCCTTCCCGCAGCGATTGGCCTGGAGAATGTCATCGGGTTCTCCGAGTCGCTAGCGTGTGAACGATTGGTCGATCAACTATCCAAAACTGGCTACCAATGGTTGACGGCAGAGCTCTGTCCAAGCCAACTTGGTTGGCCGAACCGTCGGCCAAGGTTTTACATGTTGGCTTCACGCCAAACACTACCTGATTGGCAACCGCTGCCGAAATTCAGTATCCAGCTAGCTCAGCTCATCGACACAGGGATCACCGAAGCAAACGATTTCGTCGAACAATTGAAGTTGTCGAGCATCGAATGTCGACGCAATTTGGATGGACTTGACCGTATTGAAGCCGCGGACGAATTACGTCCAACGGCCTGCTTTGCGAGTAGTTACGGGAAGACGCTGCGGCATTCAGGAAGCTATCTGCGTTGTGGAAGCACCTATCGTAGGTTTTCGCCACGCGAAGTGGCCAGGCTGCTCGGCATTCAAGATACATTTTTGCTCGACGGGCTCTCGCCGCGTACTGCCTGGAAATTGCTGGGAAACAGTCTATCCTTGCCGGTCGTTCGCTACGTACTCTCACACGTTCCCAGATTGGCAACTCAGGACTGTTAGGCATCAATCCGAAGTCTATTTATATTCGGACATCGGCACGCAGTTACAGACGAGATTTCGATCTCCGTAGGTGTTGTCGATCCGCCCAACGGTGGGCCAAAACTTTGCGTCACGAAGCCAAGGTAGTGGCCAAGCTGCCCGCTCGCGGGAATAGGCGTGCGCCCAGGAGTCCGACCCAATGACTTGCATCGTATGGGGCGCATTTTTCAGGGGATTGTCTTCGCGGTCCATTTCGCCGCACTCAATATCATTAATTTCGCTTCGAATAGAAATCATCGCATCGCAGAAACGATCAAGCTCCGCTTTTGATTCGCTTTCGGTCGGCTCAATCATCAATGTTCCTGGCACCGGCCAGGACATGGTTGGTCCGTGGAATCCGTAATCCATCAATCGCTTGGCTATATCTTCGATCTTAACTCCGCTGGATTTTTCGAAGCTGCGGCAGTCAATAATGAACTCATGGGCCACAAACCCATGGCAGTCGGTATAGAGAATATCAAAATGCTGGCGCAAGCGTTGTGCCATGTAATTTGCGTTCAGAATGGCCATCTGTGAGGCGCGTTTTAAGCCCTCTCCGCCCATCAGCGCGGTGTATACGTAGCTGATCGTCAGAATGCTCGCGCTACCGTAGGGAGCGGCCGACACGGGGCCTATCGCAAACTCGCCAGCCGTATCCGGGCGCTGAACCGGATGCCCCGGCAGGAAATCGACCAACTGTGGGGCAACGCCGATGGGCCCCATTCCTGGACCTCCGCCGCCATGCGGAATGCAGAAGGTTTTGTGTAAATTCAGGTGGCAAACATCCGCGCCACACCTGCCTGGGCTAGTTAGACCAACCTGGGCATTCATATTGGCACCGTCCATGTAGACCTGGCCGCCACACTGGTGAATCACTTCGCACGCCTCGCGAATGGTCGATTCAAAAACGCCATGGGTTGAAGGGTAAGTCACCATCAAAGCCGAAAGATATTCTTTGTGCTCTTCTGCTTTTGCGCGCAGGTCGGTCAGGTTAATGTTGCCGCGTTCATCGCACAGGATGGGTACGACTTTCATACCAGCCATTACTGCCGATGCAGGGTTTGTGCCGTGCGCCGAGGTGGGAATCAAACACACGTTGCGGACATTCGCAAGCCCATGTTTGGCAGCCATGTGTTCGTGATAGGCACGGATGACCAACAAGCCTGCATATTCCCCTTGCGCACCGGAATTGGGTTGCAAACTGACCGCCGCAAATCCTGTCACTTCACACAGCCAGCGTTCAAGCTCGCGGAACATTTGTGTGTAGCCACGCCATTGCGTATCTGGAGCGAACGGATGTATGTTGCTGAACTCGGGCCACGTCACGGGTAGCATCTCGCTGGTTGCGTTCAGTTTCATGGTGCAGGACCCGAGCGGAATCATGCTATGCGTTAGCGATAAATCGCGACTCTGGAGCTTGTGGATATAACGCAGCAATTCGGTCTCGCTACGGTATGTATGAAAAACCTCGTGCGTCATGAAGTCGCTGGTCCGTGCCTGTGCTCCCAGGTTGGTCAGTCCTCCTGAGGCGGCATCTTCGAATAACTGATCGATATCGAAGCCAGTGTAATGTCCGAAATTAAATGCAGCCAGCAAATCAGCTACCAACCCATGGTTAACGGTTTCGTCGAGCGTTACTCCCAGTGTTCCGTCATCGTAGATGCGAAGATTGATGCGCCGTTCATGAGCCGCGTCGGCGACCTGTCGCGCTGCATGTGCGCGACCCTTGCCAAGGCGAATGCGAATTGTGTCGAAAAACGGTTTAGACTGCGAAGGACTTGAACTGGTTGGATTGGTCTCGCCAGCTCCTAACACCGTGTGCCCTAGTTTGGTTAGTCCCTGGGCAAGAGCTGCTGTGTAGGCATGAATTCGCTGAGCAATGCGGCGTAGACCCTCAGGGCCATGATAGATGGCATAGAACGAATTCATGATTGCCAGCAGTGCCTGAGCCGTGCAGATATTGCTTGTGGCTTTATCGCGGCGAATATGCTGTTCGCGAGTTTGAATGGCCATGCGCAGTGCGCGGTTACCCTGAGCATCTTTGGAGATGCCGATAATTCGACCGGGCAATTTTCGTGCATGTTCCTCGTGCGTAGAAATGAACGCAGCGTGAGGCCCTCCCAGTCCCATTGGTACTCCGAATCGTTGAGCGCTACCGACGCAGATATCCGCGCCCCATGCGCCTGGCGGAACGACCAGTGTCAGCGCAAGCAGATCCGCAGCGACGACTACTAGCGCACCGCCATCATGGGCTGCGCTGGCAATCGCGGAATAGTCCTCGATCCGTCCATCGGTAGTAGGGTATTGCAACAAGATGCCACACAATCCGCTCGCATTAAAATTGGCATCGATCCTACCGATAGTCAGGTCAATTCCCAATCCACGAGCTCTTGTTTGCAGTAGAGCCAAAGTTTGCGGATGACAATCTTCGCTGGCGAAGAAGCCGCATTGCTTATGACCTGCAATCGCTGCGCACATCCCCATGGCCTCTGCGGCGGCAGTCGCTTCGTCTAGCAGACTGGCACCAGCTAATGGCAGGCCAGTTAGATCCGCGACCATCGTCTGAAAATTCAGCAGAGCTTCCAAGCGGCCTTGAGCAATTTCTGCTTGATAGGGAGTGTATTGCGTATACCACCCTGGATTCTCCAGGACGTTGCGCAGAATTACCGGAGGAGTCACTGTGCCATAGTATCCCATCCCGATACAAGACCGAAAAACTTTGTTCTTGGCGGCGATCGTCTTCAAGGACTCTAGAAACTCAAACTCTCCGCGCGGTGCTGGAATGTCGAGTTTCTGTTCCAGCCGAATATCCGCCGGGACCAAGCGGTCGGTCAGTTCATCCAACGAAGAAAAACCCAATGACTGTAGCATCGCGGCGGTCTCATCCAACGACGGGCCGATATGTCGATGCCAGAAATGATCTACGAAATCAAGCGGATTCGTCTGTTGGGTCGGAGGATTCCGGTCAATCGTCGTACGGTTGGATGCAACGATACTCATAGCAAAACCTATGGATGGGGAGTGCCTCAACCGGACCATAGCTCTGGTCCGACGGGTACAGACTCGCTTGATTTAAGAAATTGAAAAAGAGCAATTGCGCAGAACGCATGACTCTATACTAACACGAGTTTTTCATAGCGAAAGATCACGTGTCGCCATTCACCTGAGCAGAAGCGACGGTGTGTTGGTGTCGCTGCAGCTTTTAACGGTTCTGCGGGTAGCCAATGAGCCAAGATAAAGGAGGAGTTTAGAACCAAGGCACTATAGGATTTCTTCTACGGGAGCTGTTGGTTCGACGCCCGTTAGTCGTTGGTCCAATCCCTGAAACGCATAGGAGAATTTTTCGTGGTTGACACCCATACAGCGCAGGATCGTGGCATTGAGATCGTTGACATGAACGGGACGCTCGACGACGTTGTAGCTGAAGTCATCGGTCTCACCCACGGAAACTCCGCCGCGGATGCCGCCGCCAGCAAGCCACATTGGAAAACAACGCGGATGATGATCGCGGCCGTAATTCTCGCGCGTGAGCGTACCTTGACAGTAAACCGTCCGCCCAAATTCGCCGCCCCAAACTACCAATGTCGAATCGAGTAAGCCACGCCGTTTCAAATCCTTCAGCAGCCCAGCGCAGGCTTGGTCTACATCGCCACACTGGGCAGGTAGATCGCGGGCGATATTGCCGTGCTGATCCCAGCCGCGATGCAGCAACTGGACAACTCGAACACCGCGTTCGACCAATCTCCTGGCCAGTAGAGCGCTGGAGGCAAATGTGCCGGGTTTCTCGACATCGGGACCATACAGATTGAGCGTTTCTTGGCTCTCGTCGCTCCACTGCGTCAGCTCGGGTACGCTCACCTGCATGCGGAACGCCATTTCATATTGAGCAATACGAGTTTGAATGTCAGGATCTCCGATTTGCTGCAACCGATGCTGGTTGAGAGCAGCGAGCGAATCAAGCATCTGACGACGGTCGCGACGAGTAACTCCCGGAGGGTCGGGCAGGTACAATACGGGATCCCCGCTGCTTCTCAATGCGACCCCGTTGTGACGCGTCGGCAAAAAACCACTGCTCCACATGCGGGTAAATAGTGCTTGAGCTGAAGCCGAAGCAGACCAACTGGGAGTCATAACGACAAAGGCAGGCAGGTCGTCACTCTCGCTGCCCAGTCCATAGGCCAACCAACTGCCCAAGCTTGGCTTGCCTGGAACTTCGCTGCCGGTCATTACGAACGTACATGCCGGGTCATGATTAATTGCATTGGTGAAAACGGATTTCACCAGGGCTATATCGTCGACACAGCCAGCGGTGTGGGGCAGCAACTCACTAACCCATCTGCCGCAATTGCCGTGCTGCGAGAATCGGTACTTGCTGGGCGCAATTGGAAGACGCTTTTGACCGCTGGTCATCGTTGTAATGCGTTGTCCCAAACGAATCGAATCGGGCAAGTCCTTGTCGAATTGTGCAGCCAGGCCTGGTTTGTAATCCCATGTATCCAGCTGCGATGGTCCGCCGTTGGCGTGCAAGTAGATCACAGCATTCGCTTTTGGTGCGAAGTGCGGAAAGCCGGGAAGCGGTGGATGCACACGATCCGCTCTGGCGCCGCGCGAGAATTCGCCCGCGTCTGCAACCCCCCTCGCCCCACTCAGTGTAGCGAGCGCAAGTCCACCCAAACGAACACCAGATCCCACAAAAAACTGTCGGCGGGATTCGGCAAGTGCATATTCGTGAGTCGGATCCATGGCTAATTCCTGGTAATCGCTTCATCAAGATTCAAAATTAAATTGGCTAGGAGCGTATAGGCAGCGAGCTCCTCCGTGGCAATGTCGGGTGAGACTGCAGCTTCTCCAACGGACAGCAGGGAGCTTGCAGAGACAGCATCCGCCATAAAGCGAGCTTTGAACTTCTCTAGACTCTGTGAAAGTTCTTGGGTCTCGAACGAATCGGGATAGCGAGCCACCACCCTGCGAAACATCCAGTCTATTCTCTGCATCGCCGATGAATTGAGCCGTATAGCACGCTCAGCCAGCACTCGGGCAGCTTCGACATGCTGAATGTCATTCATTAACTGCAGGGCTTGCAATGGCGTATTGCTTCGCTCGCGACGGGCACACGTCATCTCGCGATTGGGCGCGTCAAAGTTGCTCATAAAGGGTGGGGGGGCTGTCCGCTTTACAAACGCATAAATGCTGCGGCGGTATATGTCCGGTCCTTGGTCGCGAAGATAATAGCGAGTATTGCTATTTGCATATCCAACCGGCTCCCAAATATTTTCCGGCTGATACGTTTTGAAGCTCGGGCCTCCGATGCGCAGATTGATTAAACCGCTGGCAGCTAACGACAGATCACGCACTTGCTCCGCGTCCAAACGCATTCTCGGGCCTCGTGCCAGCCAGCGATTCTTGGGATCAAGTTCCAAGCATTGCGCATCGCAGCGAGACGCTTGTTTGAATGCCGCTGTTTGCACCAAGCTCTTCATCAACCTGCGCACATCCCAATCCTGTCGGAAATCGTCGGCCAGCCAATCCAGCAATTCTGGATGACTCGGCGGGCTTCCCTGTGTTCCGAAATCATCGCTCGATTCAACCAAGCCAATCCCAAACACTTGCTGCCAGAAGCGGTTCACCGCAACCCTTGCCGTCAATGGATTGTCAGCTCGCACCAACCAATGCGCCAGATCCAGCCGATTCGGACGCTGAGCCGGCTTGCTCTGTAGCGGCGGCAAGAAAGCAGGTGTTGAAGGAGAAACAGGATCTGCGGGCTGATCGTATTGCCCGCGCGTCATTACGAATGCTTCGCGCGGCTGCTCCAATTCTCCATAAATTAAGGTGCCTGGAATCGAATCTTGGAGTGTTTGGAGTTTGATAACCGCCCGGTGCCAGTTGTCGCGCGCTCGGCTGAGTTCGATTGGGACGTCACGCGCTACATGTTTGAGAAACTGCGCCTTGAGCTGAAATGCAATTCCCTCGCTGGCGGTGTCCTCTGCGATCGGTTGCTTAAGCGCCTCAGCCAAGTTCTTGGGCAGTACTGGGATCGACTTGCCTCGACAATACTTCACCCACGCCTCAAAGTTCTCTCGGGGGTCGTTGTCTAAATCTTTTGTAGACGCTGGTTCACCACGAATGCAAAGTCCGTCCCATTGGCAAATGCCTCCGAACTGCGCCAGCGTGAACTTTTCAACAATTGCGCCCGGTTTTAATCGCAGTTGGTCGGGCTCGATGGTCAATTTGTGCCACTGGCCAGTGGGCGGCAAGTCGCCGACGCGGAGGCTAAATTTCCCATCGAATGCGCCACCAAAATTTTCGACTGCGCCCCAGCCAAATACCCTCTTCCCTTCATTCGTATCCAACTCGAGTTTGGTTGCCGCCGGCCGATGGAGAGCATCGAGTCGTAGCCAAACCTCCAGTTTTGGCGTTGGTGGGATGACGCGTGGAACCAGCCCGCCCTCAACATTCTGTTCGTAGAATTCGCCGAACCGTTGCTCCAAGGACCGCGTGCCCAAAGCCGCGGGAAGCGTCTCACTGGTTCTCCAAATCTCGGCGTTGCGGGATGTGTTTTTGCCAGTAGCGCCCAAGGGAAGAGCGTCGTCCAACCAGATATCGCAAACGGATTGCGGATCGCAATTCTCAGAAGCTGAAGCCGCTTCAAAGTGAGCTGCATAGTGCGCAGCCAATTCGTCTACGCGTGCTTCGGCCGCCGCCGCCAAGGCGCCGAGCGACTTCAAGTCCGCAGTCTGTTGCGCCGTGGCTAGCGATAAGTAGGGAGGTGTGTCGCTGCGATTCCCATCCATGGCTGGATCCGCGGCGCTATAGAAAAACGCGTAGATCGAATAGAATTCTTTCATCGCGATCGGATCGTACTTGTGGTCGTGGCAGACTGCGCAGCCTCCGGTCATCCCCAACCAGGTTTGAATTGTCGTACTCGCTCGCTCGACGGCATAGCGATAGAGAAACTCCTCCGCTATCGCACCTCCCTCGCTGGTTGTCACATTGCAACGATTGAACCCAGTTGCAATCAATTGTTCTTGGGAGGGGCTCTCCAAGAGATCGCCTGCAAGTTGCTCGATCGTGAATTGATCGAATGTTAAATTACGGTTGAAGGCTGATACAACCCAGTCGCGATAGGCCCAAATTTCGCGAACATTGTCCAAGTGCAGTCCATGAGTGTCGCCATAGCGCGCTAGATCCAACCAGTGCTTGGCCATTTCCTCTCCGTAGTGAGGAGACTGCAAATAACCGTCCACCATCCGTTCATAGGCTTTATCGGAAGTGTCGTTCACAAAGGCATCGATCTCGTCTAACTGAGGCGGCAGGCCCGTGAGTGTAAGCGCCACACGCCGAATTAACGTTTCCCGCGGCGCTTCAGGTTGTGGTGCGACTCCATGCTTTACCATCTCTGCTAGCAAGAAGCGATCGATTGCTGTGGTCTGCCAATCTCCTGCCGGGGCAGTGAAGGTTGAGGAAACTAAATTTGGGGACGGGTGAGCGAATGTGTTCGTCGGTGGTGTGGACGCTGAGATTGGTTCGAATGCCCAGTGTCCCTGGTACTTCCCTCCCTGCTTAAGCCAGCGTGATAAAAGACTTTTTTCTGCAGCCGTCAACTGCCGAGTCTCCTTTGGCGGGGGCATCACGATATCTGGATCCTCGGATGCAAGCCGCTCCCACAGGAGGCTCGTTTCCGAGTCACTGGACTGCAATACGTACGCCGCACTCTCCAACAAATCGAGCCGCAAGTCTCCTTGCCTGGATTTCTGATCGAAGCCATGGCAGCGAAAGCATGCGTCGCTAAGTATCGGGCGAATGTCGCGATTGAATTGAATCGGCTCGTCGTCGGTCGCCATACATGGGGTAACTGTCAGGGCAGCCAAACAAAACAGGAGCACGGCGAATAATCGGAGTTTACAAAAACAGACGCGGAAGGGAGGGCGTTTGAGCATGGCGTTTCGCTCGCTGTTGGAAGGAGGGATGGTCACGCGAAAGGCGAATCGATCACCGTATTATATTTTATTTCGAGCAGTTCATTAAGCGGTAAAACCTCTGCTTCAGAATTCGGATGACCAGAGGCATGTGGGGGCTGCGTACGGCACTACCTCTGAGCGAATTAGAGCTAAGTTTGCTGCAAATACCCGCAAGAAAGATTAACACAACCTTAACGAAAAGTTCTCAGAATGTTGATGGTTTAGGCGTAAAATCTTCGCCTAAGCAGGGGGTGCAGAGTGTGTCTCCGATTTTTAGTCAACGAAATGGTGTGTTTTATGAAGAACGGATTAAGGTTTGCTGCTGAGCGTGCTCGGGCAAGAAAGTCGAACAAAGGGCTGGGTTTTACCTTGGTGGAGTTGCTCGTTGTTATCGCAATTATTGGGATTTTGGTGGGCTTGCTGCTTCCTGCCGTGCAAGCTGCGAGAGAGGCAGCGCGACGTATGCAGTGCTCAAATAACCTCAAACAAATTGGCTTGGCTGTTCATAACTTTGAATCCGCCAATCGGTCTCTACCTCCGTCTGGTCAGTGTGGCTCAACTGGTTCTACAACTACGGCCTACATGATCCACTCGACCGCGACCGAGTTGCTGCCCTACATTGAGCAGACTGCCGTCTACAACATGTTCGATCATAGCTTCAAAGACTATTCGGCTGCGCCCTATAGCATGAACGCATCCACTCGCATCACAGCGACGGGCTGCTTGTTGCACAAGAATGCAAAGGGAAAGGCCTACGATGATCCAACCCATCCGAGCGGACAATTGGCTGCTAAAACCTTGATTTCGGCTTATGTTTGTCCTACAACTCCATTGGCTGGAAACGGTCGGTGCATGGTTACGGCGGCTGGGATTATATGTTCGTCGATTTGACGGATATCATGGAGGACCCTTCCAGCCCGTTGTTCGGCGAGCGGACGACACCTTCGGGTTCAGCCCTTTGGTTGTCCCAAGTCAAGCCCGGAATGCTCACCTGCGACAAGGGCGGCTTTGGGCGAGTTAGCGACGGCACGTCGAATACCATTTTGTGTATGGAAGACGCTGGTCGAGCTCATCCAAACGTCGGTTCCTTTGGCGCGCTATCGTCACGAAAGACCCCTGTGTCCAGTGCAGCGGATCCGGTGGCGATGTCCTAGGGCGGCGATGGTCGGCGAATGTTTGCCTGGGCAGATGCTGATGCGGTCACCAACGGTTTTTCTGGGCCAAGCAATGCAATTGCTCCAGCCTCTCGCAAGGCCGGCATCAACAATTACAGCTCACCTGTGGGTGGTCCGGCCGCATGCCGCTGGTCGGTGAATAACTGCGGCCCCAACGACGAACCGTTCAGTTTCCACACCGGCGGTGTTAACACTGCCATGGGTGACGGTTCTGTGCACTTCATCTCTAGCTCGACGGACACAATCGTTCTCAAGTGGCAAGTCGGTGCCAATGACGGAAATGTTGTGCCAGGCGTTTCGCAGTAAAGGCAAATTGAATATGCGAAACTGTGTTTTCGTACTAGGTTTGTTGCTGATGTCAGGCTGTGGAGGTGCTCCGCCGCAACTGGCTGGACCTGTTACCGTTGACGGTAAAGTTTCCAAAGGCGGCAAGCCGGTTGGTGGAATGGTGATCAACCTGCAACCACTCGAGGAAGGCTACGAGAAGAAAATTGAAGTCAAGCCTGATGGATCGTTCACGGTCGAGACTCACGCTGGCAAGTATGCCTACTATTTCACACCGAAGTCTGGTGCCAGTAAAGTTCCTGCCGAGTGCGCAAGCCTCGGTGAAGCTAATTTGGAACGCACTGTCACCGTCGCTGCGGGACAAGAGTTGGTAGTTGATCTACCGTAAGTGTTCGTTCAGGTACAAGTAGGTTACGTCCTAAAGTGAAGCGGGGTTGAGTCATTGCGACAAAACCCCGCTGCTTCTTGATTGGGTAAGATCGTCAACGTAGCCAATTTTCAGGTTGGAATTCAGGATCGTAGCAAGATTATCCATCAAAATGCTGGATCTCCAGCAAGACTAAGGCGACGCACTGCGACTAGTCTCTTGTGGTTCTACGGCTGAGCCGGCAAGAACTGTACTGCGTCGGCAATGACGTGCCCGTTGGTGCCTTGATTGGATATCGAAACCGCCGCCGGTGCATTCGAATGGAAGTTGTAATTGCCGAGAGAGACAAACAAATTCTCGACACTGGGTTGCATCCGCTGATTTATCACCACCAAAGTTTTCCCAGCTGCATGCTCAATAGTGACTGGCACGTTCGAAGCCCGGTTCGTATGCGTCGAGTAAGCTAGTCGGACTTCATAATTCCCAGCGGCAAGCCGTGTTTCGTAACGCACCGTCGCTCGACCGTCGCCTGCGCCGCTATCGTGTAGGTATTCGCGACCAACATAAGCTCCTGCCGAGCTACTGTTTCCCCAAGTCCCAGAGCGCTCAGCCTGGCTGTCATCAAGTACGATTCCTTTTAGCGACTTTGGATCAACCCCGCCCTTTCCAAGAACTGACCCAGCGTACTCTAGTACTTGTCCATCTTCCAGCAACAGCGCACGCAGTTGTTCGTAGCTAACGTCTTGAACAGCGATGTTTTGCTGAAGAGCCAACGATGCTGTTGTGGCTGCCGATTGTCCAAGAATCATGAACACTGGCTCCATTCTTATAGAACCGAACGCAATGTGAGAACTAGAGAGGCAAACTGGGACAAGCAGGTTTTCGCACTGGGATTTCTTGGGAAGTATCGAGCGAAAAGCGATTTCGTAGGGACCATGCGTACTCACGCCGATATCGCCTTCGTTTTGTACAAAGCCGTCCGGCTTGATATAACGTTGGACGTTGTGCGAATCCATGGCATACGATCCCATGCCGATGGATTGTGGTGTGGGACGTTTCTTAAGCAGCTCGTTCTCGGTCATCACAAACTCGCCAATCATGCGGCGTGCTTCGCGCACATAAATTTGGTGAGGCCAATGGCCGTTATCGACAAACTCATCGGCGGCTAACCCCCACTTTGCAAATTCTCTGCGAACATCCTCGGGAACTCGCGGTTCATTGGCTAAGAAGTACATCAAGCCCTGCTGATACTGCTGGTGCTCAGCAATAATCTCGCGTCGGCGTTCATAGGAGGCTTCCGGGTAATCGTAACTGAATCCGATGTTATCGGTACTAAACGGGCCGTGATTGTTGGTGTCTGTTTTATGGTTAGGAATCGGGTCGAATTTATCAAACTGTTCTCGCCAACCCGCCTCCAGCACGCGAACCAGCAATTCATATTGGAGCGGGTCATAGCCCGCAGGCTTGGGGAACGCGATGCGATTTCGTGGATCGTTAGTCAAGCACATGCGGAAACAGTAGGCCTGCACTCGTTTGTCAGCCGCGCCGAACTCTCCTGGAGGATCTGTGCTAATTCTGGGCAACACGCCGCTGGCGGAATCTCCTGGCACTTTATAGTGGCTAATTGGTGTCTTTACGGCGCCGAAGTGATGACGATGGTGCAGGACACCCGTCTGCACTCCATTCCATTCTTCCCCATACTGCTCTCGCGATTCGCGTCCGACGTGGTATTCCACACCCGCGCTGGCCATGAGATCGCCTTCGTAGGTTGCATCGAGGAACATCCGCCCGCTTATGGTATGTCCGCTCAGCATGCGAATGGAAGAGATTCTGGGGCCTGACTTCGTGACTCCCTGGTCGCGATCCAACCACTCGTTACGGAAAACTGGGATCTCGTATTCTTTAACGAGCTCATCAAAGACTCGTTCCGCAACATGGGGCTCGAAAATCCACATCGTCCGCTGGTGGCCGTCGATGGCGGGCGTACCCTGGCCCTGGTTGCCATACTCTTCTCGAGGCTGCCATTTCCATGCCTCGTTGGCCAAATAGTGCTTGTAGATGCGATGATAAAAATCTCGAGCAAGTCCGCCGATGACGGCTTTGTTGCCAGAGTCCGTCCATCCCAGTCCGCCGCTGGAGAGTCCTCCCAAATGAATATCTGGGCACACGATCGCAGCCGAATGCCCCATGCGTTTGGCTTGAACCGCCGCTATGACTCGACCCGAGGTGCCGCCGTACACCACTAAATCGTAGGTCGTCGCGCTAGGCGTGGTTTGCGCTTGAGAATTTAGTAGCGAGTGAAACTCGATAGAGAACAGCACACACAAAATGACAGAGATTCTTCGCATTGGATACTCCACAGAACAGACAGAACAGCGAGAGGGCTAAGATACCACGCGCATTTCGCAAGACAAGTTCGCAAATGCACCCGTGCCGACATGGGGTGCCGTTGAGCGAAGTTCGCGAGCTTGACTGCGGTCAGGCTTAGCGAGGTGCGCTGTTTTAAGGTAGTTGTATTGCTTGGCAATCGCGCAGGCACGGTCGACCCGCCCGGCACAGACTCGTCCCGCTACTTGGGCACCTCAAAGTCGTAGGTGCTGTCCTCCATAGGCAAATCGACAACAACTTCATAGGGTGGAAATAGTGGCAGCGGCAGGGAGACTTCCTTGGTGCCATCGGCACTTCCGTTTGGATTGCCATTGAGGCCCACAATGCGGACACGGTGAGCACCACCAACTGTTCCGCGTCCATCGTCCCGGCTCGTATCGTATTTGCCATCGAGGATTTGACAGCGACCAGCCGCACCCGTGTTGCCATTTGAGGAGTCCGGTTCAAACACGATATAGCCAGCCGGAATCGGTTTACCTTTGAAAGTGGCTGTGCCAGAAAGTCGATAGATGCGCTCGCCAGAACCGCAACCGGCCAGTACGCAGCCGAGCACCAGTAGTGCGTGCGAGCGAATAACATGGCAATAAAGACTGGTCATTGCTGAATCCAAAAAAAGGCTTCTAGAAAATTACAAGAGTCAATTGTGCAAATCACCATGGCAGGCATTCACTCAATTGACTCCTGACGGACTCTTCCTCTTTCCTCCGCTCGGTTTTACTCGAGCGTAACAGTCTCTCCACCGCGGGCGCTCGCCGCAGCACGGTAGGTAACCATATCCATACTTTCGGAAACGAAATGCACTGAGCCATCTCCTCGGACGAACTGGGCACCACCCGTGTGCATACTGCCAAACGAAGCGTCATTCCACTCCAAGGAAAACTTTGAGTTGATTGGGTAGGTTACATTTTTTGAGAGGTAAGCCAATGTACCCCGATTGTCTGTATAGTAACCTCGAGTCCACGGACGCCAGAATTGGTATCCCTTCCATGAGAACTCACCCAACATGAACGTATTCGATGTACCATCAGTCATGCTAGCGATCGGATTTTTCTTGGGATTGAAATTCGTTGCAGAAACGCGTTCGTGCGCACCAAAAGCTCCGGTCGTGCACACTGGTCCAAAACCGGTCGTGCCGACTGTGCCAAGAAATTCATATGGCTGGCCGGAAACGGCGTTCGTACCAAAAGGTCCCAGCACCGCATGATAGTGTCCTGTCCGAATATCTGACTCGTTGATTAGCAGATTTGTCTGTGTCGTGTTGAACAACGAGAAATGTGTGTCGGGGGTAGAGCTTGGACAATAGTAGGATGTGATAAGCACGCCCTTAACCACTGCCGTTCGGTTGAACGTAGGCGACCGCCCCTGCCAATTACCCTGACTAAAATCGAACTGGTTGAATAGATTCGTTTGTTCCAGATAGGGCAGCAGCAGTACAGCCCACGACATATGGTTCGTGCTGATGCCGGCTGGCGGAAATGTCTTGAACGAGCTTTCGTAGTTATGTAAGGCTAGCCCGTTTTGCTTGAGGTTGTTCGAACATTGCATGCGTCGAGCTGCTTCCCGCGCAGCTTGAACCGCTGGTAGCAAAAGCCCCACTAATATTCCGATGATGGCGATCACCACCAGCAATTCCACCAAAGTAAATCCGCGGCTGGATCTAATTTTCATCATAAGTACGCTCCAAAAGAAAAGTAGGAGGATGGCACGAACGCACAACAGGAGAACGACCCGACGATTAATGTACCAATATCAAATGAACAAGAACAGTCGCAATGTTGATAAAGTTTCCTTTATGCGACTTTGCGGTCGATTCGCCCCGCTTTATGCGGTGTCAACCATAAAGCAAGTAAACTGAGCATTTTGGCCTATCCACGCAAGTATCGCCGCTTGCAATAGATCGGAATATGCATCAGAAAAAACTGTCGGCAAGAACGTGCGACGGGATCGGGCTATCTGGAAAGCAAATGCGGGTTCGCGCTGTGAGGGCCAGGAAAGAGATAAGCGGAGCGTCCCTACGCTCGCGCCACGCCAGCCAAGCGCCGGACCCAAGCTGAGTCCGTTAGCTGTTCCGGCCGACGATCAGCCCCAGTATTTCAGCTCTCGAAGACAGGTTGTCGCGGAAAACGCCGCGCATGGCTGAAGTCAGACACATGCTTCCAGGTTTCCGAATGCCACGTATCGTCATGCAAGAGTGCGAAGCCTCCAAGACGACCGCCACACCGCGGGCGCCGAGTTCCACTTCGATCAGCTCTGCGATATCTTCAGTCATCCGCTCCTGCACTTGGGGTCGACGAGCTACCTCGTCGACGACTCGCGCCAATTTGCTCAAGCCGACAACTTTACCGTCTGGCAAATAACCGACATGCGCCTTGCCGCTGAATGGAAGGAGATGGTGCTCACACATGCTGCAAAAAGTAATGTCCTTTATCAACACGACTTCATCGTATTTTTCGGTAAAGACTTTTTGCAAGTGAATCTTGGGATCGCGGTGCAGGCCGGAGAACATCTCCGCATACATTCGGGCCACACGGGCAGGAGTCTCCAGCAGCCCTTCGCGATTGGGGTCTTCACCCACAGCCGCCAAGATTTCGCGGACAGCATTTTCAATACGCGCGTGATCAACCGTCGCGTTGGTTTGCACAGAATCAGTCATCAGGTCTCGTATGTCAGGCTGCAAGTGTAGATTCGAATAAAACCATCATTACTCAGGGCATGATAGGCGTTTGGCAAGTAATTTCAGCGCCCGTTGAGTCAAAAAGTTTTCAATTTATCCGCGAGAGATTTTCTTCATGAACTGCACCACTCAGGCAGCGGCGCCTCAAATGCCGTACGCTGACCGCTCTGCGGGTGCACGAATTCGATTCGAGCTGCATGTAGGCACATGGAGCGATCCTCTAGGTTCAATGTGTGTGCGGAGCCAATTGCGCGATGCGACAGATACAACGGATCTCCCACAATTGCGTGTCCAAGGTGCCACAAATGGATGCGAATCTGGTGCGTGCGACCAGTCAGCGGAGTGGCTTTGATAATCGAAGTACCGTCGCAATCGCGTCGCACAACCTGGAAACGCGTGCACGCGTTTTGTCCGTCTGCTACGTCAACGGCACGTATGCCGCCAGGCTGCGGCAAAGCACTGACCGATGCGTTGCATTCGAGGGAATCCCAATCAGGATGGCCATGAACGCGTGCGTAGTAGACTTTGTCGACGTCGCCGGCACTGAACTGCGGCTGAACAAGTCGCGCCGCGTGATAGGTTCTGCACAGAACTACGACACCGCTGGTATTCGCATCCAGGCGGTGTGCGACTCGCAGTTTTTGCCTGGGGTAGGCGTCTTTCATGAGATGGGAGAGTGTGTTTCGGTTATACCGTCCGCTGGGATGCACGGGTAAAGGTGCAGGTTTATTGACCACCACGATAAATTCGTCTTCGTGGATCAAGCGGATATCGGCATTGATTTGAGGCTCAATGGTGCCTTGCATCTTCTGTTCAATGCACTGGCCCTCGCGAACAATTTGTTCGGCTGAAGCCACTTGCCCTTCAGAGCTCAACTGTCCGGCCTCGATCCACTGCACCCACTGCTCGCGCGGCGTTGGCGGATGCCATGCATTGAGAAAGTCGATTAGTGACATGCCTACGAAACGTCGCGGAACGTAGATCTTCCTCGTGTTGTCATAAGCGGTGGATCCAGGTTGCGTGGCTGCCAGACCTCGAATCGCTGCTTCTCGCTTATCGAGAACAACTCGCATGCGTTCCTGCGGTTCCAGGTAGCAACGCGGGCACCACTGCCCAAATAGAAACCTCTCGGATGAAAGCTCGTCAGCGCTCAGCACCGCCTGGCAAGCATAGCAAAGAACATCTCCGGTTGGCTTCAAGTCAGGACTAAGGGCGACGCGGTTATCGAACACAAAGCAAGAGCCGTGATAATACTTGCCTCCGCATTCCTCAAAGTACTTGAGAATGCCGCCGTCGAGCTGATACACCTTTTCAAAGCCCGCTTGCTCCATCATTGGACCAGCCTTCTCGCAGCGAATGCCGCCTGTGCAGAACATCACTAGCGGCTGCTTCTTGGCTTCCTCTGGCAGTTGCGAGATCGCCTGCGGAAATTCGCGAAAGTGACTGATGTTCAGTTGCTCAGCGCCGTCGAAAGTGCCCAAGTCGAATTCATAATCATTGCGCACGTCGAGCAATCGCATTGGCCGTCCTTCATCCAGCCACGCCAGAAGTTCTCGCGCGGGCAGTTTGGGGCTAGTGCGCTCCTCCGGGCATACCCCGTCGACACCAAAAGCAATTATTTCCTTCTTCAGACGCACTAACATGCGACGAAATGGTTGAGTCTCGGAATAACTGTCTTTGGTGGCCAAATCTGCGAACGCCGGGTCGCGGCGCAATTGGGTGAGGAAAGCCTCGATTGATTCCGGCTTTCCTGCCAGAAACATATTGAGCCCCTCGGAACTGAGCAAGATAGTGCCGCGAAGGCCCAGGGACTTACAACTCCGCAGCAACTCCACTCGCCGCTCTTCAACGCGATCGAGCTTTACGAAACGATAGGCAGAGATATTCAGAATCGGCGTACTAGGTGAATAAGTGGCTGAGCAGGAGGCAGTGGCATTCATTGACTTGGCAAATCTGTGGTACTGGTCGAATTGGTTGGTTCAGCTAATTATCTAGATTCTGCCCGCGAATCACAGCCCTCTCTCAGCTTCCGGCATTCATTGTTTTGGGACGTCGCGTTGATCCCTTCGGGACTAGGGGGTATCGGGCGAGGCGTTTGTTGAGGACGCCGACGTACTGTCTTCTGGCGACGAAGGACTGAGTTCCGGTTGATCGGAGTCCGGACTATTGGGATCGGTAGGTGTGCTGCCATTGGCCTCTGCCGCCGCTTCTGCTTCTGCGGCAGCCTGCGCGGCTTGCTCGGCCGCCACTTCTTCTTCTATGGCAATCAATGCTTGCTCAGCGGCCAAGCGTATCGCTTCCAGCTTCTCGGTTTCCTGGCGAATCGCTTCTAGCCGCTCGGCTTCCGCCTTGGCCGCTGCCTGCCGCTCAGCCTCAATGCGCTCTGCTTCAATCCTGGCCGCTTCTTCAACGCGAACTCGCTCGGCAACTTGCTCGTGTACTTGGGCCATCGATTCATCGTTGAGATGTCGGTATTCTTCCGCAGCCCGCGTATGAAAATCGGGACGGCGGCGGTTCAGCTCTATCGCGGTCTCGATGGCGGCCACCGACTCCTTGTGGCGCCCGAGCGTAGACAAGACAAAGCTAAGGGTGTCGAAGTAGTCTGCGACGGGCTTTGCAGAGGATACAGCAACTGCACGATTGGAGTAGCCCAATGCCTCCTCGCGTCGGTCTGGATGCAACTCGGCCAAACAAAAGGCCAAATTATTCAAGTACTCGGCTGCATTGGGTAGGCGAATGACGACCTGCTCGAGGTGCGTGATTGCTTCTTCTTTCTCATTTCGCATCAATCGCATTTCCGCCAAACAAGCGTGAGTGACGGCGGTGGCTGTGCCTTCAGCCAAGCGGGCCTTCAAGTGCGTGATTAATTCGATCCCCGGCGTTGGCCCCTGCATTCTTACCAGGCGGGCAACCTCCTCTGCAATCAACGGATTGGTCGGATCGATACGCATCGCAGCGTCGAGATACTGCAAGTTGACCGAAAGTTTCCCGTCGGTGGCTACTCGCGTGTTGCCGTAATGCATCAAATAGATTTGTGAAACGCCGCGTTTTATTTCGGAGTTGGATTCGAAATCTGGAGCTGCCCGCAATGTGGCTTCTGCTTTTTCTAAGTCGCCCGCCATCGCAAAAGACTGCGCGAGACGCAATCGACTCTCCTGTTCCTTAGGATCCATGCTTAATCTGACGTTTAAATACTCCTGAGCATTCGCATTTGCTTCAGCAAATAGTCGTTCGTTTTTGCAGAGCTTTGCGCGCTGCGCAAGAGCGAAATGATCTTCGGGGAATCGCCGCGAGGATAGCTCGAGCAGAATGAGCGACTCGGTTTGATCGCCTTTCATGAGCGACAGATCGCTGCCCGCTAACAGGACTGGTCTAGGCACTCGATCCCATTGCTTAGCTTGTGAGACATGGTGCATTAGCAGCGTGGCTGTCGCATCGCTCTTGGTCTCTTGCTGCTGAAGTTCCAATAGTAGGAACTGTGCAAGCAGAGCATGCGCAGGCGCGTAGCCGCGACGATCGGCTGGAGCGATGCGTTCTAGCATCGCACGCGCTTGCTCTAACGCTCCGCGACCGGCTAAAGTTGCGGCGATTACGAACTGGCTGCGATCGCTCGGAATAAGCAGCTGCACGCGTCGAAAAAGGGCTTCCGCAAATCGGGATACTTGTTTGCCTTTCCCTGACTCTTCACCGGAATCCTCCGCGGAATCTGTACCCGTGGGCTGGCTCCCAGGGAACTGGCTGCCAGCAGGATCGCTGCCGTCCACCTGTTGGCCGTCCTTACCCGCACCAGCTAACTCGTTGACGGATGTCGCATTCATGGGAGCCCATGTTTCCTCCCACTCGGCAATCTCCTTGTCACCCAACTCCATATACCATTCTGCCAACCGACCACGGTCCAACCTCGAACCCAGTGTCGCCGCAAACGCCAGGCTACCTACAAAGAACGCGGGAATCAGGCACAACAGTATTTTCCCCCACTCGCGCGTGATGATCCAATCGTAGATGAAGCCTGCTAGCGAAACCAGCCAGCGAGTTGGGTCAAGTTGCATTGATTCGTGCTCGCATATTTCGAGAGCGGTCGTGAGTTATCCACCACCTCCATGATAATAGCTTCAGAGAATTTCCGGCAGAACCTTTGAGGTGCGAAGGCGAAAAACTTAAGCAGCGATACCATATTTTTGCTTGTCGGCCGCAAAATCGGATTTGTACGCAATCGATCAATGCAATCCAGCACTTTCAGTTCTCCGCGGCAGCCTGCGAAAGTTTCGATAGAAAAACTGGCTTCCAGCAGCGAGTCCTTCACGGCGAAGGGGCAAAATAAGGAAAGTAAAATCCTCCATAGTCGCAAAACCACGGAGGATTTCTTTAGGTACCGTCGAACCGGCCAAATGAACTCAAACAGTTCCTCGCAGGGCGTCCACTACGACGCCCACCGCGTAAACTGGTTTCCAACTTGGCTATTCGCTACATCCGCAAGCGGTGCAGTCGCACGATTCGCAGGTACAATCGGCACCCAGGCAGCAATTGCAATCAGCTTCGCACTGTCCACATTTGCAGCCAGCCACCGAAGAGACGGCCTGAGCAGGACAAGCTTCCGACGACTGGCAGCAGCTCCCACCAGTCTGGCAATTGCTCTGTGCTTCCGAACCCGATGCGCAGCAGCTCTTCGTCTCGCTGCCACATGAGCCGCCAACACATGATTTCTCTGCAACATCGCAGCCGCAGGCATCGCACGCACATGCAGTGCACGTGCACGCACCACCGTCGCAACAATCGCAACCGGCATCACACTGTCCACACGAACATTCGGAGGAGGCGTTACGACCTGCAGTAAGCTGGGTCGCACCGATTCCAACCGTGGCTGCCAACACAAGCGCAGCAGCAACCTTCAAGACCAATCCCGACATGTTTGATCTCCTGATCAAAGAAAGAATTTAAATTGAGCTTGAGAGTCAGCGGCAACGTGCAGCTAACTCTAACGATCCTTGGCAAAGCTCAATTCAACCAACAACAGAACAGCGCGCAGCGCTGCATCGCAGAATCGAAGAAGGCGTTTCGCCGAGCGGACATGTCGCTCATTGAAAGCGCTGGTTTCTGATCAACAACACAATGATCGAGAAAGTAAGACTGCACAGATGACTCGTGGTTCACTAACTCATGCTGAGTTAGCGGTAGCGAGACGAAATCAGTGTGTACGCACTCACACAGAGCGAATATCGATGCGGTACCGTCCGTCGAATCCGCTGCCCCGCTGGCCTCTGCGGCCGCTCGACACCGTGGACACGCGAACTTCTCTTCCTGTTGTTCCTCCGTCCGACTCTCTTGCGCTTGGTCTAAAACGCCAAGATTCTCCCAATCGGGTGTGGGCACAAGAAAATCGTTTTCGCTTACCAGTCGCTTGGCTTGGCAGTCCAACAGCGTACAGCAACAGCCGGAACGAGCAAAGCTCGGCCACAGCAGCATCGGGATTAACGCAAAAACGCTAATGCGGCGGATTGTTGTCGCGATTTTTCGATTTCTGTAGAGCATGGGACTCCTCACAATTCAGAGTACGAACATCCAGGCGAGAAATCAAGTCGTTTTCCTGGTAATGCCATTTTTCGGGGTGCAGTTCGTTTCCTGTGTCGCGAACCCAGTAGGACGCAACAAGCGCAGCGCAGTTGAGGCAGCATCTCATTACCATTTCGCACGATGTTCGAGGTCGAGTGAGTCAGTCGTTCGACGTGTTATGTTTGCATCCGTAGCCAGCAAGGGTAGTGCAAATACCGCCGAGAATTAAGGTCTATGGGAATGGTTCTGCCTCAACGGCGCAGGGCTTGTTGCGGCCTACACGCTACACGCTTACAGCTCTATGCTTCAGGCGCGGCCCCGAGATTGGCTTCCAAATGGCGGCGGAGTTCGCCGGACTGGTGTAGCGCGGGTTCGTCGTAGCCATCGCCATCGAAGTCACCAACAATTACTGTCCCGTCCTCGGAAGCCAGTTGGAATACTTGGTCTGTAGCGTCTAATCGTCCGTTGCTATTCGAATCGACTAGCACTTGCGCACCGCGGACGACCGCTATTTCATCCACTCCATCGTTATCGAAGTCGCCGACAAGCGGAAGATCGCCCGCTTGGCCGAAATCAACTTGGCTATCATGCTCTGCCGTCAGCCGACCATCGCCGTCGATGTCTAGAAGCCATTTTCCTTGGTTGAATGTACCAATGGTGGCAATACCATCGCCGTTTAAGTCGCCACTAATCGCGAGATCCTTTTCTCCGCCTAGACGAAATACGTGATCGATCAAGTCAGCACGTGCCATGCCGCGGTGGCTGCGTTTTAGAAGCCGCGGATCATCCGGTGCTTGTTCCAAGTTCGGTGGAACGTTCTTGGGCTTAACGCGGCGCAGGTTTTCTGGGTCGGGCAAACCTGTTTCGGCCGCCAAAGCGCGTTCATCGCCCTGCCACTGATGACCAAAGATGCCCACGTCGTCCTTGCCATCACCATCCCAGTCACCGATGACCGGCTGGTCGCCGCGCCGCCCCAGCCGCATCCAGATATCATTCTCATCCCAACGACCATTCGCATTGATGTCGATAAACCATTCACCATCCAAGAACAGCGCGAGTTCGTCGAAGCCATCACCATTGAAGTCGCCAGCCAATGGCTGTGCGCCGGGTAGGTCAAACACCATTCTTCGGGAATTGCGGTTGATTTCCGGATTCGTGCTAACAATGTGCCATGTTGAATCCTTCAAACCCCGTACGGACCAAGCATAGACGTTCAATCTGTCGGCCTGTTCCGCGACTTCCTCTTCCTCGACGGGCTCGCCGTTGCGCATTCCACGTGGAAATCCTCCATTAATCACACTCAAGTGCCACGTCGGTGACGCAACATGGCCATAGCCCACGAGCAGCGGCAATGGCTCCCATAGTAAAGGGCTAGAGTAAATGGGGGCGACCGGATCAAAGACAGGCGGAGTCTCGTAGACTTTTTCTCCCGGAGGCGGTGGATTCTCAATTGGTGGTACAGGCGTCTCGCGACGCGTGAGTACTTCGCTAAAGTTGTTCTCGCGCGAATTCTGGCCAGCTTCGACACTGATGGCTAAGATCGCATCCTGTCCTGGATTGGCAAGCGGATCAGTCAGCTGGATCAAGCTCAAGATGGCGGTCGGAACGGATTCACCCCGGTTAATTGCAAAGCCGGTCGTAGTGCCTGGGGTGTCTAGACTATCGATGTATCCATCGGGTTGCTGTTGATAAACGTGATAGGTGCCAGGACGCAGCCCTGAAAACACAAAGAACCCACTGGAGTCTGTTTGAACTTCGATCGTATCCCCTGCATAAATGCCCGGTAACGCCCGCGAGGCGCTCATAGGCAATCCTGTCAGAGTTCGCAATTGGAGGGTAACACTGGCAATGGGCGTGTCATCACTAGTGCGCACTCCGTCTCGAACGGTGCGAATATCCTCGGGGAGCGCGCCGGTTGAATTCGTGATTACCGAACCATCTTGAAAGACGTATCCCGAGATTTGGGCTGGCGGTAACTCGCAGAAGTTGGCTTCTGTGATTGACTGCGCCGACCCAACTCTGATTTGCGATATTAGGTCCTCCTGGCTTGCGTCGCCACCTGTCTGAGGCGCAACCTGTCCTCCCTGAAAGAACCCAGCTGGCTGGATCTCGCGCACCGAGTAGGTTCCTGGCGTTAAGTTGCCGAAGGAATAGGCACCCCGCTCATCGGTTATGGTTGTGGCCACAACAGTGCCACTTGCACTGAGCAATTCGAGTCGTACACCAGTGATTGGCTGTTCCTCGATATCCTGCAGGCAATCAAAATCCAGATCAGCAAACACGACGCCTGAAATAGAGCCGGGAAGTAACTCATAAAAATCGTATTGAACCAACTGAGCGCCTGCGGCCAACCCAATGCTGGAAATGACGTCCTGCACACTGGCGTCACCCCCTTCGGAGCCTGCTTTCTGTCCACCTTGCAGAAACGCGGCTGGTTGCGACTCGCGGACTGTGTAGCCGCCTGGACGAAGATTCGTGAAGCTGTAATGACCATTTGGATTCGTTTGTGTCGTATCAACGATTTGACCGTTTGCATCGATCAGCGTCAGGGTCACGCCGGATATTGGTTGTTCGTTGGCGTCAAAACTTGCATCGTCATCAAGATCCACGAACACCATACCTGCAATCGATGCGGGAGCTATTTCGCAGAAGTTATACTCCACCAACTGAGAACCTGCTGTTAGCGCCACTGCGGAGATTACATCGGCAACGGAAGCGTCGCCGCCGCCGGTGCCAGCCGTTTGCCCCCCCTGCAAATAGCCCGCCGGCTGCGTCTCGCGGATGGTATAAGTGCCCGGCTCGAGGCCTAGGAACTCGTATCGTCCTAAACTGTTAGTTTGCGTTGTCGCGATCACCTTGCCAGTCTCATCGAGCAAGGTGACTGTCACGCCCGCTAAGGATTGCTCGCCGGGATCGCGCAAACAATCCTCATCCAGGTCTACAAATACCTGACCAGCAATGGAACCAGGTGGGATTTCACAGAAGTTGTAATCAACCAATGCAGCGCCGGGCGTTACAAAAATTGCGGTGACAAGATCCTGGACCGAGTCGTTTCCACCGCCGCTGCCAGCGTGATGATCGCCCTGGAAATAGCCTACAGGCTGAACTTCCCGAATCGAGTACTGGCCCGGCAATAGATCATCGAACTTGTAGAAGCCCATGGCGTCCGTAACCGTTGTTTGTAACACGCTGCCGGTCGGGCTCAATAGTTCAATCACCACGCCTGCCAGCGGCATTTCGCCGGTTGCATCGATGATGCAATTACCGTTGGTGTCGGCGATGACGCGGCCAGCGATACTGCCGGGAAGAATCTCACCAAAGTCGTAGTTGATCCCACTAGAGCCGGTAGGCAGGGCAATTGCGGACAGCACGTCGCCAGTGGCATCATTACGTCCAACCTCGGTACCGCCAATTGTGCCGACGGCCGCGCGTCCAGGAATGTAGCCGCTGGGCGTTTGCTCGGTTACGCGGTAGGTTCCGGGGCGGAGGCTACTGAATTGGTAGAATCCGAGCGAGTTGGTTCGCGTTTCAGCGACTTTGTTGCCTGTTTCGTCCCAGAGCGTTATCAACACATTGCTCAGCGGAGTTTCACCGCTATCGCGTCGGCCATTGTTGTTTTGATCGTAGAACGTGTTACCGCTAAGATTGCTCGGTGTAAGTTCGCAAAAATCATAGTTGGCTGCAACTACGCCACCGCCTAGGGTTATTTGACGAATCTCGCTGCCATTGGTTTTCGTCCCGCCTGCGGTACCAACTTTGGCATCGCCTTCGAGTAAACCTGCGGGGGTCGTTTCTGTTATTGAATATACGCCGGCCCGCAAATTGCCAAACTCATACTTGCCATCCGCACCGGTCCGCTGGGTTGCAATGACTTGACCGCTGGCGTTGCGCAACTCGATCAGTACTCCGGCCAGCGGTGCTTTTTCTGAATCGCTGCTAAAGCAATCGAAGCCGCTCAGCACGACACAAACCTGCCCGTTAACGGAGGCGGGCAAGTTCTCGGCAAAGTTGAGTTCGGTCGCATGCTGGTCGCCGAGCAACAATTCGACTTGAGTAAGCACATCGGGGCTGCTGGGATCGATTCGTCCTACAGTTCCACTGCCATTGAGCTTGCCAGTCGTAGCGCCCACACTGTAGTAACCGGCCGGTTGACTCTCGCGAACCTGATAAGTCCCGGGCATTAGGCCTAGACTAGTAGCGAAGCTGTAGCGTCCCTGACTGTCGGTGGTCGTGGAATGTCCGGTCGATACGTAACTACCGTTTTCGAGCCGGAACAAATCCAGCTTAACACCTGCCAAGCGCTGTTCGTTAGCCTGGTAGCTGAGATTCTCGTTGGAGTCAACGTATACGATACCAGCCAGCGAGACCGGTTTGGGGGTTTGTTGCAATGAAAATCCACCGCCTGCGGAGCGATCCCGCTTTCCTCCCTCATCATCTGCAGGCAGAGGCAAACCTGAGGCTACCAGCCATGTGTCGTAGCGATTGACGAAGCGATCTTGGCCAGCGGCGACCTCATAGTGCGGCGCCGAAAACTCACCCCGCATTTTACTGTTTTGAAACTCGACACCGGATGTAATCGGGTCGAAGCCATCATTCAATATCGATACGTTAGTTTCGTTTGGATCCCAGAATTGAACTTCGTCGACGTCGATGGAAAAGACCAGCAAATCGCCTGCGGCAAAGTTGGTAAAGTCTAGAACCAGTTTGGATTCCCCGTCGCGAACAGTAGCGCTGACGGTTGCATTCGGATTGGCCGTTCTAAACTGTTCGATTTGAAACGCAAATGCATGATCAGCGCCATAGCCACTTTCTACGGTATCGAAGAATAGGTCGCCGAGTCCGAATCCGGGCGTGTTGAGGTCTCCGTCGATTGTCAATCGCGTAAGCTGCGTTCCGGGGGCGCCGCCGCTGAACGTAACGTAAAACAAATCTCCGTGCTCATCGCTGCCCACATCCTCCTCAACGTACACGGCTCCAACTTGAATCAGATCGGCAGCCATCATGTGCCTTGGTTCCATCGCTTCTAGCATGACGGAGCGATTGAGCGTTTTTCGATGGAGTTTTGCACGCGATGTTCTAGACTTGGACGCTAGCACAGTTGGTGCACGCCAGCTCCCTACTCGCGATGGTGTCGCTGTGGAGTTGCCACCAAACCAACGTGTGAATCGGCTAACTTGTTCTTGCAAAAACAACAGACACCTCCGTGAATTGTCTGTGACGTTGTCGGCTGATCCATGAGTGCGTGACACTTGAACCGCTTCGTCGCCACCTTGGCACTTACCGAATTTGCAAACTAGCATCCATTTTCATCGGAGCGTGGACGGGTTTGCCGTAGTCCACGCGCCGTTGTCCGATTTGTTCGAGATTCCATATGCGAATGGTCGTATCGAACGATCCACTGGCAAGCAGTTCTCCGCATGGCACCATTACCGCAACTGTACCGGTATGTCCTGAAAGCTGAGCAACGCTTTCTCCCGCTAACAAATCAAAGAGGATAATTGAGTTGTCAGCGCCCGCCGCTGCTACCATGTCATCATTGATCAAGCACATCGACATCAACTTGCCCTGGGCAACCTCTTTGTCAAATAGAACGCTCTTATCAGCCAAACGAGTGCGAACCAAACGGCGATCTTCACCAACGCTGGTAACCTCAGTACCGTCAGCCGAGAATGCTGCTGTAAATACACGGCGTTTGTGTTCCCTGTAACTCGCTATCTCCTCGCCGCTCTCCGTATCCCAGACGCAAATCTCTCCTAGTCGTCCACCTCGCAGTAAACGTGTACCATCTGGACTGAAGCGGACGCAGCGCTGATCTTGGGATTCGCACCTCAAATCGTGCCTGAGCTTTCCTAGACCAAGGTCCCATATCAAAACGTTGTCTGAGAACCCGCACGCTGCCAGAAGTCCTTTTTCGGTGGACAATGTAATTGCGCGCAGCGCATAGTCACGTTTAAGGACTTGTGTGAACGAGACCGGGTATTGATGATTCCATTTCAACACGCGTCCATCATTGGCAGCAGAGTAGAGGTTTTGTGAATCGCTCGTAAAGACCAACGACTGTATCCAATCTGTGTGTCCGATGAGCGTGCTGAACGTCTTGCCCGAGGCGACGTCGATTATGCGAATAGCATGGTCATCTCCGGCGGCAGCCAAGAATCGTCCGTCATGCGAAGCAGCCAGAGCAGTTACAACGGGCGCGGAAGGTTGATTTGATAACGGCGTCAGTCGAATTTCGAAGGATTCCAAATCGCTAACAACTGGCAAAACAGAATTGCTTGCCCCATTCCTGGCACTAGAACTCACCAAGGTAGAGGGGAGCTCCTGAGCGCAGATCGCGGCTGAGGCGGCGCAGGTGGTTAGGGAAATGGCCCAGCCCCGCAGCAACGTACAATTGCACCATGTCGCTAAATCGACTCGTCGTTTTCTTGGGGGGGCAAGCTTCTTGAACTGCAGCATCGTAGGTTCGTCCGTGCTCTGACCAGCGAATTAGACTTTTTGTCATCTTCGATATCGACTCGTCAGGCATTAGACTGAAGCTGTTTTGGTAAACTTTGCGGATTGAGCCGACTTTACGGCTTAGTCGGGTCCTTATTTACTGCCAAGCTAGCACTTCACCGGTAGCAATGAATTGCGTGCTTGATTCATTGCGAACGATCAGGCGGCCATTACCATCGATGCCCTCGCACCGGCCAACCCACTCGACCTCCGTAGAGGCTCTCACATGAACAATGCGACCGGTTAGCAAACATCGTTCGCTCCACATCGCTGCCCAGGGCAAGCGACTACTTCGCCAGTCATCGATGCAACGAGCAAGTTCTTTTGCTAGCTCAACTAAAACAAGGTGCAGGCCGACCTGCCTGCCTGCGGCTGACGAAAGGCAGGTCGCCCTGTCGGAGAGTTCCGGTGGTGCCAACAGCCAATTCATATTGACGTTGAGCCCGATGCCGATCAACCAACGCAGATTGACTGTTGAGGCGGAGTTTTGATTGGCTGGTGCAGACTCAATCAAAATGCCGGCCAATTTTCGGCCCCGCAGATAGACGTCATTGGGCCATTTGAGTTCTACATTCTCGTTGACGAATTGACTGGCCGTATTGGCGACGGCGATGCCACAAACAAGTGCAAGCTGGCTCCACTGCGCGGAATCGGCTGGTAGTTTTTGCCCATCGATCGCCAAGGTCATCATGAGGCAGCCCTCGGGCGACCACCATGAATGTGCATTGCGTCCACGCCCTCGAGTTTGCCGATCGGCGACGTAGATTGCTGGGGTATTGTCGGAAGTATTCCGCCGAGCTAGCTCGTTGGTCGAATCGACTTCGGTATGCCACTGGACCTCGCGAATCCATCCAGCACTTGTTATTTCAGCGATAGCCTGTTGTTGGTCGGTCCACATGTTATCGACCAGCAATTGCGACAGCACAAACAATCAAGAAGATGACACCGCCGAGTATGGCGAGAGCCCGCCACGATACGCTGCGTACTTCGGCGTTTTCCAGTTTGCGTGCAAGCAACGCCATACCCGGATCAATTACGGCAGCAGCCGAAACATCGCTCGCACTTGTTTGGGCGCTGTAGGGGACCTTCTTGGCTGTACGATCACTGGTGGGACCGACAGAGGGCTTTTGATCTAGCAGTTGCATCATAACGCCCTGGACTGCCCTAGCGTTGAAGGGCCTATCTTCTGGGGCCTTGGCTAATAGCTTTGCAATCTCATCGGATAAAGCTTGTGGACAGTCGGCAACGAAATCGATCGCGTGAGGCGGTGTTGTGTGCAAGTGTTGTTCGAACAGCACAGCAAAATTCGTGCCTTGAAATGGCTTTTGGCCCGTCAATAATTCGAACAACACACACCCCAACGAATACAGGTCGGCTTTTCCGCTGATATTCTCTGCACCAACGATCTGTTCAGGCGACATGTAGGCATGTGTACCAACCGTCAGCCCATGGCTGGTTAAATCAGCTGAGAAAGTATCGCGGGCGATTCCAAAGTCCCCTAGCTTTATATTTCCAGATTGATCCAAAAACAGATTCCCGGGCTTCAGGTCCCGATGAATGATGCCGTGGTTGTGTGCGTGTTGTAGTGCGCTACAAACTTGCCGCGCGATCGATGCCACTTCGCGCCAAGAAAGACGATCAAACCGCTCGAGCAAATCCTTGACGGTACCACCACTTACAGCCTCCATGGCATAGAACAGTCTTCCGTCATGCTTTCCGCCGCCATAGTAACGAATGATATTCGGGTGATTCAGTTTTTGAAGAATAAGCATCTCGCGTTGGAAACGAGCTCGCACAAGCTCATCTTGGGAGAGAGACGGCAGCAGCAGCTTCACCGCTACTTGCTCCCCTGTTTCTTTTAGCTTACCGGCATAAACTTCGCCGACAGTACCCACTCCCAGAAGTGTGCCAAGCTGAATGTCGTCAAGTGATAGTCGCTTCACGTGGCCCCCGTACAATCCTGGCAGCTATCGGTCAGCCAGGTGGTAGATTGATTAACTACAATGAAATACCCAATCGAGCCACCACGGCGTCCACCAAAGATTTTCCGACTTCCGAATCGAAGTCAGCCCAGGTTAGATGATGCATTTCGAATAACTGAAAGTCCTCGACATCAGCCAATCGCGCTGACTCAACGGAAACGACTCCGTCGCCCTTACCCCTTTGTAGTTCGGTACAGTTAAGCACATCGCGCACGCGGGCATCGACACCGGGCGGACCATCCACGGCCGAAGCAACTCGGTCCCAGACGTTTCCCAGCAAGCTCGTCATGCCCGGTTTCAGTGGGCCAGCATCGCCAGCTAGTATCGTGTACCTTACGCCTGCTGCCCTCGAACCCTGATTGAGTGCCGCTAGAATTTCTGACTTCGGATTAAGGTCTGCCGACGCCTCATTGAATCCATCGGCTATCATCTTAACCAATACTCGATTCCGCCGGCCGTCCTCGCGACGCTGCGTCAAATTGTAGAGCCCTTCAAACGCTTCCAGCAACGGTCCATAATCGGACAAGCCCGATCCATGATTGGGCGGACAGATCTGGATCAATTGGTCCAGACCGACTCGGGTCGCAACGGATCCTCGCGAGTTTGAATCATCGAGCCTGGCTAACTCAATCGCGCCGCGCGCGACGAGCCCGCCCATACTGTGTGAAATGATCGTCAGTTTGCTCGTCGGGTACTGGCTATGTAGTTTGACAAGTTCGGCAATCAACCATTGTGACGACTCGGCGATGGGACCGTCGTTGGGATAACGGAAGACGCACATGGGCAGGTTTGTGCGTTTGTGCAGAACCAACGCCATGTCTTCGGCACTCTTGACGGGCGAATGAAGGCCTGGAGTAACTATCACGATTCGCGGAGGTGCCGTGTTGCCGGCATCCCAAGTTGCGACAACTTTCGATAGTTCGCTCAATTGCTCGCCGTCGACGGTCGCGAGCCATCTGCGAAAGTTGCTTTTTTTGTCGGCCAGCATCTTGGCTAGCTCGGATGTTTCCACTACCAGATTCTGCCGATTGGTAGCAGTATCTCGCTCGTACTTGAACACGCTCGGATACTTTTGAACAAGCGTATCCACCTGTTCTTTCGTTAACCGATTCCCAGTGGCTTCGACCCCGAATGCGCGGGCAAAACCAGCGACGCTCCCTGTTACCCAATGCAATTCGTCGGCCACGGACTGAAACAGCAAGCCGGCGTCCACTCCACTTTCGTCCATGGGAAGGATAACTGCGGGAGTGGTCTTCTCACCTGTACTCGGGGGAACCTGAGCCTGCGTTATGCCTGATAGGCAGAGAAATCCAAAGCAAAACAACCATTGTCTAATCTTCGAGAACATCGGACTCGGCTCCGTAAACAGCAATCGCAGATGCATAAAAAGTTTGTACTGCATTGCGATAATTGTATTCGATCGGCCTGTCTTTGTCAGATGCGACCGCTGGAGACGCCTACATAAGTTCTGAAATGATCTCGCTGTTGCTCACTAAGTGTGCCGGACGACCCTGTGGAGTATAAAGGAGTTGGTTGGGGTCGATCCCCAGTTTTGAATAAATAGTTGACACAAAATTCTCTGGCGCGAGGATTCTATCCGCCGCAGAATAGCCGTGTCGATCGGTTGCCCCAATTGTTTGGCCACCGGGAGTGCCACCGCCCGAGAACAGAACGCTCATTGCATTGGACCAATGGTCGCGTCCACCTCGATCATTGATTTTGGGTGTACGACCAAACTCACCGAGTGCCACGACTAGTGTTCGTTCCAGTCGACCACGCGAACGCAGATCCTCGATCAGCGCGGCGATCGACGCTTCAAAGGGCGGCACTTTTTTCTCGAACGCATCAAACAATTTCTCATGGTGATCCCAGCCGCCTTCGTACAAAGTGACGAAAGGTACACCCGCTTCCACGAGTCGCCGCGCGAGCAAAGCGCGTTGTCCAAACGCATTCATTCCGTAGGCCTCGCGAACTTCGCTCGGTTCGGAATGAATGTCGAACGCAGCCTGAGCTTTGGGGCTGGAAATCAATTCGAGCCCCTGCTGATAAAATTCGTCGACCGCAAGTACAGGGTCACCAGCCATTTCTTCATTAATTCGCAGCATCTTGTCGACGCGCTGCTTAATCGCTTGGCGCGACTGAAAGCGGTCATCGGTTAATTCGGAGGGAATCGTCACATCGCGGACTTGAAAACTCTTGCTTGTGGGACTATCCGGCACGACGAAGGGAGCATAGCGGGCTCCAAGAAAATTGGGACCACCAGACCGCGACATGCTCGGTATTGAAAAATAGGGCGGGATGCCAAACGGCGCTCCGTTGAACTTGGCAACCACACTGCCCAGGCTCGGATGGAAGCTGACGAATGCTCCACAGCCCACAGGAATCCTCGGTGGAGCGCCAGTCATCATGTAGTGATTGCCCGCACCGTGGTTACCCTGATCGTGCCGGATGGAACGTACAATGGCGAGTTCATTCGAGATGTTGGCCAGTCGCGTCATTAACTGCGAAAACTGCATGCCTGGCGTCTGTGTGGGGATTGCTTTGAAACTGCCACGAATCTCTACGGGGGCGTCAGGTTTCGGATCAAACGTTTCATAGTGGCTTGGCCCGCCATCCATCCAAATCAAGATGCACGCGTCGGCTTGACGCGTGAGCGTCTGCGCTGGCTCAGCCCCCGACCGTTCGGCACCTCGAGCTCGCAACGCTCCCACCAGACCGCCGCCGAGCAGCCCCCCAAGTCCCAGTTGTAGACAGTCTCTGCGGCTGACACCTTCGCAATTGCTCTTCTTCACAATCATGGCTAGTTCTTTCCGGGCTGTTATCGCAGTTAATTGGCGCGGTGCATCTAATTTTGGATCACACATTCAGGCGAGTTAAGCATCGCCCACATCAAGTCTTCAATCCGACGTCGCTTTGAATCTCCGGGGCGTTCCGGCTTATCTTCAGCGCTTTCGAGTAGCTCGACGGCAAACTCCAGTTCATCGGGTCTGGGATAGCGCGAGTAAGTGCACAAGTACAGATCATTCACTATTTCGAGGCTGCTTAAATTGCTCTTGGCCAATCTCGCGGCTCTACCCGAATCGCTACGGATGCGGCGATCAAGTTCCTTGGAATTCATCAAATGCAAAGCCTGCGTAACCGTTGAATCCGTAGTGCGCTCGCAGGGCGGATCTTGATTCTCATCCGGTCGGCCGAAGGTATCTAAGAACATCGAGTCGACGCGATGGGTCCATACTTGATTGGCCCTGGAACCGGTCGGCATGCCACGCATTTCGTGATCCGTCTCAGTGATATCGGCAATTGCATCGGCTAACACTTCGGCTCGAAAACGATGGCGGTAGTGCCGTGAGTAATTGAGCCGATCACCCATGTTAGTGGGATTGGGGACAGAGCTCAACGAATAAACTTGCGACATGGCAATTAGCTTCAATATCACTTTATTGTCGAAACCACTCTCCTGAAACGCCTTGGCCAACGCGGCAAAGAGCTGCGGATTCGAAGCTGGATTCGTGGACCTGATATCATCAACAGGCTCCACAAACCCTCTGCCCATCATGGCGGCCCAAAGTCGATTCACTTGGACCTGTGCAAAAAATTGATTGTCCGGCGACGCAATCCATCGCGCCAACTCCTCTCGCAGTTCTATGTCCGTCGATGAATCCGCGGCGGTTTGGTCTGCTTGTCCGAATAGTGGTTTCGGAGCCAAAGCCTTTCCGCTGATCGGATGGAAGACTTGTCCTTTAGTCGATGTGAACACAATCTCCTCACCTCCCGAAATCGGTGGAGAGAGTCCCGTGCCTTTCATGCCAACGTTCGCAAAGAAGGCTGAGAACTGATAAAAGTCTTGCTGACTCCAATTCTCAAACGGATGGTGGTGGCACTTAGCACACTCCAGTCTTATGCCCAAAAATAGCTGACTGACGAGCGTGGCGGCTTCATCCGGAGTCCGACGATCGCGATACAACGTCACCGAACCATTGCGCCAGGTACTGCCCTTGGCGGTAATGAGTTGCCTGGCAAATTCGTCGTACGCCACATTGTCTCGGAACTGCTGCCGAATCCAGTTGTCGTAATTGAGTACAGCCTTAATGCCGACACGATAGGGATTGGGGCGCAGCAGATCGACCCACTGATTTGCCCAGTGGTCCGCATATTCCGGCCGTTCGAGAAGTCCATCGATCAAATATTCGCGCTTATGCGGAGTCTGATCTTCAAGAAATGTTCTCGCTTCAACGGCAGTCGGCAGTCGACCAATTAGGTCGGTAAACACCCGTCGAAGAAACGTTGCTTCATCGGCTGGCTCCGAGGGCAACGTTGCAGCCACTTGCAGTTTTTGAAAGACCAAATCGTCAATAAAGTTTTCGCGTGGAAGGCTTGAGTAAAGATCTTTTGTCTCAGTTTTGGAACTGTAAGGGATGATCGCATTGGCAACTTTGATATGATTCATAAACCGTGCCATGATGGCAGTCTCGCCGGGCAATTTGCCAGCCCGTATCACTCCGTTGCGATCAACGGATACGATCGCAGTATCGTTAGAAAGATAGGTTGATAGCGTCGTAACGTCTCTGGTAGAACCATCCGAATAACTTGCCACTACCTGCAGCGACTGCGACTCCTCGGGGGACAAGCGATATGCGCTCTCCGACAAATCAACGGAGACGAGCCGCGGCTCATAGTCGACTGCACGCATAGCTCCCTGCTCGATCCACTTTGCGATCGTTGAGTAGGCCGTTGAGCTGCGACTAAAGCGTTCACCTCCTCCATGCGCGACTTCGGCCGTGGCTTTTTTTAGCAGTAGACTTTCGCTAGGAGCAGCCGGAAACACGCGACGTCCGCGAGAATTCGCCACAATAGCGTCGAAATCGAAATCCGAATCAAAGGCGAGAAGCGATAGTTGAAATCCGTTTTGACCTCGCTGCTTGCCATGACAGGCTCCGGCATTGCAACCAGTGGATGTGAGAATCGGTTGTATATCGAGTTCAAAACTGACTGCAGGAGCTATCGCCTGGTTGGGCTGGGCTGATGACGCGCCCCCCGGCTGTTCGGCGGCCGCATACGAAACTGACCACAGCACAGCCAAACTCGCTAGCACTAGCGATACCGCCGAATGGCTTAGATAGGAAATAAACGGCATAGAACCACCAAGGCAGGAAGGGGTGGCGGGAGGTGAATGAGTCAATTATAACCGGATTTAGCCCGCACCAATTGGCCTCGCGGAAAAATACGCCTTGGCGCTTCAGTATTCCCAACAATTCTAACTACCACGGCGCTGAACCTGAGTTAATTCGATTGGACTGGGGGAAGCTTATCACAATTGCGCGATTATTCCCAACCACATTTAGGTCAGAAGAAGCTCGGTCGCGCGGCATTTTGAGATTTTTCGATTTTCGAATCCAAAGACGTCGGCAGGGCATCCATGATTTCAGATATCGCCATTTCCTCAGGTCTAAATAATCTGTGGCTGCGAATGCCGTTGGCAATTTGGATGGCATTGTCCATCTTGCTGGTCGTGGATCGACGAAGAGGTACGTCTGTTAGTTGGATTGTTCTCTGCACGTTGTGCATAGCAGCCAGTTTCAAAAATTGGGCGGAGAATCCGAACAATGTGCCTTCAATAGCCATCAACGGTTGGCTTGCCAGTCTTGTATTAGCAATTGTCGTCTGTTTGCTGGGATTGCGTCGCTGGCTTTCCAACAGTGCGGAAATGGGACGAGAATGGTTGGCTGCAACCTTTCTGAGTTGCCTTGGCAGCTTAGTAGTTGGCACCACGGTCCTACAGCCCTTGCTGTATTCCGCTAACTTGGCACAAGCCCCCAGGCTTTTATCGCTTGGCCATCTGTGGGCAATGACCACCGGGCTGGCGACCGCGCTGGTCTGCGGAATAGAACTGACGTTTTTATCGAGCCCCCATTCGCTGAGTTCCCATTCGCTTAGAGAGGGGACTTTGCCAATAGTCAATTGGCGTTTGGCCGCTTGGTGTGCTTTGCAAGCTATGTGCGTAGAATTAGTGGTCGGCATTTACGTTTTCAGATTTGCGGTTTCGGACAGAGAGTTCACAGCAGACACAGTTCTTGTTAGGCTCTTTGTTGTGGCTTTATTGGTGACGTGCTTTGTCGCCTGGATGATTCCACATCGCGTCTACACATTGCAGCGAAAAGCCATGTACCGGGCTGGCTCCGTAGGGAAGACTAGCTACAACTGGGCGTCGCTCGCCATTGCAGCCTGGTTGGCTGCCGTCTCGTTGGTTGTGGTGTGCGCTTTACCCGACGACTGGCCATGGCGACTTATGTAGTCGGCAGCAACGGCTATGTTAGCAGTAGCGGTGTTCGTAGTTAAAGGTCCAAGTGCGCAATCCATGGACGCATCCAATCGCGGGCGCTGACCAGATAGATGTGCGAAAACTACGATAGTCCCACAGGCAAATCGATCCCTTCGGCTTGAAGTTCGCTGGGCGATAATTGCCCGTGTTGCAAGGCCAGCCAAATCAGCAAACCTTTTTGGGCATGCATGCGATTTCCTGCTTGCTGCACAACCAAGCTGGATGGGCTGTCGATAACTTCGTTGGTAATTTCCTCGCCGCGTCGCGCCGGTAGACAGTGGAGAACTCTACAATTCGGGTTGGCTTGCTTCAACAGTTGAATATTCAGTTGATACGGTTTGAAGGCGGATTGCCGCGAGGCCATCTCAGCCTCCTGACCCATGCTCGTCCAAACATCCGTATAGACAAAGTCGGCATGCGCCAGTCCGATTTGTGGTTGGTCGCTCTGGGCGATGTCGGCGTTTGGGTATCGCTTTAACACCGCGTCGATGGTGCTTTGCTTCATGAAATAATCACTGGGGCCGAGCAGTCGAAATCGCATGCCCACCATGGCGCAGCCGAGTGCCAATGAGCTGGCTACGTTATTGCCGTCGCCAACGAACGTGACCTGTCGACCATCGAGCGGTCCGCAGACTTCTCGCATTGTCAACAAATCTGCCAATGCTTGGCAGGGATGCGATTGGTTGGTGAGTCCGTTAATGATTGGTACTACATTGTGGCTTGCCAGATCTTCGCACGAAGTGTGGCATTTGGCTCGGCAAACGACATAGTCGACGTATTCGGCAAGTACCCGCACGAAGTCTGCAGTCGATTCGCGACTTTGCCATCCAACGTCCGAACCCAGAAACATTCCACTGCCGCCAAGTTGACTGATTCCCGCTTCAAAGCTCACGCGCGTACGTAAACTCGGCTTTTCAAAAATCATGGCCAAGACTCGACCTGCCAACCAAGACGGACGGCGGCCTGCAAGCAGCAGCGCTTTCACCTGCGTGGAGATATTCAAGATGGTGTGTAATTCCTGTTGACTAATATCAAACAGGGAGATTAAGTGTCGCAATTTTTAACTCCTCAATCGCCAAGTACTAACGCGATCGTCGTCGAGTCCTGGAGGTAGCAGTGTGGATTAATCAGGAAAGGCAGCGAGCAGTTTATGCTGGTGAGCTTTCGTGATTTCTGTGCTCCACAGATTGCCTGGCCTGTTAGTTTTCGTTTCATAATTATATTCGCGCGGATTACACTTCGACGCGATTTTCGGTGACGCTGCGCGCCGTATCGTTGACGACGTTACTCAGTATTTCCATGCCCCGCTGAATCTGCTCTGACTCTATATTCATCGCTGGCAACAACCGCAACACATTGTTCTGAGTGCAGTTGATTAATAGCCCTTGCTCCAAGCATCCTTGCACAATCGGCGCTCCTTCGAACTCTAGCTCAATTCCAATCATCAGGCCCGCCTGGCGAATCTCGCGAACGTGATCGCAGGAATCCTGCAATTCTCCGAGTAGTTCGCCAAACAACTCGGCATTCTGCGTTGCTCGCTCCAACAATCCATCTTGCTCGATGGTTTCGAGCATAGCGATTCCAGCTGCAGCAGCGATTGGATTGCCCCCAAACGTGCTGGCGTGGGTACCGGGACGCAGGCTGCCGGCAATATCGCGTTGAGCCAGCATGGCTCCGCCAGCAACGCCACCGCACAACGATTTAGCCAGTGTCATTATGTCCGGCTCTACTTGGAAATATTGGTAGCCAAACCAATGGCCCGTTCGTCCGCAGCCGGTTTGCACTTCGTCAAAGATCAGCAGCAGATTGTTGTCGTTGGCGATCTGGCGCAAGCCCTGCAGATACTCTCGACTCGGTATTCGGACTCCACCCTCTCCCATGATGGGTTCGATCATGATGGCAGCTGTGGCTGAGTCGATGCGCTTTTCAACTTCGCTCAAATCGCCGACAGGTGCGTAGGTAAATCCCGCCAGCATCGGTCCCAGGCCCTCGTGGTACTTGGGCTGAGCTGTCGCCGCCAATGCGCCCATAGTGCGCCCGTGGAAGCCTCCCTGGAAAGTAATGATCTTGTAGCGGTCTGGTCCTTGGTGGAGCCTCGCGAGCTTGATCGCGGCCTCATTAGCTTCCGCACCGCTATTACAGAAAAACGCCTGACCGTCAAAAGTTCGCTCGATCAGCATTTGTGCCCAAATGCCCTGCTCAGCCATGTGCCAGGTGTTGGGCACATGGATTAGACGAGCGATCTGCTGTTGAACGGCGGAGACAATTCGCTCTGGACAATGCCCGAGCAGATTGCATCCCCAGCCCGGAAACAAATCGAGATACTCCCGACCTTCGCTGTCCCACACGACAGAGCCCGCACCGCGTACCAGGTTTACTGGGTATCGCTTGTAATTCTGGATTACGTACTTTTCAAACAATGCAATTGTTTGTTCAGAGCTCAGTTCGTCATGGGATGTCATGGTGATTTCAGCCACGGTTAGTTGGTGAGTCTGCAAATAAATTGAGGCAGCGTCAATCGCTGCCCCAGCAATTGACATTGGGTAAACGTTATTCTCTGCTGGAGGCAGCCCGAGCCTGAATTAGCTCCGTTCCAACGCCGCTGGTCGTGAATATTTCCAGCAAAAGCGAGTGCCGCAGTCGACCGTCGATGATATGCACTTTTCGCACTCCTCTTGAAAGCGTCGAAAGACAGGCTTCGATTTTGGGAATCATCCCGGCATCGATTACTTTGTCGACAATCAACTGACGAGCTTCCTCGGCGGTTAACGAATGGATAATCGTCGCTGGATCATGCTTGTCGCGACGCACACCGTTGACGTCGCTCAGAAAGACTAACTTCTCGGCCCCCAACGATTCTGCCACCGCCATGGCGGCAGTGTCGGCATTGACGTTGAATTTCTGGCCACAGTCACTGATGCACATGGACGGGATCACAGGAACCTGGTTGGCATACGCCACGCTTTCGATAACATTGCGGTCTACCTGCGTGACTTGCCCCACAAACCCCAAGTCAATCTGGCTGCCATCGTCGTCGGTCAGCAACATCTTCTCGCCATGCAGGACATTCGTTCCGCCGGCAAAGTTCAGGTTGACCGCTCGTCCGCCCAGTCGCTCAATTTCATTGGTTAAGTGTTGCGTTATCTCGCCTGCCAAGACTCTTTCGACGATCTCCAGGGTAGGGGTGTCGGTCACGCGGCGTCCCTTGACCCACGTCGGCGTGATCGCTGCCTGTTCCATGGCTCGATTGATACTGGGCCCACCTCCATGCACGATCACGGGCTTCATGCCCACAGATTCCATGAATATGACATCTAGCAATATATGATGAATCGCCTCGGTGTCCTCCAGAAGACTTCCGCCCAGTTTAATTACGGTCGTGGACCCACGGAACCTGCGGATCCAACCCATCGCTTCTATGAGCGTGTCTGCCTTGGCGATAGCATCGTGCACTTGAGAAAAACCCCAGGATTGGAACCGAATTAAGCTCGCATGGGATATGGCTCACACCGGTAAAGCCCGCGATCTATCCAGGCTACCAGCGGCGAGTCCCTAATTTGCGAAAACCAGTTATGCTAATCGAACTTTGATTGGAAAGTCAATCTGATAGCGGATGCCAACAGACGTAAACCGTACCAATTGCCGCATAAAAACGGTGATTTTGCATTTTTGCTGAAGCTAGTTCCTAACTTGTGCAGCATTTCACGCAGCTCGAAGCGGCGTCTTGGAGTCGTGTAAGCAACTTTTTTATAGGCAAAGTTGCAACCAGTAATCTGCAAATAAGTTAGTGGAAGGGAAATCCGCACGATAAAGCAGCGACTTACAAGGAATCCTTATTGCGACAACTGAGATCATCGTATAGATTCGTGCCCGTTCGGGGTGTAGCGCAGCCTGGCTAGCGCATCTGGTTTG
>JBGSTP010000169.1:0-6574 GCA_041736515.1 Pirellulaceae bacterium
CGGTGGAGGTCGCGATCGCTGGTAATATCAGTGATCAGTGATTCTGAAAATACGCAACAGGCCGGACCTCGTTTCCTGGCCTGTTGTTTTTTTTATAACGAGAAACTATGGCGCAGCCAGAATCACACCGGCAATCCTCCAGGAAATCCCGACGCTCCTTTCCAGGCGATGAGGATTGGTCAGCCAGTAATGCGGATCCCGCTCCGAGTAGAACCTACTCAGCTGCCTACGAAACTGCTCCGTCTTGCTCAAACGCGGACGCTCGCCCCGCCGCCCTGGCACAAAAGCTCGCCAAACGCGGTTTACGCATCGGGCGGACAGCGGTCGGCAAAGGTGTGTTCACTACCAAACGCTTTGTCGACGGGAGCTGCATCGGAGAAATCGAGGGCACAGTCATCGCCGACGATTGCTACGTAAGTCGCTACTCATTCGACATCGGGGACGGAATGCAGTTGGAGCCCAATTATCCGTTTCGATTCGTGAATCATTCCTGCGAACCCAACTGCGCATTCGAGAATTTTTCCTTTCCACATCAGGCCAATTCAGCTCCTGTGCAGGGCACCCACCGAAAACTTCTGCTATTTTCGATTTGCGATATTTCCGTAGGTGAGGAACTCACAATCGACTACAACTGGCCAGCTGATTTTGCGATACGTTGTGGCTGCCGAGCGCCTGGCTGTCGAGGCTGGATCGTCACCTTAAAGGAACTGCCGCAAGTCCGCGCGGATGGAGACGCAAGCTGAAAAAACCTACAACTCGGTTGAAATTGGGCCACCGCTATCCTTGAGGTACTGCGGAGTTAAGCTACCCAGTAGCATGCCAATAAAGCTTGCGACCAGTCCGCAAAGTTGACTTGGGATGATGAAGTCGGCTTGAAAGAACAACATGTACAGCCAGACTCCAACCCCCAGTACGATCGAGGTGACTGCGCCCTGTCTGGTGGCGGGTTTCCAATAGATTCCCATTGCCAGGGGAACCAAGGCACCAACCAGCGGGACGCTGTACGCGCCTTCAACCATTTCATACATCGTGGCATTGCTGTTGACCGCTTGTAGCGTAGCGCACGCCGCAAACAATACCAGAATACATCGCAAAGTGAGCAGGATGTGTCGATCGCTTAACTTGGGCAGGAACGGACGCAATACATTTTCTACAAACAAACTGGATGGCGCCAGCAGCGTTCCGCTGGCCGTGGACAGGATTGCAGAAACGAGCGCACCAAGAAAAATCACCTGAGCCCAGAATGGAGTCTTCGCCAAGATCAGCTCCGGCAAAATTCGCTGAACCGCACGTTCGTCCTCACTATTAAACAGCTCAACATAAGAGGCATCGATCACGATTGCGGAATAGGCGATAAACATGGGAACGAAAGCAAAAAAGAAATAAAAAGTGCCTCCCAGCAAGGTTCCCGCCACTGCCGTATTCTCATCCTTGGCACTCGTGACTCGCTGAAAAACGTCTTGTTGTGGTATCGAACCCAGAGTCGCTGTGATGAATCCAGCTAAATAGGGCATCCATTCCTCCATGCCGCCCTGAGGAAACAGGCGGAAGCGGCCAGCAGCGTGAGCGGACTCGATTACGGTACCAAAGCCACCGGCAATATTTGCCAACAATACCGCAACGATGAGTAATCCCACAATGATCACCACCGTTTGAATCATGTCCGTAAGGGCGACGGACCACATGCCTCCAAGCGTTGTATATAGCATCACGATTGCAGCGCCAAACAGAATCCCACGATCGATGGAAAGCCAATCAAATCCAGCATGCTGCCCCAACACAGACAAAACGAGTCCCAGGGCCGTCAACTGAGCTGCCGCCCATCCCAAATACGACAATGTGATGACTACTGACGTAAACACCTCGACCGTCTTCCCGTATCTCTTGCGATAAAAGTCGCCAATCGTCAGCAGATCCATCCGATAGAAAACCCTCGCAAAAAATAAGGCGACGAGCACCAAACATGCGGAGAAACCGAATGGATCTCCAGGAATGACGTGCAGTCCCTCGCGCGCGAACTCTGCGGAGACCGAAAGGACCGTGTCAGCGCCAAACCAAGTTGCAAAAACACAGGTGAAAGTCATGTATAGCGGTAATGATCGCCCGGCGACCATAAAATCTGCCGCTCCATGCACCCGGCTCGAAGCATAAATTCCAATAGCGATAGTGAACAGAAGATAACCAATTACGGCGGCGGCTAGCATATACTGGGGCACTCCCATTAAAAAACTTGCAGCATTAGTTCAGGCAAGAAATTGCAAGCAAGTTCTCGCCGACGTAGGGATGATTAGCTGGCCATTTCAGTGCCAAAGGGAACTGGCAAGCCGCCGTGGCATCACTGCGATAGCAATGAAAGAATATCTGGATTTTGGATCGTTGGAAGACCAAACCAGTAGGGTTCGGTTGTCCCCAACCGACTTTTCAGTGAGGTTCGGTTGTCCCAACCGACGTCCCAGTGTTTTGCGGTTGTCCGCCAACCGACTTTTTCCGGGTAGCCAACGATTTACGCGAATTCCATGCCCGAGCTTTGCCCGGTCTCGAACACCGAAACTCTATTTTCCCTTTCAAGGACTCCGGTTGAGCGCGGGTATGATTCCACCCGCCACCCAAAAACACTCCGCTTTTCCCAAAACCTGGCGAAATTGATTGTGCCGATTGTGCGGGCAAGTCCGATATTGACGAGGACACTACGCCTGGGCAGACCCACCACCAAGGGAAATTACCTTAAGGTTGGTTGGCAACAATATTCTCAACAACTTCCATTGCAAGAAGACGCCATGAAAGAGCAAGTTCGCCTTTGTTTGGTACTCCATAACCACCAACCGATTGGCAATTTCGATGGCGTGATAGAGCAGGCGTACCAGGACAGCTACTTGCCGTTCCTGGACGTTTTTGAGGGTTATGCATCGCTGAATATTTCGCTGCACACGTCTGGCCCGCTGATGCTGTGGTTGGTACGAAACCATCCGGAATACGTCGAGCGGGTTAAGTCATTGGTGGCTGCGGGGAGAGTGGAGATCATCGGTGGTCCATTCTACGAACCGATCCTGACGATGCTTCCGAGTCGCGATCGCGTTGGTCAAATAAGGGCCTATTCGCACTATCTAAATCACTTGTTCCAAACGAACGTGCGCGGAATGTGGATGCCGGAGAGAGTCTGGGAGAGCGCGCTAACAGCCGATATTTATAAAGCGGGTATATCGTATACAGTGCTCGATGATTTTCATTTCAAAGCCGCTGGTTGGAGTGAAGATGCGTTGCTTGGCAGCTATATGACTGAGGAAGACGGCAATCTTCTTCGCGTGTTCCCCGGCAGCGAATTGCTCCGCTATTTGCTACCATTCGCGCCCCCCAAAGATACGATCGAGTATGCGCGTCAGATTGCGACGCAGCATCCGGGCGCGACACTTGTTTTTGGCGATGATGGTGAGAAGTTCGGGACATGGCCCGACACCAAGGTTCATGTCTATGAGCGTGGATGGTTGAGAAGTTTTTTCGACCTGTTAGTTGCCAATCAGGATTGGCTCGTAACCAGCACCCTGGATGAGGCGTCTCGCGAACAGCTGCCTCTAGGGAAAATCTATTTGCCTGACTGTAGTTACCGCGAAATGACGGAGTGGGCGTTGCCTGCCGCTCGGCAGGAGTTGCATAACGATTTATCACATGAATTGCATAGTCACGAACGCTGGCCGGAGATATCTTTGTTCATCCGAGGCGGAAATTGGCGCAATTTCAAAGTGCGCTACACAGAGGCCAATGAAATGTACGCTCGCATGATGCAAGTCAGCCGGCGTCTTGAGGCAGCGCGGCGCACCTGTGGCGACGGTGAACTGCTGGGAAAAATTGAGGACCACTTATACCGCGGCCAATGCAATTGTCCCTACTGGCACGGTGCATTTGGTGGTATTTATTTGCCTCATTTGCGCAACGCCATTTACAGCGAGCTGATCGCTGCGGATAACCTGCTGGACTATTTGGAGCACGGTCGGGGTAATTGGGTTGAAGCTACCAGCGAAGACTACGATTTCGATTTGCGACCCGAAGTGCGTTTGGCGAATGAGCAAATGGTCGCATACGTGGCGCCAACCCAAGGTGGTATGCTGTACGAGCTCGACGTCCGATCGATTAAGCACAATCTCCTAGCGACTCTCCAGCGGCGTCCCGAGGCCTACCATCGCAAAGTGCTGCAGGGAAATGTTCAGGCTCAAGGGGACGTATCGAGCATTCATGATCGAGTTGTCTTCAAGCAGGAAGGACTCGACAAGCGGTTGCAGTATGACAGCTTCCCTCGCAAAAGCTTCCTCGAACATTTTTACGACAACGATATCGCCCGCGAGAAAGTGGTTGAGGGAGTCGCGATGGAACGCGGCGATTTTGTCGCTCAGCCTTTCGAAGCCAAACTGCGTCGCGCTGCAAGCAAAGTGCAATTGCAGCTTTCTCGCGATGGCAATGCATGGGGTATTCCAATTCGCCTTACCAAAGCCATCACTGTGGAGGCAGGCCAGCCATTGCTGCAAATAGTCTATTTGCTTGAAGGCCTTCCGCGCGATCGGCAACTACATCTGGCATTAGAATGGAATTTCGCGGGTATGCCCGCCGGTGCAGGGGATCGTTATTTCTACAATGCTTCGGCCGAGCAATTGGGGCATCTCGGTACCCAGTTGGATCTACGCGAAACGCAACACATCGGATTAATCGACCAATGGCAGGGGCTCGACGTCCTAATTGGCTTGAGCCGCCCCGCTGGCATCTGGACCTTCCCGATCGAAACCGTCTCGCAAAGCGAAGCCGGATTCGAACTGGTCCACCAATCGGTCTGCGTCATGCCGCATTGGTTGGTACAGGGAGATGCCGAGGGGAAATGGTCCGTACAAATGCAAATTCGAATTGCAGCAGGAACGCAGCCCTGCGTATTGGCCGAACAAGTAGTGCAATCGATGGTGCTTGCAACGCACTAACCTAACTGCAGCGACTGCCGCTGCGGCTCGGGCGACTCCATCCCCGCGCCGCAGGATGCATTAGGCTGCTCCATTAGCCCAGCTGGATTTCGTAACCCGAACGGTAGGGCCGCGCCAACATGGCGTTAGCTTGTTCATCGCCTGTGATTTGCTCGGTCTTGGCATCCCACTGCAGCTTGCGACCATTCAGCCTGGCAGAGATACCAGCGAGATGGCACACGTTGAGCATTTCCATGTGAGAATGAACATCTGAGATTGGCTCCTTCCGCGATCGCAAGCAATTCAAAAAGCAAGCCCAGTGTGCTTTGCGTTCGTTCTGTTCCATCGGCAATCCTTTGTAAACATTGGCAATAGCATTTTCCGGCAGCGGGTTATCCTTCAATGCTTCCACTGGAGCGCCAACTAACTTGCCGCGACTAACGAAGATGCGGCCCTTATCACCTTCTATCAACACGCCATTGTCGGTGTCGTTGCGTATGATCATCTCCGTGCCACCAGGATACTCCACATTAAATAGGAATTTGGTGGCTGTGTTGTAGCGATCGAGCTGCTGCGGCAAACCATCTATGTAGTCAACAGGATGTGAGACATTCCCGCCAATTGAGAGCGGGCCATCGGTCTGCCCATTGAGTCTCAGTGCCCAAGCAGCGATGTCGACATGATGGGCTCCCCAGTCTGTTAGCTTGCCACCGGAGTACTCGTACCACCAACGAAATTCATAATGGCAATTCGTGTTCGGACGCCCCTTGGCTGTCTCAGATTCCAGCCAACGGAATTCGGTCAGGGGAGCTGGCCCCAACCAGCGATCCCAGTTGAGCTTCTTCGGCACCGCTGCGACGGGGATCGACGGGCTGGTAGGGGCTCCACCGATAGCTGCTGAAACACGCGTAATTCTGCCAAGCCTCCCGTCTGCCACCATGGCCATTGCTTTAACAAACAAATTAAATGTACTACGTTGTTGCGTTCCAACTTGTACTATGCGGCCCGTTTCCTTCTGCACTCGGCGAATCAGCTTGCCCTCATCGATGGTCAGCGTCAGTGGTTTTTCGCAATAGACATCCTTGCCCGCCAGCATCGCTTCGACCAAAGGTTTGGTATGCCAATGATCAGGCGTCGCAATGTGGATCGCATCAAGATCATCGCGGTCGATCACGGCTCGATAGTCCTCGTAAACTTTGGCTTTGCCACCACTCATCTTTTGATTGGACTCGTCGGCGCGCTCCGCATCAACATCGGCAATTGCCACCACATCTACCCATTCCTTGGCGGCTGACATATTTCCGTTTGCCATGCCACCGGCACCGATGACACCAATGGCAATGCGATCGTTCTTCGATTTGGATTCTTGAGCAAGTGTGCGGGGTTGCCATGCAAAGTACGGTACGCTTGCGGTGGCTGCGACCCCAGCCGTCGTTTTTAGAAAGTTCCGACGGTTGGCGGAAAGTTGTCTCTCGGATTTCACTTTAACCTCGTGTGGTTGAATAAAAGTGGGGTGGGTTTGCAACGCGGCAAATAATCTTCGTCTACTCTTCGTCTACTCTTCGTCGAATGGCAGTCTTATTTGGACAGCGGCACTTTAGTGAGCGGCAAGGCGCTAGCCGCCGGTTCATCACGGT
>JBGSTP010000138.1:0-22598 GCA_041736515.1 Pirellulaceae bacterium
CTACGTGTTGCCTGCGGTGACTTCGGTACCCGCCGCTTCGGTTTACGCCAAAGCAGAACGGACATTTTTTTAAGAAAATCAAATCTAGGGTTGACCGCAAGCTTTTCATAGACGCAACAAGCGCAGCGCAGTTGAGGCAGACTGTTCCAACGCCCAATGAGACTCTAACGAGTCTCATGGCCGATTATGGGGAATAGCGGGGACAGGGGCAGCGGGGACAGGGGTAGCGGGGACAGGGGTAGCGGGGGACAGAGCACTAGAGGGGCTGGGTGCGGAGCCAAGCCTAAATGCCGTTTCTACGGGGCCGCCCGCGCTGGGATACTGCCTCAACTGCGCTGCGCTTGTTGCGGCCTACAGTATTATCTGGGCTGAGTTCTAGTTACCTGTACGAGGTATACTGTTGAAGCTTCCCAGTCACAATTCTGTGAAAATGGTCTTCAAGTGGGGAATATCACGCCGGGATGCAGGGTCAGTTCAATAGGCGGTTGATGTGGAAAAAACTGGGCAGTCCGACCAAACCAAGGACCCTGCCTCTATGGCGGTTGAGCAAGTAGCGGTCGAAGCGAGCAATCGCGCCAGTGAGCTGGTTGATGGCAGCGTCGAGGCGATTGATCCCGCGCTAGTCAATGACGCGGTGCAAGCAAAAGACACTGAGCCGGAAGTAGGTACGACTGAGCAGATAGAAAACCAGGAAGAAGACCAAGACCAGAAAGAAGACACAGCCGAACGATTTTTGCGCACCGAAAGAATACTCGATCAGCATCACGACACAGTTTTTCGTTATGCCTATCGCTTGTGTGGTTGCGCTTCGACCGCTGAAGATATAACCCAAGATGTTTACTTGCGGGCCTTTCGAAGTATCCATCAATTGCGCGACGAGCTGGCGGCGCGAGGTTGGTTGCTGGTCATTACTCGCAATGAGTTTGCCCGCTGGTGCCGCCGTAAATCCGAAACAATTGGTGTTGACTTGGATTCGGAGGCATGCACAGGATTATCCGTTAGTCCCCAGTCGACGTTAGAACAGACTGAATGGGTTGAAAGCGCTTTGCAGCAATTGCCCAACGAATTCCGCACAGTGCTCGTTATGTTTTATTTTGAAGAGTTGAGTTACGCTGAAATCGCAGAGTATTTGCAAATACCCATCGGTACGGTCATGAGCCGCCTCAGTCGTGGCAGGGCTCATATGAAAGCGGCTCTCGATAGTGTGGCATCCAGCAGCGATTAAGGAAAAAGAGTTTCGGTGATGGACGGCTTTACAGAATATGATGACCAACGGTTGCGCGCGGCCCTGCACAGCGCAACTCCGCCTGTTGGTCTGCGCGAACGGATTCGTGACCGCCTGCGCTCGGAAGCCGATGTGCTGGCTGGTCTCTCGTCGGCTGGTCGTTCTGTGATTGGAGATACCGCGACGGGATTGGCCTCGAGCGCCGTATCGTCAAGCGTGGCTGAATCGTCGAGTTTGCGCATTGAGCCCATTACTAAGCGTTCCCGCCGTAGGCAAGTTCTGACGCTAGCGTTAGCGTTGACTGTCGCGGGTTTGCTGTTCGGCTGGGCCAATTGGAACCGTCCGTTCTCGACCGAGCAACTTGCTAGCTTCACGCTCGATCAGCTCGATAAGATGGACCAAAGCCAACCTGCATGGCGGACTGATATCTCGGCAAAGCTAGTGGAACTCGAGATTCTCGGTCGAAAAATCAAACCCTTTTTGCCTCAACGTTACCATGATCTAGCAGGTGGGCGTTTTGCCAAAGCATGCCGTGTTTGGGAGATGCGTTCCAGTGCCACCAACAAACTTTTTTACCTGTTGGATTATGATGCATCGGTGGATGTGGAGTCGTTGTCCGAGCAATTGCAAAGCATCAACCGCGCCAGTGGCGGGATGCGATTGTATGCGATGCAAAGCGGTGATCGTGTGCTAGTCGTTGCCTTTGCGGGCCGCGCAGAAGACTATCTCAATCTGCCGCAGTCGGTATGAGACTAGCCTTTTTCAATGACGATTTTCTGGGCTCTAGCCCCCGGCGGAGGATACACCAGACCTCCGGGCTGATCTCCGAAGCCCGAAGCGGCGGCATGAACGTATGCATTGGGTCTCATGTCGCCTCTTCCGGATAGCTTGAAATACATGAACCCACCGCCGCTTCGCGGTTGCATAGACCGGTCTGCAAACCACGATCTGCACTTGTTAGACGAGCACCGAAATGCCGCGGTTCGGCTCGATCGTCCATCGCGGGACTGTTGCCAATCTAGCTAGAAAATCCAACTATAAGAATGCACTGTCACTTTTTAAACCCGACGTTTTTCAATAACGCTGCAATCATCGCCGGCATCGTGTGGCTTTCTGCCTGAATGATAGCTGGCCAACCAAGTTCCGACAAACGCTCGCTGATCTTGCTGCCTAGACTTACAGGTTGGACTTGCTGACAAAAATCTGCAAGCAAAGTGTGGGTGGCTTCGGCAATTTGACGGCTAGTAATCGTGGCAAATTGAATTCGCTGCTGAGCTAAAGCCTCGGCGACTTCTGGTCGCAATTGGGTTACTCGGCAGGTTTCGTAAGCCAAAGCTTCGCGGACCTGCGCGCCGCGTTCTTTCAAGCCATGTTGCAGTTCTTGGCCGCTGCGATTGGTAGTCGTCACGATCCATTGTTCGCCTCGGACCGAGTCTGCCAATTCCTCGATGAGGCCAGCCGCGCTAAAACCGCCTGCGCTCGGAACGATATCGGCGCGAACGCCCCAATGAGTCAGGCTCGCTGCGGTAGCTGGACCAACTGCCGCAATACGGACGTCTGCCAATATTCGCGCGTCGTGTTGTTGGTGGAACAGGCGACCGAAGAAACCTTCAACTCCGTTGACGCTGGAAAATGTAATACCAGCGATCCGCTTAGTTGCAAGTTCAGCAATAGCCTGATCGAGCGAACTAAAGTTCTCGGGTGGGCGCACATCGACGACTGGCTGCACGTATGCTTGCGCGCCGAGATTCTCAAGCTCCCGCGCCACATCGGCAGACTGTTCGTGCGAGCGCGTTACAAGTACTCCGAAATTACTCAGTGGTCGCGAGGTGAACCAATCGAAATCGCGGCCCAGTGAAGCCACTTCGCCGACGATTACGATCACGGGAGGGCGCACTTTTTGCGGTTGCTCCAGTTTTTCGGCAACTTGAGAAAACTCGCAGCGGACCACGGTTTGATCGCTCCAGGTGCAGCGGCGGACAATGGCTGCAGGAGTTTTAGGATCTTTTCCGTTGGCAATCAACCTGGACGTCCACTCGCCGACTGTGGTAACGCCCATGTAGAAGACTAGAGTTCCTGGGAAACGTGCGAGTGCCTGCCAATCGATCTGTTGCGGTTCGCCTTCGGACTGCTGCTGACCGGTTACGAATGCAACCGCCGAGGCATGTTGTCGATGGGTGATTGGAATGCCTACATAGCTAGCTGCGGCGAGCGCAGCGGTAATACCGGGCACGACCTCGAATGGAATCTTGGCCGCGGAGAGGACTTCGAGTTCTTCCGCGGTGCGGGCGAAAACGGCAGGGTCCCCTCCTTTGAGGCGGACAATACAGAGTCCCTGTCGCGCCAGATCGAGTAGCTTGCTGTTAATATCGGCTTGCGTCCAAAGCGGAATTTGACCGTGTTTGCCAACGCTGATGAGCTGTGCCTGCGGGGCCATTTGTAGAATGCGGCTATTGGCCAATCCATCGTAGAGCACGACGTCGGCCATCTGCAGGCACTCGCGGCCTCGAATTGTCAGCAGTCCCGGATCGCCGGGACCGGCTCCCACCAGATAGACCTTACCCATACCGCGCGGCGCGTTCATCGTGATTATGGTTTTCAGCTTAAAAAGGTGACTGGACAGAATTCTTCGAATGCGGCATGATAGGGGATTCTCGAAATGCCGTCTGCCCGACGTTTCCGGCTTGAGTGCAAGTCTGGAAGTGTTTGCCGACGAAATTTGCGAGAATTTCAATAAGTTGTATGGCCGGAGCGGGTTCCAGTCACTTTGATATAGTTAGCTAGTGTAAGAGATTGTCAGATGCCAAACACCAAGGGAGCCAAAAAGCGATTGCGTCAAAGCATCGTTCGTCGCGACCGAAATAAAGCCCAGAAGACTCGCCTCCGTCATTCGCTGCGGAAGTTTCGCGAAGCGGTTGCTGCCAAGAAGATGGACGAAGCCACCGTTTTGTCCCGCTCAACAGCTATTCTGCTCGATAAAGCGGCTGCCAAAGGTGTGATTCACGCGAACAAAGCCGCGCGACTTAAGAGCCGCATGTGCCACCTGATCGTCTCGACCAAACAAGCGGCCTAGTTGCATTGTTGTCGCTCTGCCCAGAAAACAAGCCATCGAAATTCGGTGGCTTTTTTCTTATTGCTCTGTCTCGCTTCACGACCCCCAATCCGTATGCAGGATGAACCGATGTCACGAGGAAAAACTTACGCGAACGCTGCGCAAGCCATTGGCGATACTCCTATGATTCAGATCAACCGACTTGTACCCCAAGGCGGGGCGACGGTGTTCGCGAAGTGCGAGTTCTTTCAGCCGCTCAATAGCGTTAAAGACCGTATCGGTGTCGCAATGATCGAGGCGGGCGAGCGAGACGGTTTCATAAACCAACAAACACACATTATCGAACCAACCAGCGGAAACACAGGCATCGCACTCGCGTTCGTCTGCGCTGCCAAAGGCTACAAGTTAACGTTGACCATGCCCGAATCGATGTCGGTTGAACGCCGTGCGCTGCTCCGCGGCATGGGGGCCAACCTGGTACTGACGCCTGCGGCCGAAGGCATGAAGGGTGCAATTGCCAAAGCAAACGAGCTCGTGGCGCAAGACTCGAATGGTTTTATGCCTCAGCAGTTCGAGAATCCTGCCAATCCTGCCATTCACGAAAAGACTACTGGTCCAGAGATCTGGGAAGATAGCGGGCACAATATCGATGCAATCGTTGCAGGTGTTGGCACTGGCGGCACGATCACCGGCGTAGCTCGTTTCCTCAAGAGCGTCAATCCAAACTTCAAAGCCATAGCCGTTGAGCCCAAGCACAGTCCCGTTATCAGTGGCGGTCAGCCAGGCAAGCATCGTATCCAAGGCATTGGAGCTGGGTTTGTGCCTGGCAATCTCGATAAATCCATTCTCGACGATGTGGTTACTGTAGATGACGAAGATGCCTTTGAATGGGGCAAGCGGCTGGCCAGACACGAAGGAATCGTGGCGGGCATAAGCAGTGGAGCCAATATGTGGGCGGCGGCCCAGGTCGCCGCGCGGCCAGAATTCAAAGGCAAACGGATCGTGACCATCATGTGCAGCCTGGGCGAACGCTATCTTTCTACTCCGCTTTTCAGCGAAACGTAGCAAGCGGGCTCTTGAGGGGATGTGCTCGGCGTGTCGATCGCTTCGGCACGCTTGGCCAACCAGCGGTACTTTTTTCGAGCGATTGCGATGTAAGCTTCGCCTGCTGCGTTCAGCTTGCCAACCGACTACAATCCGCTGGCGTTGTAGCGGATCGCTGGGGTCCGGTTGCGGCAAGAACGTATCTGTTGCGGTAAGGATAGAGCCGGTGTGTGGAGGTAACTTCGCTACCAGCTGGGAGTCGAGAAATCATTAGCAAGCGACCGCATGTTGTCATCGTAGGCGCCGGACCGGGCGGACTAGCTGCGGCCCTGCAGCTTTCCACAGCTGGCGCACGCGTGACGATTCTCGAAAAACAGAATTGGGTAGGCGGTCGCACAGCGACTTTTGAGCAAGATGGATTTCGTTTCGACTTTGGGCCGACATTTTTTCTATATCCACGCGTGTTGCAGGAAATATTTGAATCGGTGGGTTTGGATCTGATGTCCGAGGTGCCCATGGTGCGGCTCGATCCTCAATATCGCATCAGCTTTGCAGCCGGCGGAAGAATCGATGCCACCCCCGACATCGAGGCGATGGAACGGCAGATTGCTGAATTCTCGCCCCAGGATCAGGGTGCGATTACGCGTTACATGCGCGACAATCGCGAGAAGCTGGCGCGCTTTCGGCCCATTCTCGAAGCTCCGTTTAATTCGGCCAGAGATCTGCTGTCTCCATCGGTTCTGGCTGCCTTTCCATGGTTGAAGCCCTGGAGGTCCTTGGGACAGGAACTGAGCAGTTACTTCAAGGATCCACGGCTGGCCATCGCGTTTTCGTTTCAGTCAAAATATTTGGGGATGTCGCCCTTCAAGTGCCCGAGTTTATTCTCAATTCTATCGTACCTTGAATACGAGCACGGTGTGTTTCACCCTTTGGGCGGTTGTGGGCAAGTCAGTTCGCGGATGGCAGAAATCGCGCGAGACCGTGGCGTGGAGATACATTTAAATGAAGCGGTGATTGGCTTTAGCTTCGATGGCAAACGTCCGCGATCTGTCCACACCAACCATGGCAGTTACGATGCGGATGCAGTGATTATCAACGCGGATTTTGCGCAAGCCATGCACGATCTCGTTCCCGATGGGTTACGTCGGCGTTGGACCAACGCGAAGATCAGCCAGAAATTGTTTTCCTGCTCCACGTTTATGCTTTATCTCGGAATCGATGGCACGTTTCCGGAACTGCCGCATCATACGATTCACATTGCCGCGGACTACCAGCGAAATTTGCGACAGATCGAACAAGATTTTGTGCTCCCGGAGCTGCCGAGCTTTTACGTACAAAATGCCTGTCGGACAGACCCTAGTTTAGCGCCTCCGGGGCAGAGTACTTTGTATGTGCTGGTGCCGGTGCCACACGAGAATAAGAATGTCCGCTGGGACGAGCACACGCGCCGCGCTTATCGCGAACTGACCTTGGACCAGCTGGCCAAAGAGGGGCTGAACGACATTCGCCAGCGGATTGTGACAGAGCGCGTAATTACCCCGCAGGATTGGCAACAAGATTTCGGGCTGTATCGCGGCGCGACATTCAACTTGGCCCACAATTTAGCGCAGATGTTGCATCGGCGTCCGCACAACCGCTTTGAAGACTTGCAGAACGTGTATTTGGTCGGTGGAGGCACCCATCCGGGCAGTGGACTGCCCGTGATTTACGAATCGTCGCGGATCACTTGCAAGCAGCTACTGCCCACGCTGGGCTTGGACGTTCTCTAAGCGGCTCGGCTTTAGCCGCGGTTTCATTTGAAAAAACCGCGGCTAACGCGCAGCGGCTGATTCAAGGTGGCGCTGTCCAGCTACAACAACATCCAAGACTCAGTGCAGCTAAACATCGTTGATCGCCTATGACCGTTTAAATCTCCGCGTTCTTCCGCGCCAGCAAGTCTTAAAACGCGGGGAGAGCGCTGAGGAATTTCTAGGTTGCTCATTGGACGGCGTCACTTTGTGAAAGAACACTAGCCGCTTTGGCTTGGCCACGGCTTTCACCGAAAAAGCCGCGGCTAACGCCTGGTGGCTGATTCGTTGTGGTGTTGTTCGATTAGTTTGCACCCAGTAGCAGGTTGAATTCAGTGCGCTATGTACGAGAGGTCGCCCATCGACTATTATTTGTCTGCGGCTGACGTGAGATTTGCGTTGGTCACCGTAATGCGTTTCGCTTGGAAATCTCGAAGTTTCTTCGAGGAGTTTGGAGGGTAAGCGAATGGCTAGCGGCTTCATTGGAAATGAAGTGCCCCGTAAGGGGTTGCGGGTTCGAGTCCCGTGCCCTCCGCCTTGTTGGCAAATGCCATCGAGTGACATAAAAAACGCCGAAGTCCGACCGCCGGTTAGACTTTCGGCGTTTTTTTTGTGTTTTGGTTAAGTGTAGCTCGGTCTTTGTGGTGACGGTTGTGCCGCTCTTTGTGGTGACGGTTGTGCCAACCGTCCGCTACAAAAAAACGGTTGAGACAACGGCAGCCACAAAAAGACAACCCGGTGAGACCCACACAGCCTCACTACGCTCATTGTGGTGACGGTTGTCACAACCGTCCGCTGCAAAAAAACGGTTGGGACAACCGCAGCCACAAAAAGACAACCCGGTGAGACCACCACTGCCTCACGACGCTCTTTGTGGTGACGGTTGTCAAAACCGTCCGCTGCAAAAAAACGGTTGAGACAACCGCAGCCACAATCATCGTGTACCGGTCGAATACCAAATTAGTGCTGCTCCCCATTTCTCTTCGCCTATTAAGCAGCCTCTTGCGATTGTCGTTGCAGTCCAGTCACGTGTAGCAAGTACAGGTGCTCTGCGGTTTCGCCTCCATCGGTCGTCACATAAATCCAATGATTCATCAACAATGCATTTTCAGGACGCTTAACGGCGATATGCGTACCATCGCTCATCACGATGGTGAATGGAACGAAAGACTTCGCTCACAGCATCTTTTTCAGTTCCGCGTGCATGCAATCACTCCCGATGCACCTGCCATCCAAGCGAGATACTCGCTTACTCGATGATCCTGCGTACTAAAACGCAGTTCTCTGTATTGAGATCCTGTCCGGGTTCGTAGGCAACTGGAATGGAGCGGTCAATAACGTAGAAACCACGATGTCGCTTTGCCTGACCGTCGTCCCAGCCAAACTCTGGGCCAATGCCACTCGCTGGATCAAATTCAAAGTACCCAACCGTGACACGGACCGCAAACACATTGGATCGCGACGTTACCAAGTTTGGCAGGCGAGTAATCGGCAGATATTGGTCATAGGGATTGGGGACGCCCGTAGCAATGTCGCTGCGTGCTTGGAACAAAGGTAGAGGCGTTGCCCCCGTTGGCTCCTGACGTAGCAACGTGGCTTTCGCGGGAGATATGGTTGAGAACTGATCCAGCACCGACATGCGGGTACTCGGAACTCGACCAACGGCCAAGGGTGATTTGAATATTCCGGGAAACTCTGTTGGGTATTCGCCATTCAGGTTGGGATTCAAGGGGGGCAAAATCTTCTCGGTAGCCGTGGCAAAATACGTATGGCGACTAGCAATTAAGTTTGCAAAGGCCAGAGTTGTTGCAGAACTTCCGCGGCTGGATGCATTCATGTAATTCCACTCAATTCCCTGCCATACCGCTTCATCTCGTAGTGTATTGATATTGACCTTACCGGGCTCACGCATTTGCGAGATGCGGTTGTATGGAGGCAATAGTGGCCCAATCGCGACTGCTGTTCGCGTGTTGGTTGGTGCGGTGAGCGAAGCGAGATTGACGTTGCCCGGTGGCACTATCTTCTCCGCATCGCTCCAGGGCGATGGAGTTGTGACCATTTCAAGCAGCACTGCTGGCGTGAACGCCTGGCGCACTGTCCGCGAAGTTGGATTTTGAGCTTCCTGGAAAAAGTTGGGCAGGTGCCTAAAAATGTTACCGCGCATGGGATCTGCATAAAGATCATCGACAATCAGGTCGGCGTTAGTCAATGGAACAGAGAATTCCTGCATTAGCTGTCCAGGTGAAGACAAAGGCACATACATCAATTCGTACGGTGTGGCAAAATCTCGATTGAACCACATCAAATTCGCGGGCGCATTCAAAGGCACGCCTTTAAACGTCTGTGTGCCAACAAGCCCAGGAATGGTTACCGTTGGATCGTTGAGCAGCTCGTATTCCGAATTGAGGTAACCCAACGTCGCAAAATTCGAAGTGTTAGGTGTGGGGCGCGGGACTGGAGTGTGGGTGGCGATCGCGCCAGTGACATTGTCGACGGCAAACTCGCGATCAAAAAATGCTCCGCCAACACCAGTCATTCCACTATCTGTCGGCGCGTCATTCAAGTAGGACAGGAAGGTGCGGCCACGATTGGTGCCAATTGCACCGTTCTTCGAGCGAAAACCAAATTGGTAGGTTGCAGTAAATTCAGTCGTCTTCATGGCATCGGTATACACCGTGTCCTCACCCGAAAATACCGTCAGATCTACAGGCATCCAATCGACAGTAATGTAGGGATTAAAGGTTGCATGATACGGTCGTTCAGGATCGGCTAAACGCTGGAGATAGGCCGTGCACCAATCAAGTTGCGTTCCAGGAGTAGCAACTCCAGCAACGGAACCGGTTTCCGGATGGTTCGGCTCATAGATATCTCGAATCGGCGTACCGGGTGAATTGTCAAATGGAGCATCGGCTAGCCGGTCGGCCGGCGGTGGTGCACCGTAGTCGTAGTACGAATCTTTGGGAATTGAGGCGAAGCCTGGTGCGCCGATGGTGGCGTCACCAGCCGTATCTGTACTATTGACTTGATGCAAAGGGGCAGGGTAGTAACCAGCGCTCGTAGGGTGAGGCTCGGAAACATTCAATCCAATCGATGGCGGCTGATTGGGAACGCCGCTGGATGCCCAAGGTGGCGTCGTCACCGCGATCATTGGGACGATATCTCGCATCGCTGCGGGACGCTTAGCTACTAGCGTATTGTCGCTGGTATAAAAATTGGCCCACGCAGCGAACGGAGCGGGTACCGATGAACTCGTAACGGCACTATCTTCCAGCACAATTCTGAGATTGTTCGGTTCGTTGGCGTTCGACGTGGCAGAGGACGTCTTGGAACCGAAATAGGTCTCCTGACGTGGACCTACAACTAAATACTGACCGCCATTGAGCAATGGGTTGGTGGTGGATTCATTGAAATAGACGTGCGCAGGGATATCTGCAGCGGCAATTGAAGTTGGCAAGCCAACCGCCGCGGTGGTGATATCAGCTATGCTCGCTGGGTTTGTAAACCAAACGATGCGGTCGATGACAGGCGCCGGGATCTCCGTCCGACCAGCAGTAGTAGGTCGGTCGTAAATCAAACCATTCAATGCAGCTTCCGCTGGAGTCGTTGGCAATTGATACGAGACGTCATGCGGCAACACAATGCCTCCCGAGTCTGCAGTTCCGTTAACAATGTTGTTCTCCGTTGGCGTGGTGGTATCGCCAACAGAAAGGGCGCGAGGCGTAGATAGAGCAACTCGCCAAACTGGATAGGCCGTCACTCCATCGCTCTGCGACACGGCGCCCACATTCAAAAGTACGTTACCACCGCTAGCGGTATACAAACCTCCCACGCCGGGTACGAAAATGTCAGTCGTAGTGCTGGTGGTTCGCGGACACATAAGCTCAAGAAACAACGAGCCTTGTGGTATTCGGTATTGATCGTAGTCGTTATCGGGATTGGTCATCGCGTCGACTTTATTGGGCGTACCCGCGTCGTCCTCGCTCGTGTCTCGAATGCGCAGGTCGTGAAACGCACCGGTTTCAGTTAACAATAGTTCCGGTTGTTCCATGCCCCACACAACTTCTCCGTTTGGAGAATCCGCATCGTCGCGATTAGGATACCAGAAAAGCCCGTTAGTCGTCTCTGTAGTTGAGCCGCCAATCGCAAACGGATCAGGATCGTAGGCAAACCGGGTCATGGTTTGATCCGCATCTCGAAAATCAACGATATTGACCGCCCACTGGGCGATGGCCCGGGCGCGAGCTGGTCCGGTCAGCGCCGTTCCAGGAGGCAAGTTCGATAGAAAGAGGTCATCTGGCAGCAGCAGCATTCCAAGACAATACAGGTGTCGTGCCATCAACTGGCGACTCTGAATTCCATGATAACGATCGGCGATTGCCCGCGCGGGTGCAGACCCTGAAATACCAGTATTCACAACGGATTCATAGTCAGGATCAATTCGCCCTGCGGAGTATCCGTTAAATTCAAAGTTCGCCAGATTGAATGTGGGAAATTCGCTAACAGCGGAGCGGGCAATTTGCGAACCCGAAGCGTATAGCGATTTCTGCCGCTGCGCCATGTTCAGCGTCCAACCGCTACCCGAGTTAAGAAACATCGTCAATTCTGCTGGCTCGTCGACCGAGGAATTCGCATTGTCATCCGCGCCGTTCTTCAACATCTCCTCGGGCTCGTCGATCATCCCATCAAAATCATCATCCATGCCATTTCCCAATGGACGATTGAGGTCCATCGCCAGACCGCGATTGAACTCGAGCGGAAACAGCTCGTTGAATGCAGCCGGGGTAACCGTGAATGCAGTTGGCTGCCGATACTGACCGATGGCATTGACTAAATCAAAAAGCGAGCGAACTTGCCCCGATGCTGAGGTTGTCCCCAAGGGAACGTGTCGCGTAGCCGACGAACGTGGTGTGAACATGCGGCTGTTGGATGAAATGGGACCAAAGTCTTCCAGACGCTGTGGAAGCATGCTGCGGTCCCAGTCCTCCAAACGGAAATTGCGTTCCCATTCGCCAAAACCGAAAGGTGCATCTTGATGGGGAGTTGAGATTAGTCGGGCCTCATAGGGATCATCCGTGCCTTCGTCGGTCGGAACTTGCAGCCAATAGGTTGTCCAACTGGCCCCAACTCCGGGCTGGTCGGTACTGCTGGCGGTATGCGCTTGACGGCATGTCCAAGTGCTGCCTAGGTTAGTGACTGACGTACCCATCACATAATTGGTACCTGTAAGCCAAGGATTCGCACCGCGAAGTAGCAGCGGATTTCCCAATCGATCCAGACCGATTGCATAGTCGCCGCGCACTGCGCGTGGCAAGGCTGGCAAACGGTCATGGCCGAATATCTGCCGATAACCGGAGGCACCCGAGTTGACCAAGGTGTTGTAAGTTGTCGTCAAATAGGAAGTGACGAAGACGTTACTGCCGCCACGCAACTGACTACGCAGGTCGTCGATAGCCACAAAACCTGAGCCACTGCCGGGGCTGCCGATGTTGCCACCATAGCGAGAGCGCAGGACAGTCTGATAATCCATGTCGCTGGCAAAGAAATGCCGCATGCTCGTATCAGCAGGTCCAACTCCAGCACCCTGGGGCAAGTTGGAATTAGTCAGGAGGTAACTTGGGTTCGTACCCGTGGATGCGGTATAAGCGGCAGAGGTGCTCTGCGCCAAGTTACCAACCGCATTGACGTCCAATCGGCTGTCCAGATCTTCGATGTAATAGGCGCACATCATTTTCAATAGTTTGCCATCTGAGCTAGTGATCAAAGGCAAATCAATATCAACCCAAACGCTGTCGTTGAGGCCATCACCATTATTGTCCACATCCCATGGACCGCTGCTAAGGAATCGCAACCAAGACATGAACTCGGCGAAAGGAGAAGGGCTGCCACTTGTCCAGTTTGCCCAACTCCCGCCTAAGTTGAGGCTCAGTGCTGGAATCGCAGAGGTACTGCCCGTGTTGCCGCCATCAAAAAACGCATTGGCGGACGAGTACGGTGCATGGCTCTCTAGACCTCGCACCGAGATGCCCAACGGGCGGCCGCACGCACCTTGGATATCGTTTAGTAAAGCAATGAAATTCGCTTCGGTGAAACTGGTTGTGTTCGACATATCCTGCCGATTGACGATGTAGTTCACCAACGCAGCGCGGTGAAAACTAGGATTGATATCGGTCGAGGCGAGCGTCCCGGACGAAGGTGTGCGAGAATGTGCCAGCCAAAAGTCATTGAAGTCGGGCGCATCGTAGGATTCATCGCTATCACCAATCAGCGTCGCATTGGCGGCAGCTGCTACTTGTCCACCGCCGGCAAACGTGGGAAGTAAGCCGGGTTGCATCCCAGGTTGTAAGTTCAAGGCAATACCACTTGGGCTCGGTGTAAGCGTTTCTGTGACCGTCGCCCCATCGAAATTGAATGGTATTCCATAACCCAAGCCGTTAAGCTCGCGCGCGTTGATCCACATCTGATTGCCGCGATTGGGCGTAACGGACGTGTTAACGCACAGACCGACAGCGGAAAACGAACTGAGATTGGTAATGCGGTCGCTGGCTTCGTCCAAATCAATCACCACCGAATGGTGATGGTCATCGATGGCTGGTGTGCCCGTCGACAACGCACCGAGACTACGCACGATTCTAAAGGAAATCCCCGTCAATGGTCCTTCAAGAAACGTCAGCACATGGCCTGTCAATAAATCGTGACCTGCGGGCACCGTGCTTACGATATTTGCTCCCCCACGCACAGGCGCGAAAGCACCCAGAAACAGCGGGATTCGCAGGAAGCGATCACCTGTTCCGAAGAATTCCGCCTGATCCGTTCCTGCGCTAATGCGCGCCTGATACAACAGATTGTTTAAGTTGGCCGCGTGCGATTCCGTGTAACCATAGAGATCGCCCAGCATGTCATGCGGGCCGATGCTCGAAATGCTATTTGCGGAGCCACGAAGCGCTTGTTTCATCGCTTGGTCGAGTACTTGGGACGGTTGCATCCCATGATAGTCGCGGCGCGCCATTCCAAAATTTGCGGAGCGAGACTGCCCGGAGAATATGACATAACTAATCGCTAGCATGCTGAAAAGCGACAACATACTCAGCACGACCAATAGAATTAGTCCGCGTGGCTGGCGATTTGAGGTTCTCATGACCGACATCTCCTCGAAGCATTCGCTTCGATCTCTCTGAAAAGAATTTGCAAGTGAACCGATTACGCTAGTGTGCCGAAGACAACGCGGCGCTCACAGCACCTGGGACTTGCATCCCAAACAAGCGCATGCGTCGCACTGCGACTAGCAATGCCCTGCACTCAACCTCAGGATCAAACAAAAAAATCAATCTACGGCAATGACACGCTCTACAACGGACACGACACCATTTACCACAATGGCCTGAGTGGGAATTGCATCAAACACCCAATCCGGCCCATCTAAGATTACATTGCGATACCAAACGCCAGGCGTCGACGTGTCGTCCACTTCATTGTCGACCGCGATTACACGGTACCAGCGACAGATCGTGCCGAGATTCGTTCCACCAAGTGATTGTTGCTTGCACAGCATCAGCCAGTCGCCCACGCGCAGCGAGTCATTGACGGTAATTCTTGCGGGATCGGAAACCAATGGTGCTGAGGCAGCGAGTACTACGCGACCACCACTTCCGCCTCGGAAACTTGCTGGGAACACCGCTGGATTGTGGGGAACTGTACCAACGACGGCCAACACTCGCTCGCCCTCAGGAACAACGCTTGTCGTAAAGCTACGATCGCGACGTTTGCAAACGACAATCGAAAGCGTATGCATTATCTCGGGCGTGGTGGTGCTTACCAAACCAGCAGCGATTTCACGAGCACTCGGCTCGCGCGGGCATAGCGTCGCAAACCAACTGTACTCTCCGTTCGATAAACTTTGTCCTAGCGCGGACGATGCCATGCGACTGAAGAAGCGTTCTGTCGGCAGCGTCTTGTCGTCCTCATCGATCGATATCGCCAAGTCATCGGCCAATTGAAATATTCTTTCGGCCGACTTTGCTGAGAGGACTCCGCTGGAGGAACCGAGGCTAAGGCGTAGCAGTCTTCCTAAATTGGCGGACAGCAAAACCGCCGGATCCATTGGATCGTAATTGTCTTGGAAATACGGAAATAGACCTGGCCTAAAAAGCTGGGTTGAGGGAAACGTGGTTTGAATCGCACTGGCAGTTGTGGAATCAGCAAAGAAGCCCGGATCGATGCAAACTGCATGTCGAAAATTAGTCCGTGCGCCTCCAACGGAGGTAGCTCTCAGAACACCGGATAGCGAATCAAAATTAACAAAACGAGCTGAAGTAAGTTGGTCGTTATACCAACGCCAGCGTGACGAGTCATTCATACCGCGTGTGACAAACTCGCTATATGCAATCTGCCCTGCAGCCTGCCCCTCCGTTGATTTATTTGCATCGCTAGCTTGCCGACCAGCCACACTAATTAACGAAGCTATGCCAACCAAGCCAAAGATCGCGATGCCGGTGGCAAACAGAACTTCGATAACTGTCACCCCGTTGCGGGCAAAGCTGTAATTTCTAGTTTGACAAATCATCGGTTAGTTTTCACTTTGCGTAATTGCATTGGTTGCAAAAGTCCGAGCCACTTGGAGTCGCGTGGCTAGCGTGGTACTTTCCGATCCCGCCTGCATGCCGGAGGAGTAAATCATTCCAGTGACTGGATTAATCGAAATCCAGCTGTTGCCGTTGTCGTTCAGATTTGCATTGAACGTACCCGAGTTGTCTGGGTCTTCCAACGACAATGGCGATGCCAACGACACTTGTTCGGTACGTCCGACCAGCAAATGTGTAATCGATGTCGGCGAAATAGGCGGATTTACCCCATCCGTTATCGAGAAAATCGAACCGTCGGGATCGAAGATAATCATCAACGGCGGCGCGGCGCTCGTAGCGGCAAACTCATTGCCACTTTGCCCGATCCCGGAGACCGTCATGTCGATACAAGTGCCTCTGGGAAGAGCAGATGTTTGCACGAATGATTTGGACGGGCGACGAAAAATGCGAAAAGACGCCGAGGTATTCACTTTGCCTGCGATCAATAGCTGCGGTTCCTGGGTCGCAAAAGAACCCGTGGGATCCAAGGGAGGGTTGGCAAATGTCACAACGCCCGTGCTGGGAATCGTCGTTATCGAATACAGCGGGCCGCTGTTGCCGATCTGAATAAAATCTCCCGCGCTGAAAACCGGAGGCGTGGCGACAAGTAAGGAAGCAGAAGCTGTTGGAATTGTTATTTGATTGAAGAACAATCCTGAACCAGAGTTGCCAAGGGTGCCTAGGGTTGGCGAAACGTCACCTTCGTAAGGTGGAAACGACTGACCAATCGACAAGCGCGTGACCACGTTTGTGTCATTTGCATTGCGTTCCATGATGACTGCGACGCGTCTACCGCTGGATATAGCTCGGGCCTGGGCGGCTTCGATATGGGATTTCACCATCCGCGCAGCGGAGGTTACCTTTTGATCGTGCAACAGCCCTTTGATCGATGGCAACGTCACAGCGGCCAATACGGAAATCGCTGCCATAACAACCAGCAACTCCACCAGGGTGAAGCCAGGATATCGAGTCTGTTTAGCGAATGGAACTGGCACGCACTCTATCTCCGTTACTCAAGCAATAAATCATGATTGGAAACGTTGTCAGCGACTTCGTCATTGCTCGTGACGCTGCCAACGGTGGGTGCGTCTGGATTGGGAGCATACACATTGCGAGTTAACGCAAACGGGGTCGACGACAAGTTGGAATCGATACCAAACAATCCATCTGCACCAGATGAAACAATCAACGGCACCAAGGTCCATGGTTTCTGCGTGAAGGCTGAATTCCAGTTTGGCGTTACCTGAGATGGATCGAAGGCCCTCAACGGATCAAACGCATCGGGCGAAGCTGGTGATGCCGCCGGCAACTTGTAGCTCAAGTTGAGAACGCTGGGGTAAGCAGCAGGCCAGCGAATCCAGCCAATCGGGTTGCCCCAGGCATCAATGAACTCAGGATAGGAATCGCCATCGGTATCGCCAATCTCTGAAGCATGGAAAGACTCGATCGCGGAAGCACCTCCGCTGTTCGAATGCGAGACGATGGCATACAGACATTCCGCAGATTGATTGGCTGGCGTCCAATCGGCTTGGGCAGGTCGCAATTTACCAGTCAACTCAACGACTGTACCGCCATTCGAAAAAGGTTCAGGCACAGTTACTAAATTGAAGTAGTTTCGTAACACATTGTACTCGCGCGATGGAAAGCGGCCACCAAAACTCTCAAAGGTATAGGTGTTGCCGTCGCCGAGCGCAAAGGAAAGGTTGGTTGGCGTGTAAGAAAGATCGGAGTAGCGATCGGGCATCTCCATCCTCATCATGTCCTTTACCAAAAGCGCTCTGAGACGAGCAACTTGACGGGGACTGATCCACTTCTTTTGAACGAAATCCTGCGGGATCGGAAATCTAACCGAACGATACCGATAGCCTTCCCAGCGCTCGAGGATTACGGCATTGATCTTTTCGATCGTGCCACGAGTTCTATTGCGCAACGAATCCTCTTGAGCGCCTGCCAAGGTGTAGAGCACCATGCCAGCCATAATGCCGATGATCGCAATGCTGACCAATAACTCGATCAGGGTGAAACCCGATCGAGAAACGCTAATTATTTTTTTTCGCGTCTGAGCGAAGCTCATCTTTAATGCCTCATATTGCGACAAAAGTCTCAGCTTGCGACATGTTCGTGCCACTTAAAGCCCTTCAACAGCCATTGCAATTCCCAGTCCAAAGCGCGTACTAGTTCTCCAGCGAATCTGCCAGAATGCCGTCCGCAAAATTGGCTACGTTGTCATCCTGGTAAGTCCCACCGGTTGAGTCCTTGAACCGTGTGTAGGTGCCAACCGCGTTGGTTGCCAAGTTAATGCTGTCCCCGCTTTGAGGCCCCGTACCGGATGTCGTGGCGCTAGCCGGTTTGTAGACATAGAAAAGGCCCGACTCGCCGCCGAAATGATCATCCAAACCAGCGGACACAATCTGGAAGGTCTTCTCATTCATAAAGCGATAGTACTTGTTGCGCCCTGGGACCGTCATGTCCGTAGAGTATTTGGTATTGAGCTGTGCGGATCTGTAGGGAAAGACAATACCGTTTCCAGTTGTTGCAAACCGATTGGCGACGGTCGTTTGTTGGTAGGTGCGGGATTCGAAGTAAACGAAGGGCATTTCCAGTCCTGCGGGATGATAGGCAGGCATCAGATCGACCGTGCCGCCATTGATCGCGTCATCCGTCGAGACCGTCAAACCGGCCGGTGTGGCATTAAGGGTCAACTGTCCCTGTTTGAATTCGTAGAGTGCGTTTTTGCGATCCGGATTGTATTGGATACTGGAAATACTGGCTGTCGCATGATTCGACTTCACTTGTACAGGCGGCGAGCTGTTGTCCAAGATGTAGAATGGGCCGTCTTTTCCGGAAAGCGGAAAAACAGGATCATCGCTAAAGCCACCCAGGAAAAAAACTAAAGCCTCGGTTGGATCCATGACGGCACCGGAAACACTACTCGACGAAACGAGCGGGTTGCCGGTGGGCAGTGGAAAACTACCTGTGATCAGAGCAATTTCCGTCGGCGCGATGTGCTGAAAAGCTTTCTTCAGGTGCCGCACGAGCAGGGCTGAGTCGGCTCCGTCCGGCGGATACTCATCATATTTGTTGCGATACTGCTCAATGGCATTGGCAAGTGTTTGGCATTCCATCGAAATCGCCCGCTGCTTGACGGAGCGAAAAGCAATGCCCAGGGCGGGCACGGCCAAGCCAACCAGCACGCCGATGATGGCGATGACGACCAGGATTTCGACCAGAGTGAAACCATCCCTCGAAGTTCCTCGGGCTGGATTGGGGGGCGTGCAAGTTCGCATGGGTTAATCCTTTTTTAAGGCGCTAGGGACTAGTGGCTAGTGGCTAGAAGTCAGGAGGGACCAGGCACACCCTAGCCCCTCGCTCCTAGCTCCTAGCATCTCATTAAGCCAACGAGGTGATCATCGACACGAGCGGCATAAACAAACTGATCACGATGAAGCCTACGGCCACACCGAGGAAGCAGATCAACAGGGGCTCGATCAATCGTGTCAAGCCCTCGGTCATCACATTCACTTCGTCATCATAGGTGTCTGCAACTTTGTAAAGCATCGTATCCAACTCGCCCGTTTCCTCACCGACGTCGACCATGTTCACGACGAGTTCGTCGATCACGCGAGCTTTCATCTTCATCAGATAGAACAAGCAGCAGCCCACAATGCCGATACCACAAATACCGCCACCCACGGCTAGCAACGATTCCATTGCACCTTTCGTACCAGTTCCACGAGCACTAGTCAGCGCAACGCTGATTACCATGATGCCGGGGAACGAACCCATGAGGATCCAGAAAAACATCGCCAGCGGATGGAAGCCTGGCACCGCGTGCTGCTGCAGTGGTTTGCTGATCACTTCGCCCTCGCGAATCGCTTCAATTACCCTGCTGAAAATCCGCTCGAAGAGGGCGTTACCCGCAGTCTCCCGGGTGATGTTTAATGCTTCTAGAATCGGTACACCGGACGAAATCAACGTTCCGAGCGTGCGCGTAGTACGAGCCAAAATGTTCTTCTCGACCAACGCACCGAACACGGGTACCTTGAGCATGTACATGTCGAAGCCCATGCGACCGTGACGGAATTTACGCACCAGCTTGGCCAGCAGCCAATAACAAAACGGAATCAAAAGCATCAAGAACCAATACTTGACGATGTAATCACTCATCGCGATCAGTAGCAACGTCGGCGCCGGTAGTGGCAGTCCGAACTCCTCGAACATTTCCTTGAAGGTGGGCACGATGAACGTCATGATCAAAGCCAGGATGAGTCCAGCGATGATTACCACGGCGATCGGGTAAATCAACGCGCCCTTGACCTTACGCTTGAGAGCTTCGGCGCTTTCCAGGAAGTCCGCCAAGCGTTGCAGAATAGTTTCCAGTGCACCGCCCGCCTCGCCCGCTTTGATCATATTGACATACAAGCGGCTGAACACCTTGGGCGACTTGCTCATCGCTTCGGAGAGCGTCGAACCGGTTTCGATTTCGTCGCAGGTATCCATCAGCGCGTTCTTCAGTTTACCGGGCTTGCTGTTGTGCTCGAGAATCTTCAAGCTCCGCAAGATGGGCAGACCGGCGTCCTGAAGAATCGAAAGCTGACGCGTGAAGGCACAGATGTGCTTGGTCTTCGCACCGCCGATAGCAAAGGGCCGTTTCTTTTTTTGCCCTGGAGCCTGTTTGGCAGCGCCTTTCTTTACCTGGATCTTGGTAACGAAGTAGCCCATCTGCCGGATGGTGGTTTGCGCTTCTTCTTCGTTGGCCGCCTCGATGACGTCTTTGATCTCTTGGCCGGTTGCGTCCATTGCCTCAAATTGAAAGGTAGGCATGGCGTTCGTCCCTCGCTGGTTTAGTGGACAAAAAACGGGTTGTATGTTGGGAAGGCCTACTAGTAGCTAGTTGCTAGTTACTCGGCGATCGTTTCTCGGAGCACTTCGTCAGCCGTGGTGAGGCCTTGAAATACATAGTTAATTCCGTACTTACGCAGCGGGATCATGCCGAACGATTCGGCCTTGTCGCGCAGTTCATCGGTTGTGCAATTGGACATGATCATGTCGCGGAGCGTATCGTTCATGATCATGAATTCAAACAGTCCCACGCGGCCCTTGTAGCCCGTGTTATTGCATTTTTCGCAGCCAGCACCTCGGTAAAACTTTTTATCCGACACGCTGGACGGATCGATACCCAGGTCCTGCAGGATTTCATTGGAGACGGTGGTTTCCTGTCGGCAACCTGAGCAAATGCGCCGCACCAAGCGCTGCGCTAAAATGGCTTCCACACAGGCGGTGATCAGAAAGGTGGGAATACCCATATCCTTCATCCGCGTAATGGTGCTCGGCGCATCGTTGGTGTGCAGCGTGCTAAACACCAAGTGACCGGTCAGCGAAGCCTGTACGGCAATTTCTGCCGTTTCCACATCGCGGATCTCGCCCACCAGAATTGTGTCGGGGTCCTGCCGCAAAATGGCTCGCAGGCAGGATGCGAACGTTACGCCAATCGAGTGATCGATGGGAATCTGAACGATGCCATCGATGTCGTACTCGACGGGATCTTCGGTGGTAATTAGTTTGTCTTCGATCGAGTTCAATTCGCTCAGCGCCGAATACAAAGTCGTTGTTTTGCCGGAGCCGGTGGGGCCAGTGACCAGCATAATACCATTGGGGCGATCGATGGTTTTGCGGAACAGCGCCAATGTGGCTTCGTCCATACCCACGTTGTTCAGGTTCAGCGAAACGACGGAGCGGTCGAGGATTCGCATAACGGTGCTCTCGCCAAACATGGTGGGCAAGACGCTCACGCGCAAGTCCACTTGGTGTCCACCGACCATGAGTTCGATACGACCGTCCTGCGGCAAACGGCGTTCGGCAATATCCAAATTGGCCATAACCTTAATCCTCGTCGTAATGGCGAACGCCAAGTGTCGCGGGGGAGGCACCATCTCGTAGAGCACGCCTTCCGCTTTAATGCGGATGCGGAACTCATCTTCAAAAGGTTCAAAGTGGATATCGCTAGCGTGATCTTTGATCGCCAGCAGCAACACCATGTTGAGCAACTTGCGCACCGGCGCGCTGTCAGCCAGGGCTTCGGCATCTGTCAAGTTGAACGGTCCATCACCCGTCAGCAGCGATGCCGCTTTGAACAGTTCGTCGTCGTCATTCAAGTCCGCGATAATCCGCTCCATCGTGTCCAACTCGGATGAGTAGTACTTGTCGGTAGCGGCTAGAATCTCGCGTTCGGTGGCAACCACCATGCGAATGTTGTAGCCCAAGAACGTCCGCAATTCGTCTTGCACAGTCAGGTTCTGTGGATCGCAGGTGGCCACGGTCAGCGTGTCGCCATCGAATTGAATCGGAACAATGCGATACATCTGAGCCATCGTCTCGCTGATCTTTTCGAGCACGTCGGGAGGCAGCGTTACCTCGCCCAATTGCACCGTCTGCATGCCCAGCTGCTCGGCCAGAGCCTGAGCCAACTGTTCGTCCGTGATCAGTCCCATGTCCTCAGCGATTTTGCCCAACAGCGCACCGGGCCGCTGCTGCTGCTCGTCGAGAATAACTTCGAGCTGCTCGTCGGTGATGAAGCCCAAGTCGACAAGGATTTGACCAATTCTACGGACTACCATGGTTGACCTTTTTCAAGTCGGTTTTTCATGCAATGATGGTTTTTTTGCCTAGTAGACAGGCAGCATTTCGCGCTACCCCGCTACGTCACTCTTCGACACTCTACTCTTCGACTGGCTGGCACTCTTCTACTGTCACTCTTCTACTGTCACTCTTCTACTGTCACTCTTCTACTGTCACTCTTCTACTGTCACTCTTCTACTGTCACTCTTCTACTGTCACTCTTCTACTGTCACTCTTCTACTGTCACTCTTCTA
>JBGSTP010000148.1:0-7753 GCA_041736515.1 Pirellulaceae bacterium
AACAGGGACAATCACAACAGGGACAATCACAACAGGGACAATCACAACAGGGACAATCACAACAGGGACAATCACAACAGGGACAATCACAACAGGGACAATCACAACAGGGACAATCGCAACAGGACACAACTCCAGAGCAACCCAAGTCTCCAACCGAGAGAGCCAAGCAAAGAATTGAGGAGGCTCAACAGAAAATGCAAGAGGCTCAGAAGCAACTTGAGAACGCGGAACGCGAGGGGGCGATCGAGAAACAACGTGAAGCTGAGGAGCAACTGCGCGAGGCCATTGAAGAACTTGAAGAAATTCTCCGCCAACTTCGCGAAGAGGAAGTGGAGCGGTCGCTCGCATCGCTGGAAACGCGGTTGCGTCGAATGCTGGAAATGCAATCCAAAGTAGTGGCGGAGACGTCCCGACTGCAGGAAATTACTGGGGATAGCGCGGTACGCCAAGTGCAGATTTCTGCTGGCAAACTCGCGCTCGATGAACGCAGCATTCTGGCTGAGGGTGAGCGAGCGTTCCTGCTTCTGCGCGAGGAAGGCTCCAGTGCGGCCTTCCCAGAAGCCATGGAGCAACTCAACTCAGATATTTCTTCTGTGATCGAGCGACTATCGGCTGGCGATGTGGGCACTCTCACATTGACTATCGAACAGGAGGTTGTCTCGTCGCTCGAAGAAATGGTCGAAGCGCTCGTTCAAGTGCAAAAAGAAAACCGAGAGAAACAGCAACAACAACAGCGGCAGCCACAACAGCAGGGAGAATCAGGAGATAAGCCGCTGGTCGACAAACTGGCTGAATTGCGTCTCATTCGAACTTTGCAAATCCGCATCAATAAGCGGACCGGCACACTCTCGAAACTGCTTTCCGATCCTTCCGATCCAACGGGGCAAGCTCAGGAGGCTGACATTTTGAATCAACTGAAAGATCTATCGGGGCGACAATCAAGCATCCAGAACGTGACGCGAGACATCGTTGTCGGCAAGGGCGAGTAATGCGGGCGGCACGCCGTTGCCATGTCCGCACGATGGGCTAATCCAGAAAGTAACGGTTTAGAAACTCCCGACGATCGTCCTCCGTGCGCACATACTGCACCAGGCTCAGCAGTTTTTTTTGATCGCGAAGAAGCTTTTCGGCAAGTCGTTGGGTATCTCGCAACTCCTCTACAAGTTCCCCCACACGATCGATTTGCAGTGGCGAAAGGCTGCCCTCTATCACTCCATAACGCTCCAGCATGCCGAGCGCAGTCTCCAGACGTCGATCATGCCTCTGTCGAGCATGTAGGCGTTCGCGCAACCATTCAATACCATACGCATTAACCAACTCGCGTTCGTGACACAGGAAGTCGTATAGGCGAACATAGAAATCTGAATCGGGATTGCTCCAACGGAGAAACTCTGCCTGTGTTGCCAAGTCGGCTTGGTCATACAGCAAGCGACATTCCGAAGGTAATCCGTCGCGACCGGCGCGGCCAATCTCTTGGTAATACGACTCAAGGGACCCCGGGAGATCCACGTGAATTACAAAGCGGATATCGGGTTTGTCGATACCCATTCCAAATGCGTTTGTCGCCAGCACCAAATGATCGGGTTCGTAAATGAACTGCTCCTGAACTCTACGTCTTTCAGTGCGAGACAAATCTCCATGGTAAACCAAATGTGGAAGTCGCTTCTGATGGAATACTTCGCTAAAGCGGACCAGCGTTTTAATTAGCGTGAAGTAGAGAATGCCGCTGCCAGGATGTCGCGCGAAGACTTCGGAAATTCTCTCAAGCTTCTCATCGTCCCCCCAAACCTCGCAAACTTCTAGCGTCAAGTTGGGCCGAGCAATTCCTTCATGAAACACCTTAATTTCTGCGGGTGTTAGGCCCAACTGCAAGATGATATCCGACTGGACTTCGCGAGTTGCGGTAGCGGTCAAAGCAATCGTAGTTGGACTGCCGAGCAACTCGCGAATCTCTGCGACACGCGCGTAGTCAGGACGAAAGTCATGCCCCCACTGGCTGATGCAGTGCGCTTCATCCACGGCCAGCAGCCCGATCGTTCGACCAGCCAGCGACTCGCGAAAGTCGTTTCTCCGAAACCGCTCTGGTGTCACATAGAGAATCTGAGTCCTTCCGGCCGCCAACCCAGCCAAACGGGAGCACCGTTCTTCTCCAGTCAACGATGAATTGATGAATGTTGCATCGACCCCTCTGGCTCGGAGAGCATCCACCTGATCCTTCATTAAGGCAATTAGCGGCGACAACACGATCGTCAGGGGGCGTTGCGAACCTGCTCCTGCATCTTGGCTTGCAAAGTGCAGAGCTGGTACTTGGAAACACAGTGACTTCCCTCCACCAGTGGGCATGAGTACCAAAGCATGTTCGCCGAGCAGCAAGCGTTCAATAACTGCGCGTTGACAGCTACGGAACTCATCGAAACCAAACGTATTCTTGAGGATGCATTCGATTGAGTTCATTGTATTCCGCTGGTTCACTTGTTAACGGGAACAGCGAATGCAGTGAAGAGGCAATGCTTCCGTCCTGTCGCCCGAAAAATCAAATTGTCTCAGCACTGCCTCAGCAAGGCGACGTGGGAGTGGTAGTTTCGCCCAGCAGACTGTTTTATTAAACGGGTGTGTACCATGGATTTTGTTCCTTTGCCGGCTGTCTGTGCTCCTTACGAAGATGCAGAGAATGGTATTTTCAATCGCTCCGATCGATTCTATTGCTGTTGCAACACCTTAAATCGTTGCATATTAACAATTTAGGTGGAAGAATCACGCCTAAAGATTGCCAGTAGGACCTTGCACTGAATAGTCAGAAGTCTATCCTTATTCGATGAATAGGGCGCGTTTTACCCGAGCCAACCGGGCGCGTCTGCAGTCGAGTTTGGCAATCCAGAAGCCCGACACGGCATAGCCTATGAGTCATCTGCTGCTTTATTATCAACGCCCAGAACCCGCAACGTGGGTTTTCTTGTCGTCGTTTCTGCTGCTGAGCATTTATTTCGTTTTTCATCGATTCTTCTGTGTCCGCAATCTGGACATCGTTTTGTTGTTACTGCTCGCTCCCGGCCTAATGATGGTATACGAAGGGAGGCGAATGCAGTTGTCCCACGAAACCGCTGTCGCGACGGAAGGGCTAGCAGGAAACAACAACTATTTTGGGCGTTTTGCGGCACGGATGCGACCGACTGCGCAAGCCAGGACTCAACCGCAGCCTGCTGTTGGCAGCAAACTACCAGTAAGCAATTTGGCATTTCAAAGTGGAGCGATTAGTGTCAATCCGACTGCCGTCGCATTGCAGCTTGAAGAGTCCGACCGAGCATCCGCTGGATATCCTGACCTACAAGCGAATGAAGCTCTCAAGGCGGAGTCATTGGAGTTTTACGGGTTCATCGCATTGCTCATTGCATGCACCTTACTTTTAACTCGCATGCTTGTGGATCCGGCATTGGTTCGTCGACCACTGTTGATTCCGAACCTCTCCATCGGCGGCCTCAGTTTCATTGGCGTTTCGCTGTTCTTGTTTTTGATGGGGAACGTCATAACCAGCACTCCCCAAGAGCAGCAGCAACGTGGCCCCGCACTGGGACCAGGCTACGCCCTGCTGAATATGATGCCCGAGTTACCCACTACGCCCGATGCAGAACAAACAGAAAGCAGTAGGGATCGCCCGGAGGAAGGTAGAGTTTGGTTGCCCAACATTGCACGTATCATCGCCATCTTTTCCAATTTGGCCATCGTATTGGGAATTATCGGCGTAGGATACTGGCACTTTGATAATGTGAAGACGGGTATTGGCTGTGCCGTAATGTATCTGTTACTGCCCTATACCGCTCAGATGACGGGAAATCTCGAACATGTATTGCCTGCGGCTCTGTTAGTATTGGCGCTGTTGGCGTATCGACAACCATTAATTGCTGGAGTGTTGCTGGGGCTAGCGGCGGGGTTTGTGTATTATCCATTGTTTCTGTTGCCGCTGTGGTGCAGTTTTTATTGGTATCGTGGTCTGACATCTCTAGCCATCGGTGTACTTTCTAGCTTGGCATTACTTTCTGGACTCCTGTTGCTCGAAGGCACAGAGGCATTTCTGGACCACTTGCGCTGGATGTATGGGCTGTGGCTTCCCCGCATGGAAGGCTTGGTTGGGATTTGGGGGCCGGGCAGATTCCAACCCGATTATCGATTACCCGTTCTTGTCGCGTTTATTTTGCTGGCTGGATCGTTCGTTTTTTGGCCACCGCGCAAGAATTTGGGAACGCTGATTTGCGGTACTGCTGCAGTGATGTTGGCAGCTCAGTTCTGGCATGGCAATGGCGGTGGCTTGTTTATGGCTTGGTTCCTCCCCTTTGTCATGCTGACCATCTTCCGACCGAATTTGGATGACCGGATAGCTACACAAGTTGTTCGAGTTAGTAAGTCTGCCAAAGCCAAGTTGGCGAGTTGAACGGCCAGCCGTCTTTCCAGTCAGTTGATCACTTGTCAGCGACTGACTAAGCCTTCAATTTGGTTTGCGTGGTTGGCTATTGAACCAAAACTGGCTGCTCGCACTTTCAATTTGCTTAGAGCCTTCGTATTGCCGAGAAAGTCGCGAGCCGTCCCAGCGTGCCGCCGAGCTTTGCACAACGGCCTTGATCGTGTATGCAGAGCTCAAGTTTGCGGCCAACATGCGCGCGATGCCGAGCTGAAATCGGGCTTGCGGATAGATCGGACTACCGGTCTCAATCAATGACCATCTTTCTAGCGGGAGGCGGACCCACAACGTCTCCACTTCGCTTTCTTGCGGCACTTCCATTATGCGGTGCAAACTCTCTGGCAATTCGTGTAGTGCTGCGCTGGCCACGTAGACTTCGGTGCGACTACTATGGGGAGCATACAACGCCCAACTCGCCCAATGATCGCAATAACCTAAACGCTCGCTCAAGGGCAGAACCATAGCGAGCGCAGCAATAAGAACGCCCAGGGAATTAGCTAAGCTTCCTGCTACTTGCAAGCGATTTTCTTCAGGAGTCTCAATTGGTTGAGATGCTCCGGATGCCATCGGTGTCGGGAGAACAAATAAAATAAGAGCTTGCCCAAGGAATTGAAAATTCCAACATATAACACCGGCTGAATGATTCAGTCCAAAGGGCCCTAGCACCAACATTAAGAGCAAATGAAACCCTGCAGCGGCGACTCCTGCGGTTCGCCGCGTTCGAGGCAGAAGCAAACCTAAGCCGATCAACAATTCAGTGGTAGGCAAGAGCGCAATCAAGGCGACCGAAGTTTGCGCATTTCTCTCGTTCGCCATACCCAACAGCGCGAGCATTTCCGACCAAAACTGTTGACCCACCGTGTGTAGGAACTGCGCATCGAATTTTCCAACGGCAGAGTAAATGTAGACACTGGTTACCAGCAACATGATCATTTGCAGAGCACGGCGCGGCTGGCAAAGCCAACTGATAGCGGAAAAAATCAACAGCTGGTTCATCCAAGGCTGAAGTCGGTGTTGATTCAAGGTAACTAGCAACCCACCAAACAGCAGGATCATTGCCCAAAATAGTTTGGCGCAACGCGCGCTACCAAGAATTAAACCTGTCAAACTGAGACATAGTCCAACGCAACCACACGCATCGAGCCAAAGTGGAGCGGCACAGAGCTGGCTGAACAATGGAACAGCTGGAAACTCGGTTTCGCCCCGCCACAGGTTGAACGTTGTTGCGAGCAGGACGATCGCCGAGCCAGCGGTCCATCGCCGCAATATCTGCAGGCGAAACAGCGCTTCATTAATGGACGCATTAGTTAGTTGGAGCAATGCGGGAACTTATAAAGGGATTTCAGACAATCGGCCGCAGCGCGGACAGTGGAATCTCCAACTCGAGAGCTTGCCATTGAGCACGCCATCTGGGATCGTCACAACTGAGTAGACGCGGCAACATTTGAAATAGGCTCGGGCTTCTTGGCGAGCCTTCTTGTCAGATTTGGGAGCATCTCCACTTCGCGGCGGCGTGGCCGGATCGGAGGTAAGGTCAAGTTGCCCCTCTAAGTCCTGTCGGTTGTACTCGCTCACGACGAAGCCCCCCCTGTCCTTGATCATTCGAATTGCAACCTTCGGGCCAGCACTCAGTGAGAATACCTAGGATCTTCAATCAAACAGGACGTACGATCACCACTGAATTAATTCCCAGCATTCCGAACGAATTGTTAAGAATATAGCGCACTCGATTTAGCTGTCTCGGTTGGTTGCTTACCAAACCGTCAATCCTACAGTCAGGGTCGAGGTTATCTAAATTGATTGTGGCGTGACATACGTTGTCTTGAAAGCTTGGCAAGTTGCCAGCTAACTCTAGCGCTCCCGCCGCGCCCATGGTATGCCCGATAAAGCTCTTTGTGTTATTGAAGAATGTGCTGGTGCAGCCATCGAAAACTTTTCGCAGCGCTTCACACTCTTGTGCATCTCCACTCGATGTACCCGTGGCGTGGGTGCTCACAATGTCGATGTCCTGTGCTGTAATACCAGCCCGACGCAGCGCAAGTTCCACGCATTGTGCCTGCCGCTCTGGATTAGGCAATACGAAGTCCGTCGCATCCGTATTGATAGCGTACGACACTATCTCTGCAATGATATTGGCCCCGCGCCGCTTGGCATCGCTCAGTCGTTCCAGCAAGTACAAACAGGCCCCCTCCGAAACCACTATTCCATTGCGATCTCGATCAAATGGGCGACAGGCTCTGGATGGATCTTCGTGGGTTGCCAGAGCGCCTTGACTCTTGAAACTTGCAAAAATACCAAAGGTATGAATGCTTTCCGAAACTCCACCTGCGATCGCGAGGTCGCATTCATCCAAACGTAGCATTTGTACACCTTGTACTATACCCGCGTTACCCGCTGCGCAGGCTGCACCGATCGTATAGTGGGGACCAGTGACTCCCAAGTTCAGCGCGACCTCACCCGCCGGGTTATTGGCGACCGTGCGCGGATTGTGGTGATGGGACCAGAATTGCGTGTCGTAGTCGAAGCCTTTGATTTGATAGATTTCGTTCTCGGTTTCTACGTTGCCATGTTCGGTGACTCCAATGTAGATCCCGACTCGCGATTTCTCTACTTTATTCCAATCGAGCCCCGATCGTTTGATCGCTTCGTTGGCCGCCCAGATGCCCACTGCTCCCGCGCGCGTGCCGCGACGCACATCTTTCTTGCTCTGATACTGAGTTGCAGGGAAGTCGCAGATTCCAGCTAGAGTCTTACCCACATACCGAATCTCATAATCCTGCACTCCGCTGCGGTTGTTTAGCAGACTTTCGCGAAGAGTTTCCAAGTCATTTCCGTTGGGGCTGGTCAGCCCCACAGCAGTCATCACAATTCGTTGCTCGTCGGGTAGTCTGGCTGCCTTGTCTTGGGCGATCATAGCATGTGTTTTCCAGCGTGAGAATTTCAACAAAGTCAATCGTTTTGTATAGGATTTGCGAAAACACAAAGCTATCGATTTGGACCAAACTTAGCAAGGGCTCGCTTGTTTCTCGCCAAGCTCTGGGAACTCGGGGGATGGGAACTCGGGGGACACTGCACCCTGAGTGCTGGAACTCGGGGGACACTGCACCCTGTGAGTGCTGGAACTCGGGGGACACTGCACCCTGGGATCTATCGGCAATGGCTGCGGAGTGCTGTGTCCCTGTGCGTACACTTCGCTGCCAAGGGTGTACGCACGGGGACACAGGGTGTACGCACAACCCTGAGAACTCTCTGTGTCCCTGAGAACTCTCTGAGAACTCGCGTTCCTATCACAAGCGG
>JBGSTP010000183.1:0-20337 GCA_041736515.1 Pirellulaceae bacterium
CGCAATGGTTGGATGGGCCGCTAACAAAGGCGTTTTGCTGGAAGATCTCTTTTTGGAGAAAAAATGGATTGACTTGCAGACCAAGGAAATGCTGTCGGGATTGATTGCGAAGTACGCACCAGCAGCTTCTGCAAATGAACCACTGCGGCAGGTTATCGAGCGTCACATTGTCGATCGAGAGCTGTTGAACTCTGTTTGCGCTGAGCTGACTCTGATTCCAGACAAAGACGTTTGCACGACTCTGCGTACCATACTTCCTAATGATACGACCGCCGTTCGAACTAGAATCTCGCAGCCCGTGCAGCCAACTAACGACGCGAATGAGACCTTATTTTCTTCGGGCGACGACAACCCAAGAGTTAGATTTCGAATTATTCGTCCTCACGCCAAGGGCGGCTTGGGAGAGGTGTCGGTAGCCCTGGACAAAGAGTTGCATCGACAGGTAGCTCTAAAGCAGATACAGTCGCATTATGCCGACAACAAGCTAGCTCGGCAGCGATTCGTACTTGAGGCAGAAGTGACGGCTGGATTGGAACACCCTGGCATCGTACCGGTCTACGGAATGGGCGTGTTCTCTGACGGCAGACCATACTATGCTATGCGATTCATCCGGGGAGAAAGCCTGCGCGAGGCGACCGACAGCTTTCACAAGAAATTTTCGTATCCGCTCAATAGCAACGGCGTATTGGAATTGCGAGCTCTGCTCGGGCGTTTCATCGCAGTTTGCCAGGCCATCGAGTATTCGCACAGTCGTGGAATCTTGCACCGCGACTTGAAACCGCAAAACATCATGCTGGGCCCGTTCGGTGAGACCTTGGTTGTCGATTGGGGGCTTGCCAAAACCATTGATGGCGAGGATTTGCCTGCCTCCGAACTGCCCGCAAGCGGCGAGGTCAAATTCAAGCCGGGCAGTGGCAGCGGTAGTGCGCCAACGGAGTTGGGGAGTGTGATTGGTACTCCGGCGTTTATGAGTCCGGAACAAGCAGCTGGGCAGGTGGACAAAATCGGAACGCTGAGCGATGTCTATTCGCTTGGGGCAACTCTGTACTACTTGATAACTGGTCAAACCGCATTCGACGTTGGCGGAAAGAATGAAAACGACACGAAGATTGGTGTAGGGCGCGTGCTACGCATGGTTTCACAAGGCGATTTTCCTGCGCCGCGCGAAGTCAACAGGGGTATTCCCAAGGCGTTGGACGTAATTTGCCTAAAGGCAATGTCCCGCGAACCTCAGTCTCGTTACGGCAGCCCGCGACAACTGGCCGAAGACCTCGAGCGATACCTGGCAGACGAGCCACTCAAGGCGCAACAAGACTCGCCTCTTGTTGCTGTGCTGCGTTGGGTCCGACGCCATCCAGCTTTGACTTCCACAGTCGCTGCAATTGTGCTGGTTTCCTCGCTGGGCCTAGCGGCTTTCACTACCATGTTGAGCGCAAAGCAACGGGAGTTGACCAAGAAGAACAGTGAGTTGGTCGTCGCGCAACAACAGGCGGAGATTTCTGCGAAGGAAGCTAACTCGCGACGAATCCAAGCCGAAGAAGCCCGCCAGAAATCAGAAACAGCCACTGAGCTGGCCAATCGTGCGCAGGCAAGCACTCTCGCATTTAGCGAATTTCTCATTGATCATATTTTGGCGACGGCGCGTCCCCAAGGACAGGAGGGTGGGCTGGGCATCGATGTCACAGTCGTTGAAGCGCTCCGCGCTGCCGAGCCTGTCATCGATACGCTGTTCATCGATAATCCAGAGGCGGAGGCGTCGACTCGTTCTGGTATCGGGCGTACTTGGTACACGCTAGGAGAGTATCAGCGAGCCAAGATTCATCAACAGAAGGTTCGCGAACTGCTTGAACACCGCGGACCAACCGACGAACAGTACCTGGTGAATCTCAATGAACTATCCTCCACCCTCCGTGAACTGGGCGAAAGTAGGGAAGCAATCCAGTTGCAAGAGCAAATCGTTCAAGCGTTTCGTGACACGGAGGGTAGCGAAAGCCATAATACGATTTTGGCTGAGAATAACCTTGCAATTACGTTGCAGAACACGGGCAGATTGCCCGAGGCTATCAAGATTTTCGAGCATGCCTTCGAAGCAACTCGTGCCCTCTACAAAGAAGATAGCCCGCAGTATGTCAATGCTCTCAACAATCTCGTGGGCGCGTTGCGCTACGGAGACGATGAACAACGTCAACGAGCCGTGCAGATGTTTGGTATATTGCTGCCAAGTAGTGAAAAAGTGTTGGGAACCGTTCACCCCAATTACTTGATCACTGTAAATAACTACGCAAACTTCCTGACCGACTCCCATCAACCCGAGCAAGCTATCGCGTTGCTCGAAAAAACAACGCGGCAACTCGAATCCACTGTTGGCAGCGACCATCCGACGACGTTCACAGCGCGCATGAATCTGGGTGCAGCTTATATTGCGATTTCCGATTATGAGAATGGGCTTGTCGCCCTCGAAACAGCGTGGAAGGGCTTATCGAAAACATTGACAGCCAACCATCCTGATTCGCTTAATGCGTTGGACGTCTACGCAAACGCATTGTCTGAAGCCGAGAAAGTGCCCGAATCTCTCGATCTCTTTAACAAAGCATACGAAGGACGAAAGCTCGTCTTGGGCCCAACCCATCTCGATACGTTGACTACGCTCAACAATATGGCGACGGTTTACGACCAAGCTCAAATGTTTGATCGTGCCATTGAACTGAAACGCGAGTGTTTGGACCTGCGTCGCTCGGTCCTGGCGCCGACCTCAATCGAAGTCATGACATCGCTGTATAACCTCGGCTTTAGCTATCTGATGGCTGGGCGCATCGACGATGGTATCTCTGCATTTGCAGAACATGCAGAATTAAGACTTCAAGCGCACGGGCCGAACTCTCCAAGCACTTGGGATGCATTTTTAAATTTGGCATCCGCCTACGGTACCAGCGATACTCCCGAGAAGTCGATCGAGGTAGGCCAACGTGCGTTACAGATGATGCAAGCAACTTTGTCAGCGGGTGCTCCCGAGCTTGCCCAAGCTCAATTCACGTTAGGCATTGCAGCACTAAACGCCAAACAGTACCAGCTTGCTCGCGATCAGCTCCACGCTGCTGTAAGTTCGACCCGTGCTCACTTCGCAGAGACCGACGAGCGTGCCAAAAGAATCGAATTTCGTGGGATGCTTGTGCATCTCGCAACGGCTGAAGCCGCTTTAAAGAACTACGATGTGGCGAAAACAGTTGCATCGGAAGCAGTTCAACTTGCCGAAGCCTTGATCCCCGACGACTGGAGATTGTTCAATGCCCGAAGTGTCCTCGGAGGCTGTTTGACCGGTACTGGAGAATTGGAACAAGCCCAAAAGCTATTGTTGGAGTCGCATGCCGAATTGATAAAACGTCAAAGTGATATACCCGCTCCAGTGCAAAAATCTTTTACGCTAGAATCATTTGATCGAGTGATTGAGCTCTTTAGGCAGTTGCAGGACGATCAACAGGTTGCTGCATGGGAATCGCAAAAGAAAGCCTACACAAATGAATAGCCCCAGGAGCATAGCCTCCGCGCCATGCCTGTCGAGAAGAACTCTGTTGGGTTCGCTTTCCGCCATTGGCATAGGCTCGTTATCGTTTCAACGTGCTCTCGTTGCTCAGGTCGAAGAAAAGCTGGTTTTCGATGAGAAATTGATTGCGAATGCCGAATGGATTGCCGGCTTGGAGTTGACTGACGAAGAGCGCGCGATTGTGGCGTCTGGCATGGAGCGCGCCCTTCGCAATGCGGAGAACTTGAGAGCAACTGTGGTCGATTTTGACACAGCCCCGGCACTCGTATTTCGCCCAGACTTCTATTACGATCGCGCGCACCTCGCGGAGGCTAAGCCGGTTAGCAGAGCTGGCAGTGCAGTCGCAGAGGTTCGCTGCGGCTGGTTGGCAGAACCGCAGCCCGTAGTACCCAGCGAGAGCGAGCTGCCTTTTGCGTCGATTGCCACTCAAGCCTCCTTGTTGGCAGCGCGGAAGCTCTCGAGCCGCGAGCTGACGCAAGTTTATTTGCGCCGCATTGAGAAACATGCACCTTCGCTCAATTGCATTGTGACGCTGCTGGAAGAGCATGCGTTAGAGCAAGCGGATGCCTCAGACCGTAGGCGTGCTCAGGCGCGAGATGGTGCCGGGTTCAATGTATTGGAAGGCATTCCCTGGGTTGCCAAGGACTTGATCGCCGTTCCACCCTGGAAAACAACCTGGGGAGCCGAGCCGTTCAAAGACCAAGTGCGTACCAGCGTTGCCACAGTCGCAGAGAAATTGGTGGATGCTGGCGCCGTTCTGCTTGCCAAAGTCACCTTGGGTGCTCTTGCCATGGGTGATCAATGGTTTGGAGGGATGACCAAGAACCCGTGGAATTTATCGCAGGGAAGCAGTGGCTCATCGGCTGGTAGTGCTGCCGCCGTTGCTGCTGGGCTAGCGACATTTGCGCTCGGATCGGAAACGTTGGGGAGTATCGTTTCGCCGACGCGACGCTGCCGAACAAGCGGACTACGTCCAACCTTTGGTCGCGTGAGTCGCGCTGGTTGTATGCCGTTGGCGTGGTCGATGGACAAAATTGGTCCAATTGCGCGCTACGCTGAAGATTTGGCGTACGTGTTTGCAAATCTAGTGGGGTCCGATGGACGCGATCCAACACTTGTCAATCGTGGTTTTCAGTGGCCGCGGAAACACCCTGTCAATTCGCTGCGCATTGGTTTAACAACTGATCCACTCAATGCTGTAGAGCAACAAGTGTTGGAGTACTTCAAGTCCAGCGGCGCGGAAATCGTTGAAATTGATTTGAAAACCGAAATACCCATTAGCGCGATGAACTTCGTATTGAGTACGGAGGCCGCAACGGTTTTTGACGGAACTTTTCGTCAGGATCGCGGCGCTAATTACGGCCAGTGGACGAGCACATTCTTGCGCTCCCAATTCACGCCTGCAATCCAATACCTACAGGCGAATCGGCTGCGTAGTCCGCTCATTGTCGAATTAGAGCAAAAGCTATCGAAAGTCGACGTACTTCTCGGAGGCGACGATCTGTTGCTCACTAACTTGACAGGCCATCCATCTGTAGTCGTCGCTTGCGGAAGTGACCCAGCCAACTCAACGCCAATGCCTGGCGTTGCCAAGCTGACCGCAGCCGCATACCGCGAGGACCTGCTGCTGCATGTAGCGAAGGAGATTCAAGCCGTATTGCCGCCACAACCAATGCAGCCAGCCCTAAGTTAGGGAGTCATCGCAAATTCGGTGGAGTTAATTAGGGCCCACAAGAGGTCGCTTTGCCACATTCGCGTCTCAATGTTATCAGCGTTGCTCGGCATCAGTTCTGAAAAGGCCTGTTGTTCCGCCAAGCTTGGCTCGCGGGACAACGTGGCTAAGAACATCCAACGGAGTTGCTGACGTTGATCCATATGCGGAGCTTCGAGCGCTTTGAGTAAACGACTTTTTTCGTCGCGAGAGACATCGTCGAAAACATTGCCGTGCAAGGCCACCAATGCGCTGACGATCCCCAGTTTTGCCTCGCTGGCATCTCCACGCAACTTGCCAAGTTGCGACATTAGCACGGCTTGTGTTTGAGCGCTTTCATCGCCAGCCACCTGTCGAGCAACTCGTGAGAGCGAAGCGGTGAGCTGAGTTTCGGTGAGCGGTTTGGCTGGCATGGTGGCGTAGCTACCGTCAGGAGGCATTCCACTCTCATGTTTACCCGACCTACCGTAGCTGTCTGTCTTGGCAAGCACAGCCAGCAAATTCCTGAGATCATAATTTGACTCTGTGAAGTATTCTGACAGTTCTTGCAACAACTGCGGGTGAGAAGCCATTTCTAGATTCCGCATATCGTCGACAGGTTCAATGAGGCCACGCCCGAACAATAGAGCCCAAAGGCGGTTGACAGCAGCTCGCGCGACGAACGGATTCTCGCGAGCTGTCAGCCACAGCGTGAGTTGTTGTCGCCGAGTGCCAGAGCTCAGGCCGCTCAGCCCAGTGCGAACCAATGGTCTAGGTGCAATTACTTGTTCTGATCCTGGCAGGGAGACCACTCCCTCTATCACATCCGTTACTTCGCCCGCTCGCATCATCTCGACATCCGAATTGGTTGACATTTGGGCGAAGTATGCAGCGAACCCCCAAAAATCTTCCTGCGACCACTTGTCGAACGGATGGTTATGACACTCGGCACAATCGAGTTGCAAACCTAGGAAAACACGAGCAGTTTTCGCAGCGATCTTTTCGGGCTTGCCTTCCAGCGACACGAAAAACGCCGTTGGCCCACTCTGCGGCGGTCCTGTAGCCACCAACAAATCGGCGACCAATCGATCGTATCGTAGATTTTCGGCAAATCGATTGCGGAGCCATGTTTGTAATCCTTGCCTGCCGAGTTGTTGGAACGGACTGTCGTTTTCAGGCAACATCCAGGCTGACCAAGTATTTGACAGGTGCATGGCACATTCAGGCGAATTCAATAATCGATCGACGAGCTTCGCGCGTTTTGCAACGTCTTGATCGCGTAGGAACTGCACAACCTCTTGGGCTGGTGGTGGGGTTCCGGTCAGATCCAGACTCGCGCGACGCAAGAATTCCGCATCGGAACACGGCGGCGCGGCCTGCCAACCACTTTGAAGCAGTTGCTCGTTCAAGAGCTGGTCAATACGTGATACTATGCGTTGCGTATCAAGTCGCGCGTGATCTGCGTGCAAAGTTGGCGTTTGAGCGTGAAGCACCGACTCAATGAACGGCATGCCGTTTAGGAGGACAGTTGCCAAAACAAATGTATTTAACGAATTCACTGTGCCATCCCTCGGTATATAGAACCTCGGTACTTCGAAAGTTTTATCGACTTATAGTGAATATATCGCGTTTGGCGAAACATCGCTAGCAAATAACTGACCTTTGCTCCGCTCAAGCAAATCGCTAACCTCCGCCAGGAGAGACTTTAAAACCGCGGAGGAGCTATAAAATGGCTGCCAAAACTCGTTTCGCACTTACAGCATCTTTACTCGGAGTTTGCTTGAGCGGCTGCCAGAGCTGGCAGTCCGGCGGATTTCCACTGCAGAACACCACACGAGTTCCGCCGCCAGGAACGGGAACGTTTCAGGTTCCCAACGCTTACTATAACAATGGTAGTACTTCTTCGATTTCGCCTAACGACCAATTCAATCAGACAGCGGCCGCAGGACTACGGCCCGCAGTCGGCGCATTTCCGTCGACCAACCTGGCCAGCGGTTCCAATGTGATAGGCGCATCTAGTTTTGCGCCAACTGCTTCGAACCTCTCCAGTTCCAATTTATCCGGCAACAGCAGCTTGACAGCCGCGCCTGTCGTTACAGCTAGCTTCGCTCAGGGTAGTTACGATCAGTATACGGAGCCGCCACGAATTGAAATCGGCGCGGCCGCAGCAACCGGAAGCGCAGTGGGCAACTCCGGCGCTTCGAACAGGGCCAGCGACTTGAACGATGAAGTTCCTAATTTGCAGTGGCAAGAGTTCAATGGTCGATAGATAAGTGACCAAAGTAATGAACGCATCAGCCAGCGATTCAAGCTCCGCGTTCGGCGGTACCAGTGCCTTTGTAGGCTTCAACTCTGCCAATGCGGAATCGGATGGTCAAACCGCGGCTGGTATTGCGTCCCTTGATTCGGAAGCGTTGCAGAGCACAAAATCTGAAATCCGGGCGTTGGCTGCGGAAATTGCTCATTTGGCCAGCACTCCGCTGGAGTCAACTGAGTTCTACGAGGCGTTTCTACCGAGACTGTGTGTGGCGATGGGGGCCAGGGGAGCTGGCGTTTGGAGCTATCGAGTCGAGGGGCCAGTTGAGTTAATTGCGCGCCATGCGTTTCCGAATGAGCTGCTCGGCGACCCGCTAAATGCAACCAGCTCTATAACACCACAGTTGCCCGAGAGCATTCCCGACTCAGTACTGGAGGATCATCGCGCTAACCACATGCGCATTCTGCGCTGCGTAGCATCCGAGGGGCAACCGATTCTGGTTCCGCCGAGCACAGTTACGCTGGAATGCGATCGCCCCAAAAACCCTTTACCGGATAATTTGATAATCGTCCCGGTTCGCGTCCAGGACGACGTCGAATTCCTATTGGAAGTCATTCAGAGATCCGGTGGTGGTCCGGCGGCGCAACGAGGATATCTGCGATTTGTCGCACAAATGGCAGATCTCTTGGCCGACTACCTTCGGCGCCAAAACTTGCGTGAGCTTAAGCAGAATAGCGAACGACTCGGCTACATCGAAAATTGGCTGACTTCGATTGCCGGAGCAAAGAATTCGCGTTTCAAACGCACGTTGGCGGCGAATGCAGTTTCGGACCTGCTTTCGGCGGACCGAGTATTCGTGCTCAACAGTGCTCTCCGCTGGCGTGTTATCGCTGTCAGCGGTGCACAGAACTTCGATCCTCGAAGCGAGTCGGTGCTTGCAGCACAATTGTTGCAACGAGGTCTAATTCGCGGTAGTGAAACAGATCTATTCAAACGACCGCAGTGGTTTGCAGCCACAGATCGCCGTAGCGACGCAACCAGGGACCGTTCTTCTGCAAGCCAGCTCGCGCCAAACGGACCACCAATAAACTCAGTACAACAGCACGTGGACCAGCTCTGCATGGCGATCGGCTGCAGGAAATTGCTCTGCATAGCATTGGACGATGACCGCGACTTTGCAGCAATTGTTGGCTTTGAAGACGCTCCCTCGAAATTCCACGCAGGGTTGAGCGACCAAACTTCGAGCGACAGAAGATTCCTAATAGCACTAGGAGCATTGCTATCGGTTTCGTCAAATTTTGCCAGCGCACCGCTGCCCTGGCTCCGGCGATTCGTATTTGGCACGCCCAAGGCCCGAAAAGCCGGCGTCGCTGGAACAGCCTGGATAGTGCAAGCCTGGATTCTGCGAGCCGCCTTGATTGGTCTGCTATTGGCTGTCGCCATGTTCCCAGTGCCGCAACAAATTTCGGTTACCGCTACGCTCGAACCATCGAGCAAGCAGATGTACTATGCTCCTATGGCGGGCATAGTAACTACAGTAAATATAGACGAAGGAGAGCCGGTCGAGACTGGAACCGTGTTGATGCAGATTACGAGTCATGAGCTTGAGTCGCGTGCCATGGACTTGGAGCTCGAGTTAAAGAAGACACAGGATCAAATAACCGAAACGGCCGGTCGGCTCATTCGACGCGGCGATTTGAGCGCCTTTGAAGCCAACCAGCTCGACTACGAGCAACGCGAGTTGGAAACAATGCGAAGTTCCTTAGAAAGGCAAATCGCCGAGACCACAGCTCGGTTAACCGAGCTCACCATTACAGCGCGGCAAAGCGGTTCTGTCTCGACTTGGGATTTAAGAAATCGCATGTTAAACCATCCAGTCCAGGCCGGACAACTGCTGGCAAGTACCTTCGATCCGAATGACAAATGGCGACTACATCTCGCCGTACCAGATTATCGAGCTGGAATTGTTGCGGATGCAATGAGCAAAGCAGCGAGTGGTACACTGCCAGTGAGTTTTTCGTTGTCGAGCCATCCCGACACGATTCTGCAGGCACATGCGGCAACGATGGCCCCACAGGTGACCGTACAAACGGGAAACGCTTTGTCACCAGCAGAACGCATTGTTCGCACCGAAGCCTCTATCATTGATGCCACAGCACTGCCCTTAAAGCAGGATGGGGCAATAGCCAGGGCAGTCGTTGACTGCGGTAAGATTTCGCTCTGCTGGCTCGTGATTCGCGATGCCTATTGGGCGATCAGTTCCCGCGTAAAAATGATGTGGTGAGACTACGCGAGCAGTGGTTTCCACTCGATTTCTCTGGCGTTGGGCGCGAACGATTCCAACCCGAGCCATAAACAAAGCCTCGTTGGCTCGTCCAATACTTCAGCTGCGGATTTCCAAGTGGAACAAAGTGCCAGTCAACACGGACTTCACATACAGACTTGGTTCAACTTGTCTAGCTTCAGCAGTAAGCCCTTGCCCACCCCGGGGCCGATGGTCCAATCGCAAGCCTGCCTGCGGCGTCGGCTTGATCTGTGTTTTCAGAAGTCGGACGGAACGCGGTGGAATGTGCTGGACCCAATTACTCGCCAGAGTTATCGAATCGGTCTAATCGAGCATTGGTTGCTCACGCGTCCCGATGGGAAAACGACTGTCGCTCAGTTACTGCGAAAGCTGCGAGACGAGTTTGTCGACCTGAGGCTTTCGGACGACCAGGTATGCGCCAGCTTACAGACTTTTCTGCGCAATGGATTGTTATGGACCGCACCACGCCTCAAGGAGGATCGTGAATCAGCTAGTGGAGCCCTACAAGGCTGGCTTGGCAGCACAGTCGTATGGCAGATTCGTGGCATACAGCCGGATCGCTGGCTAGCCAGGATCGCTCCAAGTTGTGGCGTGCTATTCAGTTTACTTGCAGTGAAATTCTGGTTGTTAGCAGCATTGTTGACCACGCTCTTGGTGCTTTTCGAGTTTAAGCGACTCTCGCTCCAGTCCCTATCGTTGGATTGGATTCTGCATCCCGCAACCGGTGGCATGCTATTCTTCGTGTTTGTAGTGACGCGCGCCTTGCATGAATTGGGGCATGCTCTCGTATGCAAACGATTCGGAATTCGCTGCCCAGATATCGGCATGTTTGTCATCTTGGGTGCTCCCTGTGTTTACTGCGATGTGTCTGAAAGCTGGCAATTGCCCTTTCGATGGCAGCGTGCAGCAGTAGCCTCTGCGGGAATGTATGTGGAGTTGGTCATAGCGACAATCGCGGCCTGGATTTGGTTGGCAACAGTCGATAGTTGGATGAATACATTGGCGTTGCAGACAATGATTGTGTGTTCGATCAGTACGCTGTTGATTAACGCCAATCCGCTAATGCGCTTCGATGGTTACTACATCCTGGCTGATTGGCTGGACGAGGTGAACCTGCGCTCGAAAGCTGACAGCATTGCAGCGACTTGGATCGATGGCTGCCTGTTAGGAGCCGTCGCGGCTCGGCAGAGTTACCGAGTACCACACCAAAGACTGCTGCTGCTTTTCAGCCTAGCTGGCTGGGTTTACCGAGCTAGTTTGTCGCTGACAATCGCATCGATTTTGGTGGCAATTTACTCTGGTTGGAATCTTCAGTGGTTTGGCCGATTCTTGGCAGCTGCAATTCTCGTTTCGTGGTGGGGGGTACCGGTGATGAAGTTCTTCACAAGGGCAGTAAGTAACGCGCGGAAACATGGCCGCCGCGCACGACTATCCATCATCGCAACGTTGATTGTTCTATTGGTAACGATCATTCCACTTCCCAGCCGACGCTTGGCCGTTGGTTGGCTTCAACCGTTGGAGTCGCAGGGGGTTTATGCAACCGCTACCTCGCGATTGCAAGCGCTCTCGGCGCACGACGGACAAATGGTCAGGGCCGGTGAAGTGCTGTTTCAAATGGACGACCAACAACTCTCGATTCGACTCGTGGGCTACCAACAGGCTGCCGAAGTTGCCGCAATTCGACTGGAAGCAAATACCAGGCGCTTGGATATGCGTGCCCAAGAAGTCGACTTGCGATTCTCTGCAAATCAGCTTGAGGTGGCTGAAAGCTGGCTCGAGAATGCAAAGTCGGAGTTCGATGCATTATCCCTGCGCGCCCCAATCAATGGACGCTTAGTTGCAATGGCTGCCGCACCCGCCACTGGGGCGGAAGAGGAACATTCCCCGCCGCATTGGTGCGAGGCACAGCAAATTGGCCGTGTGGTGGCCCAGGGCACACTGCTGGCTAGCGTCTGTAGCGATGAAAGCATCGCAGTCATTCCGCTGACGGAAGAACAACTGGATTGCGTAGCTTCCCAGACCCCAGTTCGCATTCGTTTGCCAGAGCGCAACCAAGTTGTTACCGATCTAACCGTCGAATCGATCATTCGAGTTGAAGATCTCTCGTCACCTTGGCACGCCGCGGCGCTAGCATCGATTCCACAGTCGACTACAGGCAATGCAGAATTCAGATCTTCGCAGTTCGCAGCAATCGTAAAACTGCCTAAGGAACTGCGCGGCTTGCCTGGGACAACCGTGGATGCCGTTTTCGTTGGCAAGTCACGGACAATTGCGCAGTACCTTGCAAGCTGGCTGCGCGGCAACCTGCGCTTGTTGGCAGACTGAATTGCGATAGCCCTCACTACTTTATCCGCCGAACCTCGATATTGCACCTTGCCTTCGCTAACCCAGCTGCCGGAGCATGTCAGAATAGGCACAATTTAGTCCAGAATCCAACCGGAACTTGACTGTGAGTTGGCTCTAATAGGTTGAGTAACTTGCCCTGCAAGCGAACTTCTCTTATACCCCATCCCTCCGAACTACTTCTCGCGGAAAACGACATGTACGGCCTTCGGGATTCTCTCGATGTGGACAAAAGGCTTCATAGCTTTGTTTACAGTACAGCCTTCTTGGTAAGGCTAGCGATGCTCGTCGTAGGTGCCTGCGTGGTGTTGGGGGCGTTCGAAGCGTCGGCAGAGGATGGTGCATTAGCGGGGAATCGACCACGTGTGCTTGTGTCGACTGACATCGGCGGGACCGATCCGGACGACGTGCAGTCCATGGTGCATCTGCTAGTTTATGCTGACGTCATTGATCTGGAAGGCTTGATTTCGTCGCCCTATGGAGAGGGACGCAAACAACACATACTGCAAGTCATCGATGCGTACGAGCGGGATTTCTTGAGTCTGAAATTGCACTCGGAACACTACCCTTTGCCGCAGAACCTGCGTGACATGACAAAACAGGGGGCAGTCGAATTGTCGGATGCAACGGGTTTGGGCACGAGCAGCGAAGGATCTCAATGGATTATTGAGTGTGCCCGCCGCGACGACCCTCGACCGTTACAGGTGCTGGTGTGGGGCGGCATGGAAGATTTGGCTCAAGCACTGCATGACGCACCAGACATTCTCCCCAAACTGCGTGTCTTTTGGATTGGAGGCCCCAATAAAAAATGGAGTGTCAACGCCTACAATTACATCGAACAGAATCATCCGGCGCTCTGGATCATCGAATCCAACGCGACCTACCGCGGTTGGTTTGTCGGTGGAAATCAGAGTGGCGAACTGAGCAACTATGCTTTTGTGTCGTCGCACATTGCAGGCCATGGCGCTCTTGGCGACGTTTTTGTGCAAGCCAAAGCCGATATCAAAATGGGAGATACACCTTCGATCGCCAGATTGTTGCGAGGCGTCTCCACGGACCCATCGCAGCCAAGTTGGGGAGGCCAATACGTACGAGTTTGGGATGGCCGCAAAACATGCTTTGATCGGCTGACACAGGCTGACGATCAGTCGGAGGTCTTTGGAGTTACAGAGTTTGCGCTACCCGTACCGGCGGGATACTCGTCTCACCACACTTCTAAAATGATTTTTGACCAAGGCGTCCCCGCCTCGATTGGTACCAACGAAGGTACCGTGTTGCGATTCCGCTTCTCGCCTCGCGATGCCAAGTTATGGTCCTATGTCGTCATCAGTGACTCTGCAGATTTGAACGGTAGGTCGGGAAAGTTCAACGCAGTTCCTCCCTCGCTCGAACGCACCAAGGTGCCCTCGAAACGACATGAAAATTGGTGGGCTGACGATCCCAACCCAGAATTGGCGGAGGGCATCCACCCCGGGGCGAGAAGTGTGAACCAATGGCGTGAAGACTTTCTAAATGATTTCGCTGCACGGATGGATCGTTGCAAAACAAAAGAAAATTAGACGCAGCCTGAGTCGAGATCAGAACGATTATTGAACCGTGGAGTTACAAGTAATGAGACGCCAAGCCTGTTTGCCCCAATCCTGTTTTACCCTGTGGCTTGTGTTTGTCCTGTTGGGCACAGGATCCATTGCCGAGGAAGCCAAGCAGCGTGTCTTTGTGTTAACCGATATCGAGAACGAACCCGATGATGCGCAGTCGATGGTTCGCTTCCTGACGTATACCAATCAGTTTGACATTGAGGGCTTGGTAGCCACAACCTCGATTCACCAAAAAAACAAGACCGCTGCTTGGCGAATTCGAGAAATTGTCAAGTCCTACGGCCAAGTTCGTGAAAACTTACTGCTGCATGAAGCAGGCTATCCAACCGAGGAGTATCTGCTGTCAAAAATCTGTGAAGGTCGACCCGACTACGGCATGAACGCCGTTGGTGAAGGGCAAGACTCCACGGGTTCCGAGTTGCTGATAGCAGCGGTAGACAGCGACGACGCGCGGCCAATCTGGGTACCGGTATGGGGAGGACCCAACGTTTTAGCGCAAGCGTTGTGGAAAGTACGAGCGACTAGATCGCCGGCAGAGCTCGCAACGTTTGTCGCTAAGCTGCGCGTTTACACAATCTCGGATCAGGACGATAGCGGACCTTGGATACGCAAGAATTTCCCGCAACTTTTTTACATTGCGAGTCCTGGTATCCACGCTGGTGGTGCCTATCACTATGCGACCTGGAGTGGAATTAGCGGCGATCAATTCCATGCTAGATTCACCGGTGCAGACTTTAGTATCGTCAGCAACGAGTGGCTCGACACGCACATCCGCAAGAACAAGGGCCCCTTGGGCGCGCAGCATCCGCACACAGAGTTTCTGATGGAAGGCGATACACCTAGTTTTCTCGGACTGGTAGCCAACGGTCTAAATTCACCGGAGAATCCGGATTGGGGTGGGTGGGGAGGACGCTACGAGTTTTATACGCCCCGCATGCAGAAATGGTTCCAGGAACCTGAGACACGGCCATTCTGGACGAACGCAGTCGATGAAGTGAAAGGATTTGATGGGAATTGGCATACCTCGAATCACGCGACGATATGGCGTTGGCGTTCCGCCTATCAAAATGACTTTGCCGCACGCATTGACTGGACGACGAAAACCTACTCCGAAGCCAACCATCCACCAGTTGTAAAACTCGCACATGCAGCGGAGTTATCAGCGCGTCAAGGCGACCTAATTCAGCTCAGTGCGGCTGGAACAAGCGATCCTGATGGCGACGAACTTTCCTACGAATGGTTTTACTACGGCGAAGTTGGCAGCTTCACGACCTCCAACGGACGAACTGGTCAGCCACTAGTAATTGCGGATTTCGACAAGCAGCAGGCATCCTTCACTATTCCAAACTCGCGGGTCATGCAGCCTGGCACAGGAACAATGCATATCATTTTAGCGGTCACCGATCGCGGCACGCCGGCGCTAACGCGCTATGAGCGAGTTATCGTTGATGTTGTTCCGTAATTCATGTTGTTTTTCACAGCAGAGTCCTGAAATGCAGTCTCTTACTTTATTTCAAAGTAGCCTTGGCTCGCTTAGCCTGTGGCTGTTGATCATGCAAACGGCTACTGCGGAAAGCGCGGCGGTGGTGGCGGTGAAGGCGCAGGCCGCGATTGATCGCGGCCAAACACCGGAGTGGTGGACGATGCAATTGCCGGATGAAATCCAACGTGATGTGCACAGCAAAGGCAAGAGACTCGCCGAGCAGTTGGGGCTTGGCGACGAGTCCAAGACTCTCGCAACCGCCCAGTTGATTTCAGAGCACTTCGGCAGAGTGTGGGCTTGGCACCAGCAGGCCGACGCGAGATTGGATAAAGCGTGGAAGGCCTGGGATACAGCCCGCGACACCAGCGGCGGCAAGCAGAAGGATGAACATCGGGCGCTGGCTATCATGACGGAGCAGATCGATCCAATCTATGCCGAGTTTGCACCGCAAATCTACCATGTGTTCGAACAACTGCAGCAGTTGATTGGTGCTAAAGCAACCACCCAACTGCTGGACCAGATTACGCGCTCCCCAGGTGCGAAGCGCACATACGATGCATACGTTTCCATGGTCCCAGAAATGACCGAGGAGCAAAAATCCATATTGTGGGAGCGGATGGTACAGGCTCGGCATGATTCATTGGCAGCCTGGAGCGATAAAGAAATCGTAAAAATTTTTAAGAAGTATAAAGTGCAAAACGAATTCTCTATCGACTACTTTGGCTACGGTTATCGCGGTCGCTACGAAGCATGGGCCAAAAGTCAAAAGTAGTTCTGGCAAACACCTTTCTGGATCGATGCCTAGAAACTGGCAGCAGGCCAATGGCTCCACCAATGGCGGAACTGTTGCCAGTGTTTATGAACGAATGCTGCTTGACTTGACGACAGCCTGTCTCCGGGGTTAAAGTGGTGCTCGTACTCCGGATTGCCTTCGAAAACCATCAGGGATTTGTAGTACAGGACCAGATCTGGTCCATCGTCGAATTTGGAGAGCACAGCCAGGGCGGCGTCCAACTGCAGCGCAAGTTGTCTCGCTTCTGAATCGCCAGCGGCAGCTAGTTGGCAAAGTTCGACGAGTCGCAGAATCTCACGGGGCAACGCATTGCCGACTCCGGTTATTGCTCCGCGCGCCCCGCAGTTTACGAATCCATGAAATACTTGGGTATCGACGCCGACCATTAAAGTCAGATTGGGATCGCCACTGGTAATGTGTTCCGCCGCGTAGCTCAGGGACGATGCCCCCCCAAATTCCTTGAAGCCAACTAAGTTGTTATGGTGGCGGCGTAGTTCGAAAAACAGATCGGCCTTGGTTTCGAAACCATAGTAGGGGCTATTGTAGATTACCGCCGGTAGATCTCCGCCAGCCGAAAGGACTTGCGAAAAATGGTCGAGCTGTGCGGCCGGCGCCGTTCCACGCGAAAGAACTCGCGGAATTACCATCAACCCTGCGGCTCCGACTTCGCGAGCATGCGCAGCATGTGCGGCCGCGAACTTCGTGTTTTGCGCACCGGTACCTACAACTACCGGCACACCTGCGGCGCACAGTTCGGCAACTCCCTGCTGCCGTTGCTCTTCGGCCAGTAGCGGCCAATCACCCATGGAGCCACAGTAAACCACCCCGCGCATTCCCAATTCAACTAGTTCGCAACCTTTACGCACCAATGCTTCGAAATCAGGCTTACCATCGCGCGAACAGGGGGTCATCAGCGCAGGTATACAGCCACAAAAGACGTTGTTGGGTGCGGTCATTGAATGAAGTAACTCCATCGAGCGATGCGGTGATTTGTCTTCAGGCTGTTATCGGCTCCACCGCTTGGCAGCAGGTGGCTACATCTTCTTAACGTAGCCACTTTCGCCAGACGGTGGACTGGTCTTCAGGCTGTTATCGGCTCCACCGCTTGGCAGCAGGTGGCTACATCTTCTCAACGTAGCCGCTGTCGCCAGACGGAGGACTGGTCTTCAGGCTATTCGGCTCCACCGCTTGAGGTGGCTACAATGTAATGCCTACTTGGGTATTTTAAGCGATGGATCCAATTTGCGGGCCAAAGCGAATTCGGATTTCGATTTGGTCGCTTCACCTTTGGCTGAAAAATAGATGCCGCGGCTGAAATGCCAAATGCTCGGGTTGGGCGCACCTTGTTCCGCCATCTCCAAGTCCGCCAATGCGGAATCTAGATTTCCGCTGGCCGAATGGCAGCGGGCTCTGAGCAAATATGCTTCGGCGAGCTGATCCGGGCGCAGCCCCCCTTGAGTCATTGCCGCCTCAATCTTGGCGAAAGCCTCTTCCGTCTTGGCATTACTTTCACTGACAAAGGCTTCGTCGAACAGCACCTGAGCAGTTTGAACTTGGCTGGCAGACATGCTGCCGCTGCAACCCAGCGACAAGCCCAGCAAAGCCATGCATAGCCAGCCGAGAGTTAAAAATCGACGCATGGCAGTCAACCTGTGATAAATCAATGAGTGAAGAAGATTACTCGACAATGTTTGCCACTTCGCCTTGCGCGCGAGTTCCAACGGCGCGCCAAATTTGCAAATTGACGCTGTCGCTCACAAATTGAACGGAACCGTCCCCCATCGAGACGTTGACACCACCAGTGTGAAAACTGCGGGCGGAAACAATTGCGTGCTCACCGGGCGCGTCTGGGATTGCGCTCCGGGTACCGCAATCGATGCTCTTCCAATTCGGTGGTGCGACGTGGTTGTACATCGTGGAAGAATAAAATCCAAACGGCCAACCATTTGAAAAGTCGGTACCATCAAGCCAACGTCCTGCTGAGTTGAAATTAAAGCCACCGTTCAAACTCGGAGCCATTGAACCGCAGGCGGAAAACATGGTATCCGCGTCAACCAACCCTTGTGGCCTGCTGGACATGTTGGTGATATCCGCCAGAGTGGGCAATGCACTAGCTAGATTGGCCCCACTACCTTTAGTACGCTCAGAAAAGAATACCGTATTCGACAGCCCATCGGTGAAGGCTCCCACACCAAGTGCCGTCCCGATAGTAAACGCTCCATTTCCCTTGCAGGAAAATCCACCAGTCGAAGTAGCTCCAGTAACATCGTTTGCATCCGACCCGCGGGCTCCACCAAAGGGCGTCGAACCTCCGAAGTTGTATCGGTAATTATTCTCAGTGATGATTTTACCGGTATTGGGACATGACGGGCAGAGGAACAATCCAGCCGCATTGGCATAGGCTTGATAGTTCGCGTTGACCGGAGTTACGCCGCCGCCGGTTGTCATACGAACAGCTGTTGGCTTAGAGAAATCGATCAGGTTATAAATGTTTCCTTGCTCTAGGAAAGGCAACAGAAAAATATGTACCGACCGAAACCCTGTTTGGGCCCCCGCGGGCAGCGTGTTCGGGTAGCTGGTGTAACTCTTCTGGACGACTCCGCTGACGGTATAATCGGGATCGAAGCGGCCCGGAGGAAACTTTTTATGGGCCGACTCATAGTTCAAGTTCGCCAGTCCAAGCTGTTTCAAATTGTTCGAACACTGCATCCGTCTGGCAGCCTCGCGCGCTGCCTGGACTGCTGGCAACAACAAACCCACCAGAATTCCGATAATTGCAATTACGACCAACAATTCGACTAACGTAAAGCCACTCTTGCGAGTCATCGCATATTCCCTTTTGGAAAAGAATAAAACCTGAACCCAACAACCGTAAATCAGAATTAGGAAAATCTCGTTGCGATATTCTCGTACTTAGAAGTAAAGCGAGCAATAGCTGCTAAACCCGCATTTAGGCGTGAAAGGCTAGTGGCGGGGGGCACGTTGGTGTTCACCGATTTAGAGTGGTACAATCGTCTTCCGCAGTAAGCCGATTAGGGAATTCTGGCTGACTCTAACCATGAAGCGATGTTGATTTCTCACGATTGAAGATCCTTCAAATTGCTGAAATTTTCCGTGCGGATCGAATCCCTGGCCTGTAGGGCGATACCGCATGAGCAAAATGCAACGTTTTCATGTCGAGATTGCATTGTTCGCAGGCAAAGCAAGAACCGTAATTCCTGCCGATAACGATTCGGCTAAACTGGTTTGTGATTAGTGTTGTGGGCCCTCACCGAGGCGGAGTGTGATGACAATTTTTAGGTCCAGCCGTCACAGTTCGGATATCGCGAAGACAGTCTTGCTGTTCGCTATTGCCATTTCCGAAAGTTCACACCTGGGTTGCGACGTTCGACGCGCCCCGACCAACAGGCCTGCAGCTAGCGCGAAACAGCCCCAGCCTGCACCCAAGCAGCCTGAAAGCCAGTTGGAAAAGCAGCCTATTGTCGAAGATGCCGCTGAAGTGAAGCAAACGACGGCTCCCGAGGTTGCTATTTGGGAGCCAACGGGTAACTGGACAAAGCAGCGACTGATTGTGCTGGGAGAAGCCGGGCCCACTGTGATTGATTTGTCCGCCAGTATTGGTCAACAGGACTTAATGGAAGCGACGAATGAGCTCCAAGCACGGATTGCATCGGAGCTGGTACCTGCGTTGATCGCGGGCACTGCATCGCCGACGGCTGAAGTGACTTGGGAGGAACTGCTGGAAATGCCTCTGGTACAGTCGGGTTGGCTGGGGAATCTGGTTGCCGAATCGGAGCAGAAAGAACAACTCATCAGCATGTACGATACTCAGCGCGACGGCCTCGTGAGCTTGGATGAGTTACCTGCGTTCCTATCGCGAGGGCTAGCGCGATCCAAGCCGTTGCAAGTGAGCGATGTGGGGCATGAGCTGCCGCAGACAAGCGAACTTTCGCCTTGGGGTAAAAGCGATTTGAACCAGGACTATTCACTGGACACTCGCGAACGCGAGAACCTCATTGCGACAGTTCAACAACAAGACGTCAATGCTGATGGAGTGATTTCGCGAGCTGAAGTTGCCAACCGGCCCGACATGAATATGCAATCGCCAGCGTCGAATCAATCGAGCCTCTTGCGCACTACTACGTTAATGGTCTGGGAGAATGCGACAGACAGTTCGGTTGAGAAGAACAAGAAGACGCACCGAAAGTTCGCGGTGGATATCATCCGCCACTACACGTTCCTGGCGGAACTCGCTCGAGAACAATGGTTCGCCTGGAACGATGCGACGTGGCAGTCGGTAGATTCGAATGCAGATAATAAAATCGAT
>JBGSTP010000319.1:0-29097 GCA_041736515.1 Pirellulaceae bacterium
GCACGTCTTACAAACCCCAGCCGAAAACATGATTGCGTCTCGGTCATCGTCACTCGCGGAAAAGCTCAACATCTCGCCGCTGCCAGAACCCAAGCCGTCAAGAAGTTGCGACCGCGAACAAGATCAGTGGTAACGAATCACTACCGCGCGGTCGTTGCTGTCAACAGAGTTTGGGTGTCCCTTCGATTCCTCAAACGGAGAGGTAACGACATGGTATTGAGTCCTGACACCTTTGTTTTCTCTGACACCTTTGTTTTCTCCTAGATAGTTCTGCGCAAGCTGGCTGGACCACTGGACTTAGAACAAAGCGCTGCACCCAATCTATATCTATGATCCTGCGCGCGCACGCGTAGAGGGCGTTGGAGGAAATTTGCAGATATGCTGGTGAGAGCTACCATGCCGAAATTGTAACCGATGTGCGGCGACTGGGCCTGTTGAAATGTCGTATCCGTACTTCAGCGAAGTCTCTTCTTTTCTGTCTGGGGCATCCAGCCACCGCGGCCATCAACGCCCATGGCAACTGTGACTGTACGCGTTCAGCATGTACTCTAGGACACCTGCAGGACTGATGATTGCATCTTGGTAATCCCAGCCATGATCAGCTCTTGCTACCAACGTTCAACGACCAGCTCAGGAATGGCTTCCAAATCAGTATCGGTGGTGATGACGACACAGTCGCCCAGATTTAGAGCCACTGCGGCGAGCATCATGTCCACAGTTTGCATCGGCCGTCCGGACCGCCTAAGGTGCGCCGCTAGTTTGCCATAAGTTAACGCAGCTGCTTTATCAAACGGCCATAGACTCAGAGACGTTAAGTTGCGCTTGAGAATCTCGAAATTCCGATCTCGACTAGCACTCAATTCAATTCCGAACGAAATCTCAGCGAGGATCGGCGTACATGTTCCAATACGGATCCCTCGCGATGCTCGTTCCTTCAATTCATCAAACACTGCAGGTACGCGATTCATGTACGCGCTTAAGATGCCGCTATCCAAAATGACCTTGCTCATTCCCAATGGCTCTGCAGTTTTCGAACCCGACTATCAAATGTCGTTTGATCGAACTTGCCGCGATCTTCGATTGCTTGCTGCCACTCTGCCCGCTCGTCCTCAGTCATGACGAACGGCCGCACCTCTTCCATCGCCAGTAGCACGCGTTCAACTTCAGTTGCACCCATTTTGTCTGACTCGTCCACCGCAGAAGAATTTCTTTCAAGCCATACAAGCACCTCGGTTCCCTCTATCAGACCGGAAGGAGCCGGAATTTCAATCTTGCCATTTCTAACTGTGCCAGTGATGGGATTCATGATGACCCGACCTCGGTTTTTTCTTAATAGACTTCCTTATTATAACTCAGCTTGCAGGAATAAACATGCGATCGAGCAATCCTCGACGAACAAAAACAATCTGTGTTACCGAGCGAATACGCGGGTGGCAGCGGAATCGGGGACAGCGTAAGACACCAACCGAACGTCGACGGCGTAACTGGCTATCGCCAAGTGACACGCAGTCTTGGACTTAGCCCACGCGCCCAGCGACATTCTTAAACACTCCAGCAGAAAGCCCGAATTATAGCAGGCAATCGCCCGTAACCCAAGCGTCACCGGGCCGCGACAAGACGATGCAACACCATTTCGAACTCTCGGACTAAGCATTGATATCTACAGCGTCTCGCATAACTTCAGACTGTCCGCGCGTGCTATTAGGAAGACGGAGAGACCGACTAGAGCTTACAGGAAATACCCCACTTTTCTAAAGAAATTTACCTATCAGACTGCTGTGTCCGCGCGCTGTTTTTTCCGCGCGCTGTTTTTCCTTAACGCAATCGTCATAGCAAGCCAAACAAGGTGCGTTTCGCTTCCATCCTTGACCTGGATCATCAGGAGGTCTATCGTTTCCCCAATTACACCACGCCTTATAAAACTCGCACTTTCCCACCTTAGGCCTTGGAACATCTTTGCAAACGCAGGTTCGAAAAAACTGGTTGTGCCGCCAGCAGCCTAATATCAAAGTCGTTTGCTTCGTTTTAAATATTGTGTCTACGATCTGACCTTGAGCTCGACAGAATTGATCGCAGAGCTTCTTATCCGTTTCGGTAATTTCAAGAGTAGGATCGCCCGTTTCGTATTCGAAATTACCGCTCGGGTCTAAGCCTACTAGCGAATTTGACCCCACGTACTGGTTCAAATTCCATTGACTCCCCTCATACCCAATTGGGTCTCTGGAGCAAGACTCGGTTGGGGCCAAGCGTAAGCGCATTTGCGTTCTTCGTAGGTGAACATCCAACAAACTTGGCAATTTCAGTGAGGTTGTTGCAATTCCGCCAACTGACTCATGAGTGCAGCTAAGTCTAGTTTCTCGAATCCGTTCTCCGTTATGGTAGTGAGTCTCCAAATAATCTCTGGATCAGAGAATCTGGTCAGTTCTTGAGAGAATTGAGAGTGCTTTGCTCACCGATCATTCACGTGAAGCGATGGGCGATTCACGAGCAAACAAGTTGCGATTCACTAGTAAACAGGTTGCGATGGCTTGCATGATTCTACCTTCTCCGACATCTCCCGTGCGCTCACCCGTTTTGCCCTTGAGGCTGATTTGGTCGACATCAACGTTCAGGATTTGGGAAATACGCAAACAGATAGAGCGTTTGAGAGGCAATATTTTCGGACGTTCGGCCAGCAGGACACAATCCAAATTCGCAATTTGCCACCCCGCGGAATATACCTTTGTAGCCGCCAGGGATAACATCTCAGCAGAGTCCCGGCCCTTGTTCTCCGATGCGGTATCTGGAAATAATTCGCCAATATCCCCCAAGTTGGCCGCTCCCAACAGGCTGTCGGTGATGGCGTGCAGCAGCACGTCGGCGTCGCTGTGGCCTACCAAATGAAAATCAACGTCCACGTCCATTCCGCCCAGTCGCAGCGGTCCCCCCGATTCAATCCGATGTGTATCGTGACCAAGTCCGATGCGAATTCCGAAGCTCATTGTTAGGCTCTGCGCGCTGCCGCTGTGCGATTGTTGATTGGCTACTTATAATCCGATGGCTATGGCTATCATCGAGATTGAAAAACTATCGAAATCTTATCGAGTCTACCAGAAGCAAGAAGGGCTGATGGCAGCCGTTCGCGGTCTTTGGCATCGCGAGTATCGCGAGGTCGATGCAGTGAGATCGATTGACCTGTGCGTCGAAAGGGGCGAGTTCCTAGCATTCCTCGGCCCGAATGGTGCCGGAAAAACCACTACGCTTAAGCTGCTCTCGGGCGTAATTTTCCCCAGCAGCGGCACTGCCCGCGTCATGGGGCACATCCCTTGGCAGCGAGACAATGAATATCGTCGTCGATTTGCGCTCGTCATGGGCCAGAAAAATCAACTCTGGTGGGATTTGCCGGCTCAGGAATCTTTCCGCTTGCATGAAAAAATTTATCAGATCGAGCCTAAAGAGTTTGCGCGATCGCTAAATGAACTTGCCGACCTGCTGGAAGTTCAAAAACTACTCGGTCGACCGGTGCGCGAACTGTCGCTCGGCGAACGGATGAAAATGGAGTTGATCGCTGCCCTGCTGCATTCGCCGGAAGTACTTTTTTTGGACGAACCGACAATTGGCCTCGATGTGGTTGCCCAACACAATATCCAACAGTTTCTCCGCTACTACCAAGAACAACGCAAGACGACCATCATCCTGACCAGTCATTACATGAAGGATATCGCGGCGCTTTGCCAACGTGTTGTCGTCATAACGGACGGCGCGATCAAGTTCGATGGCTCGCTGGCTGGCATCATTGACAGCTTTAGTGGTTCGAAGATTTTGAAGCTGCAATTGGCAGATGGACAGTCGCATGATGGGCTGGAACGTTTCGCCGAAGTGACCTCGGTGCTGCTCCCCAAAGTAACATTGCGTTGCCAACGCAACGAGGTGCCTAAAATGCTGGCGGCTATTTTGCAACACTATCAAGTCGATGACGTTGCCGTCGAAGACCCGCCGCTCGAAGAGGTCATTGCCGATTTGTACAAGAAAGACGTGCCGGCCAAACCACCGTTGGCAGAACTGGCTAGCTGAGCATGTTTGCATTGAGCCTAACAAATCGAATAGTCTGTTGGTGGATGATTTTCCGCATCGCACTGGAAGAGCGACTCGCTTACCGTGGCGATTTCGCGCTGGGAACTTTGATGCGTTTCCTGCCAATCATTACTCAGATCTTCCTGTGGCACGCCGTGTATGAATCGGTGGGAGGCACACAGCTGGCCGGCTACACTTTCGAAGACATGGTAGCCTATTATTTGCTCTCGATGCTGGCGCGAGCGTTTTCCAGCATGCCGGGATTGGCCTCGTCGGTGGCAAAGCAAATTCGCGATGGTGAAATCAAAAAATTCATTGTCCAACCCATCGATTTGATCGGCTTCATGCTACTTGGTCGCGTAGCGCATAAGGTGGCTTACTATACGATTTCAACTCTTCCCTTTGCGTTGGTTTTCTTTCTATGCCGCGGCTATTTCACGAGTGGCTGGCCGTCGTCCGAGGTAATGTTGGCGTTTCTATTGTCCTGTCTGCTTGCGTTCTTGCTCGGATTCTTCATGGACCTCTGCATTGGCTTCATCGGCTTCTGGTCGCTCGAGGTCAGTTCCCTGCTGTTTATTTACATGCTGTTGAACTTCTTCCTCTCCGGACACATGTTTCCTTTAGATATGCTCGACAAGCCGCAGCGTCCGGACAGCGGTGCCGCTATTCAGGCAACTCAGTCCATGGCTCGCTCCGGAGAGGAAATCTCAGAGGTGCGAGCTGCAGAGTCGAGCCCCAGCGCAGCCCGTGTTACTGAGGAAGCCGTAGTTGAAACGCCTGAAACGGGAGCTGGAGTTTGGAGAACGATCGTCGATTACTTGCCATTTAAGTACCTGGCATATTTCCCAGCCGCTATCTTCTTAGGAAAAATTCCGGCAGATGAAGTTTGGGGACAGATTGGTATCGAAGTCGTTTGGCTCGTGGGGCTGATCTGTCTTTCGCGGTTGCTGTACACGCGCGGCCTAAAAAGATACAGCGGCTACGGTGGTTGATGAATCCCTAACAGCGAAGGGCGACAAACTGCCCACCAAGGCGTCGGCGCTGTAGACCTAATGACGCAATGCGGTGTCCAGTGAGCGAGCTGACAACAATCGAGAAATCTATGCCAAATACCCCCCCAAGCTCAGTCGGACCAGAGCAAGCCGAATACGCTAGTGGTTATAACAAATCGCTTCATCCGAATTACTGGCAAGTTTTCTTGATTTTCGCCCGAAACTCACTCGTGCGCGACATGATGTTTCGCGGCAATTTTTTGATCGAAGCTGTGTCAAGCCTCAGTTGGGCACTAATGAACGTAGGTTTGTATTGGATTGTTTTTGAACACACCACGTCCATTGGTCGCGATACAGGCTGGGGCAAGTATGAGTTCTTTGTCTTTATGGGAACCACTTGGATTATCAACTCGCTCGTACAGGCCTTCTTCATGCCCAACTCCGAGGAATTTAGCGAACTGATTCGCACCGGCGGGCTGGATTTCGCCATGCTCAAGCCGATCGACACACAATTTTTGATCTCGCTGCGAAAGGTGAGTTGGTCGAGCCTATCGAACCTATTGTTGGGTATTTTGATGCTGGCCATTAGCCTGAGCTATTTGGCAAGTCGCCCCCAAAATCCGTGGCAGTTTCATGCCAGCCTGTTAGTGTTGTATCCGCTATATATCGCGTGTGGTGTAGCGATTCTCTATAGCCTAATGATCTGCTTGGCGGCCACCAGTGTGTGGCTCGGACGAAACCAAACTCTGTACGATTTCTGGTTCTACATCACGAACTTTTCGCGCTATCCGATGGAGATTTATGCGAAAGGTTGGGGAATACCTCTATTATTCATCTTCACATTCATTGTTCCAGTGCTCGTTGTCGTCAACGTGCCCGCGCGCGTCATGGCACAGCCATTGACTCCACGAGCAAGTTGGGAATTGCCACTGGCTTGCTTTACGCTCGTTGCGGCGGTGCTCTCGGTGATTTTTAGTCGCTGGGTCTTCCAGAAAGCTCTACAGTCTTACCGCAGTGCCAGTAGCTGATACGGACTTCCTCTGCTTGGCGCGCACGACATTCTGCGCATCCCCGGCCACCGCCGGGCAGACCAACCCCCTTGCTGAGAACTAAGCTGCGATCGTTGGCAGCGGCTTGCCTTGCAGTTGGTAGACATACCGCAGTACCTCAGCCACCGCCGCATACTGTTCGGTAGGAATTGCCTGCCCCACATCGACATTCTTAAACAAGGCTTGGGCCAAAGGTTTACGCTCGACAATGGGAACACCTGAGTCCAACGCCAGTTTTCGAATACGGGCGGCCACGTGCCCTGCCCCTTTGGCAACCACGATTGGCGCCACCATGGTCTTGGGATCGAACTTGATCGCAATAGCTAATTCCGTCGGGTTGGTAATGACAACGTCCGCAGTTGGAATGTCGCTCTGCATTCGATTCATCATCAACTGTCGCTGAACCGCGCGGCGTCGAGCCATGATCTGCGGATCGCCATTCATCATCTTCATTTCTTCCCGCATCTCTTCGTCGGTCATCATCAAGTCCTGCTCCATCTTCCACCATTGAAAACCGTAGTCCAAGATGGCGAGCAGAATTAGTACGACAGCGGTCCGTATACACATGTCGATGGTGGTGTTCCAAACCAGCAGGCCTATCTCACCCACCGGTAATGATTGAGCCTGCATGATCTGATCCCATCTACCCCACAGTCCGACTATAATGACTGCTGCAACTAAACCGATTTTCAGCAGCCCAAACCCCAAGCGGGCAATATTTGGCAAATCCACCAGTCGTTTCGCGCCAGCGAGCGGATCAACTCGCTTCCAATCTAGCGTGAGTTTTTCGGGCAAGAACATGAAGCCTATTTGGAACCAATTATTGATCAACACGATGGCGGTGACACTGAGCATAATGGGCAACAGAACCCACAGACATTCCAGTGCGTTTGCTGCGATCCAACCAGTTGCGGCGCGACTGTCTACGTTCCAGTATCGCGTCTGCGTAAAAGCGGCTTTCATCATCGTTGCGATGGACTTAGCCACTTCTGGCCCCCACCATGAGAGTGCCAGCACCGCCAACAGCAGGACCAGCGCTGAACCTAAATCCTGGCTGCGCGCGACCTGCCCTTTCTCGCGCGCCTGCTGGCGACGATAGGGAGACGCTGAGTGTTTCTTTTCACCGGAATCAGCCAAGTCTAACTCTCAAACCATCTGAGTTCTAAGGCACAAGTGACGCAATTCTGCGGCAACTCTCAATCCAAACATTGAGCTCGTTTTGAAAGACCCAGGTTACACTGCCAATTGAGAAAAATAGTAGCGTCAGTAAAGCCATTGCATTGATGTTGAAGCCAATAGCCAGAACATTCAATTGTGGTAGTGTTCTGGCGAGCAAGCCAGTCACAAGATTCGATAGCAACAAGGCGGTTGCCAAGGGGGCTGCGGCTCGTATGCCGATTTCGAAAGTATGTTTGGTAATTGCAACGATTTCCTGTAGCCAACTTTCCTCAAAAAACACCTCACCAGCCGGGTATCGCGCGTAGCTATCCAGACAACATTCCAAAAGCTGTCGATGGCCGCCGATTAGCAGGAGAATTGCAATCGCCAGCCAACCCAATAGATTGGAGATCACGGGCATTTCTTCATCGGAGCCAGGGTCGACGATGGTTGCCAAATCGAATCCTGCCAAGTGGCCTATTGACTGCCCGGCAATCTGCAAACAGGTCACCGCCAATAGTATCACGCTGCCTAGCAGAATTCCTAGCAGAATTTCGCATGCAATGGGAATGGCGAGATTGATCAGGTCCGACGGCATCGGTGCGGCTCGAGTAAACGCGATCGGTGTCAACATGGCTGACATGCCCAGCGCAATCATAACGCGAAACTGCATGGGAACCGCAGAAGACCGAGTTGGAGGGGCCAACATCAATGGCGGGCTAATGCGCGCCAGCACCGTTAAGAAAACCCAGATCGGTTGACTCAGCAACTCCAAAAGCGATTCGCCCAGCATGACAATCCTGCGCCTACTTGCTGACCACCAAGGGGATTTCAGTGTACGTTTTTCGGGTGTACTCAATCATTCGATCTGCAATCCATGGCAAACAGAATACCAGTGCGAGCACCATGGCAATGATTTTGGGTACAGCATTCAGAGTCTGATCTTGAATTTGAGTCAGTGCTTGCAACAGGCTGATAACTAATCCAACCAACATTCCCATGACCAGTAACGGAGCGCCGATTAACATGGCTGTCAGGACAGCGGTGCGCACCAATTCAACTGCGTCGGATGTGAGCATGATTCCTCTCCGTGTGAGTCAACAGCCCGAAGAGCCGCACTGGACTCCTCGTGTGATTGCGATTAACCATAGGTACCAAAGCTCTCGAGCAACATACCAACTATCAGATGCCAACCGTCAATTAATACAAAAAGTAGTAACTTGAAGGGCAATGAAATCATGGCGGGGGGCAGCATCATCATGCCCATGGAAATGGTGACACTAGCAACCACTAAGTCGATGAGCAAGAATGGTAGAAAAATCTGAAAACCGATTAGGAAAGCCGTCTTCAATTCGCTCAACATGTAGGCCGGCAAAAGCACCTGCAACGGCACTTCTTCGAATCCCAGTGGCAGGGCGCTGTCGGGCCTGTAATAGCTATAAAACAAGTAGACATCATCTTCATTATGGGCCATGCGAATCTGTTGGCTCATAAAATCGCGGATGGGTTGAATCCCAGCATGCCAAGCCTGTTCGATACTCATTGTCGAATTCTCAGCTGTGTAAGGCGCGATCGCGTCATCATAGACCTTGGTCCAAACTGGCGCCATCACGAAGAGTGTCATGAAGAGCGAAATGGACGTCATGACTTGACTGGGGGGCAATTGCCCAGTGCCCAACGCTTGGCGCAGCAATCCCATGACTACAATGATGCGGACATAGCAGGTGGTCATCAGCAGAATTGCAGGTGCCAGGCTCAGCACCGTCAGCAGAATCAATATCTGCAGACTACTCGATAAACCTTCGCGACTGGTCCATTTTTCAGGCCCGCTTAGCAAGAAATTCTCGATGTCTGGGGATGCCGGCTCGCCGCGCGCGGTTAGCGACTGCGACACCTGGTCGAACAAGCGACCTGTGCTCGGCCCCGGGCTGGCTACTTCCGAGTTCGTCTGGGCAGCGGCTGGTGAACTAATCAGCGCACCAACCAGCAAGACCGCTAGTAGGAGCCACAAGCATGCGACACCACGTCGACGCTGGTGAACCTTCATGAAACGGCTCCCTGCAGCAGGACATTTCTGAAAGAGTTCGTAATGCTGCCCGGCTGTGAACTCTCGCATTGTCCAACGATCTGATCTACTTCGAGAGGATCTGTGATTTCACCCAGCGTTCTCGCCTCGCCCTGGATGACGCTCACCAGCAGCAGTTTTGAACCGAAACGGACTAAGACCATTTGCTGACGCGTTGAGATTGACGTGCGTCCAAGCACACTAACGACTTGCTTGGGAAGACCTCCATTGATCGATGAACTCAGCGTTTTTCGATAACACCAAGCCACACCCAAGAACAGACCAACTACCAGGAGCAGACTGGAGCCGACAGAGATTAGCATTTGCAAAGTACTGGCGGATTCTGGCTTTTCATCGCCTTTGAATCTGGCAGATGGAGGAGCCAGTGGAATATGCCGTACGCTGCCAGAGCTATCAGCGGTTCGCGATAGGCCCGAGGCAACCATTGACGAGTCGGCGAGGGGTAGTTGTGCACTGGCCGTCACGACATGCAGAGCATCAGATTGCATCTGTGCAGCCACAGTGCCCTGTTGCTGTGGCCTAAGATTGCCAGCAATTGGCGCTGACTCTGCTGTCCATCTAGGTTCCGCGACGCCTCGTCTCGCATCAGTGGAAACCGTCGACTCGGCAGGCATCGAGTTTGGAACCGATCCGCCGCTTGAGATAATCGTTGCCGGAAACGCGAGTGGACGCTCTGGCTGCGCCGTAGCAGTCCGACAAACTACTATCAAATCAAATAGCAGGACAACGATCAGAGCTAGTGCTTTTACTGGTTTGGGTCGCATGTTCGACATCCTTGTCGAAGCGTTGGTAGTTGATTGCAGGGACAGCGCGCGCTGAACACGGTGCTCGCTTTGACATGCCTGTGCGGGAGGCGTCGAAGCGCATGGACAATAGTTTATTGTTCTTCCGAGAAAGCATCGGAGCCAACCAGCTCAGCAACACGGACGCAGAAATTATCGTTGAGTACTAGAATCTCTCCACGGGCCACAAGGCGTCCGTTGACGTACATGTCGACGGGATCCCCAGCCAGTTTATCGAGCGCCACGACGGATCCACGGCGGAGACTGAGTACATCCTCTAGAAGCATATGAGTACGTCACAGCTCGATCTTCAAATCCAGATCGAAGTCGCGAAGCAAATCGATAGAACATTTTTCCGGTGGGCCTTCAGTGCCCACGAGGTCTTCAAGCTGAAATGTCTGCGCGGCGGGAGTTCTGGCAGATGCCTTGTCATCGAGCTGATTGAGCGCTGATTCTGCCTGTTCCAGCAACTGGGCAGCTTTGTCGGCTACAGGGTTGCTGGTCTTGGACGGAGCCTCGCCGACTTGGGATTCGGAATTTTGCACATCTTCCGTGGAACTCATTTTCGGAATTGCCTCCTGCAATACTGCGATCGTCTGCGTCGCTCACACGCTCCATTGAGAGCAACCAATTGGCGGGGGAATTGGTTCTTGCTCGCGAGCCTACTCTTCGATCAATCGATAGTCGTTGAAGCCTATCCCCATCAGGATGGGATCGTCCTCTCCAAGTATATCGTTACTTGTCGCAAGAATGCGCCTCCGAATCAACCCCAACTGATTCTCCTCTAATTCGTCCATAGTGGCATTGCGGACTTCCAGCATCATGCGGTCTTTGAATCTGCCCTCGCGCTCTTTGAAAAGTTCTTCGAGCTTCTTTTCGTCTTTGCTTCTGACAGTACCGAACAGGCGGAATTCGATACTGTACTTGCGATCTGAGCCTGGTGGCTTAAAGTCGACCGCGTACTCCCCCAACGGAAACTCTTTGATAGCATCTGGATCATCGACAGTTTTGTCGCCGTCCTTCTCCATACTCGCTTCGACCTTGTCGATCAAACGGGCTTCGGCCAGCGCAGCCACATCATCCGCGCTGGGAACCATGAAGAAGAATATGAACGTCTCTGCCACCACTACAGTAGTAATGAGTCCTGAAACCAATAGTTTTGGCAGCATAGAGGGCTTGGCTGGAGCTTCCGGAGTTGGTGCTGTTTCGGCCATGATTTACTCTGTTTTTGTCTTGGGCAGAATTTCGCTGTTACGTTCTTCAACAGTGCCGATCAATTGATCTACCGTTTCTTCCAGTAAGAACACTTCGACACGAGGATTGAGACGCGTCTTGTCGGGATCGCTTGAAAGGTACATGGGCTCCCAGGCACCCGCTGAGGATAATCGAATTCGTTCTGGAGGAATCGAGTGCTTTTCTGTCAAATACATCATCACATTGCGACAACGTCGATACGCTAGGTCCATTGAGTCCAGTGGCTCTGATCCGTGGGTGGCTAGTTGCTGGGCTGTATGTCCACGAACTTCGATTTTCTGTGGTTTACCGGCGAGCAATTTTACTTGTTCGTCGAGCGCTGTTTTCGCATCTTCGTTCAACTCGAGTGCACCGTCCTCAAAGAAGACGACCGTTCCAATTGCCGTGTTTCCGCCTGGCCGGACAATACGAACGCGTTCGTTCTCGCCGATAGGTGCTTTCGTGGGTGTTCCGCCCTTGTGAGTATCTTTTTTCTTGGCACGCCCCGCTGTTGACAGGACGCGAAACACGCTGGATTTTGATTGATGCTGGTCGCCCGGGGATACGCTTTCCATAGACAGATCGTGGCCAAATTGTTTCCGCATGGACTCAACCATAGCTTGAAATTTTTCTTCTTGCTTCATTTCACTCATGGAAACGAGCATGATAAAAAACGTCAGTAGCAGCGACATCATGTCTCCGAACGTCACAACCCACTCGGGAATACCGATTGGTGGATCCTCTTCCATAGTCTACTACTCCTTATCTTTCATTGGACGCTTTTTAGGATGCAAATAAGTGAGCAAGCGTTGTTCCAGTGCGCGCGGGCTTTCGCCCGACTGAATCGCCAGTACTCCGCGTACGACCAATTCCATCGAGTTCAATTCGTATTTACTAATCAAGCCTAGCTTTTCCGCAAATGGTTGGAAGGTTACGTTGGCTGCAATAGCGCCGTAGAGCGTCGTGATCAACGCCACCGCCATACCGGCACCGATTCCGGAGGGGTCGGACATATCGCTCAACATCATGATCAACCCCAGCAGGGTCCCGATCATCCCATAGGCAGGTGCAAATCGTGCCAATTGATCCAGCATTCCCCGGCCCTCCTTATGACGTCGTGCGATTGCTTCCATCTCAGTGCGCATGACCGCTTCGATCGTCTCGGCATCGTTACCATCGATTGCCATCTGCAATCCGGATTTGATGACTGGCTGTTCGACTTCAGCCATTTTGCCTTCGAGGGCAAGCAGTCCGTCGCGACGGGCAACTTCCGCCAGACTGACCAGGGTCGTAATCAAAACCAACAAATCGTCTTGTTTGTTGAGGAAGGCCTTCTTCATTACCATCGGCAGTGCCATGACGGACTTCAATGGAAACGCCATCATCACAGCCGCTGCCGCTCCTCCACCCACCACCGCAAAGGATGGTATGTCGATAAACGCTGAAAACGGAGCTTTTCCCATCATAATCGAGCCAATGATCAAGGCGTTGGCCAGTAGAAATCCTACCAGAGAAGTGATATCCACTTGAGCTTACTCCGCGCACACAGCATGTTTGGGGGTTAGGTGAAACGAAGGCAACATGGCCTTTCTCTGCTGGTAATCGACCGCCAACTCGACGACCTGATCCATACGCTCACGCACTACGATGCGTTCGCCGGAAACCAGCGTAACAAACGTATCCGGACGTTCTTCAACGAAACGGATTATGTCGGCATTCAAGATGAATGCGTTACCATCGAGACGAGTTAATTTGATCATGGTTTTCGGCGAATCAATCAAACCTGGTTGCTTACGGATTTCCGCAAGAGAGAATTTCCAATCAAACGTAGGTTACGCTTGAGCGACGCAAGGTGAAATGATGAGAAAAGTCATCATGCTCGCAGAATTTCACGGGTCCCACCCCGTTGCCGCCGGGGGAGAAATCAATACTCTCGGCGCAGCCCCTACAATCGTTTAGCCTGGCAATAATGGGGGCAAGTCTAGAAAGCCGCAGCGGGATCTTCCATAAGATGCACGTAACTGTTGTATCGGCGGGGATCGATTTTGCCGTCGGCAACCGCTTCCTGTACTGAACAATCGACTTCATGAATGTGCGTGCAATCGGGAAACCGACAGGCGCTTACATAGGGTCGGATATCACGAAAAAGTCCAGCTACTTCTTCGCTGGCAACATCCCACAATTCGAGTTGTCGAATGCCCGGTGTATCGACCAAGTACCCGCCGCCGGTCAACGGAAGCAATTCTGCGGTAGTCGTCGTGTGCTTCCCTTTATGATTATCAGTACTCACAGGCTGGACCCGCAAACCGAGCCCTGCCTGTACTGCGTTGAGTAGAGAACTTTTCCCGACCCCGCTTTGTCCTGCCACGACACTTTGGCGACCGGTAACCATGCTCCGCAGATCATCGATTCCCCAACCGCGTTCTGCGCTGGTCAATAAAGTGCGATAGCCCATTTGAGCGTAGACTCCCAGCAACGGCTGAAACTCGACTGGATCGATCAAGTCGGCTTTATTCAGAACGATTAGCGCCTCCAGCTGAGCCTGCTCGGCGGTAACCAGAAAACGATCAATCAAGTGGGGTTTGAGATCGGGATCCGCCGTACTGGCCACGATAATGACCATATCGACGTTGGTTACGAGAATGTGCCGACGTCCCTTGCTAGTTCGACTAAGTACGCCGCGACGCGGATTTACCGAAAAGATGATGCCTTGCTTCTCGCCTTCAGGTCGGAACACAACCACATCTCCGGCCGCTACCACGTGGCGTTGGTCGGTGGACATGCTCTTGAGGACTTGGCGAACCGCACAGCGATATTCGCGTCCTGCGGCTGTGCTGACAACGCACTCAAGCCCGTGGACGCGCAGCACTCGTCCCTGCAGGACATTCGGATCGGACGACTCCATTTCGACCGACAATCCATCACCGGCGTCGTCCAACTGATGTCCGATCACGGTACGATAACGCGACATTTCTCCTTTGCCGCTGACCCGTTCTCTCGAAACCATAGCTTCATCATCAAGCGGGTCTTGCTGAAATTTTCTGGTTAAATCGGAGGTGCGACGCCGCTGTTGATAGTTTTTCTTAAACTCAGTGCGAATTTTGGACTGACGTTTTTTGGGCATAGCGGCGGACCTTGGGTGCTAACTCACCGATTCGCTTGGGTCGTTCTCGACCGCCGCGATTTGGCCCGTCGCTGCTTCCGCCCCGCCGATACTCCCATCACTCGGTTGGCCACCATCCACAGGGGCTTGGACGACAGCTTCACCGTAGCGAACGACTGGTCCGTGAACGCTGGGCCCGACAATTTCTTCGATTTCAACTTCGCCAAGCTCTTCTCGCTCCAGCAATTGTTGCGTGAGTTTGTCTAGTACGGCTCGTTTGTCGGACAACAGATGTCCTGCCCGATTGCCTGCGTCAACGAGAATGCGTGCCACTTCGCCGTCGATAACTTCTTGCGTATGTTCGCTGAACTGTCGTTGCTGATGCATCTCGCGTCCCAGGAATGGATCATCGTCTGACGATTTGTAGCTAACCGGCCCCAACTTGGGACTCATACCCCAGTGAGTTACCATGCGTCGTGCCAATCCGGTTGCACGCTCGAGATCGTTTTCAGCACCCACAGTGATCTCGTCGTAAATTAATTTCTCTGCAGCGCGGCCTGCAAGTAATACGACTAACTGATCCAGCAACTCGTTCTCGCTAGCGCTCATGCGGTCTTCAGAGGGAACAATCTGTGTGCTCCCAAGCGAGCGACCGCGTGGAATGATGGTCACTTTATGCACGCGCTGTGCCCCCTTCAAGAACCAAGCGGCCAAGGTATGCCCCGCTTCGTGATAGGCCGTTTTCTCTTTCTCGTCTTGCTGCAACACTTCCTCGCGCTTGGCGCCCATGAGCACTTTATCCCGAGCATAGTCGAAATCCTCCATGCTCACACGATTCTTGTTGTTCCGAGCTGCCCACAGTGCGGCTTCGTTAACCATATTGCGGATGTCGGCTCCGGTCAGCCCGATGGTGACAGCGGCCAATCGCGCCAAATCGACGTCGTTATCGAGGGGTACATCGCGTGTATGTACTTTGAAGATCTCCAAACGTCCCTTGTTGGTTGGACGACCAACGGTGATATGACGATCGAATCTGCCGGGACGCAATAATGCGGGATCGAGTACATCCGGTCGATTGGTTGCCGCGACCACGATCACCGAGTCGACTCCGGAAAAACCATCCATTTCGCTTAGGATCTGGTTCAGAGTCTGCTCTCGTTCGTCGTGCCCACCGCCGAGTCCTGCGCCGCGTTGGCGGCCAACGGCATCGATTTCGTCGACGAAAATTATCGCTGGCGAATTTTCCTTGGCCGTTTGAAATAAATCGCGGACGCGACTTGCACCTACACCCACGAACATTTGAATGAATTCGCTACCATTGACCGAGTAGAACGGCACATCGGCTTCGCCGGCAATGGCTCGAGCCAAGAGCGTTTTACCAGTTCCGGGCGGGCCATTGAGCAGCACTCCCTTGGGAATGCGCCCGCCGAGCTTCTGGAACTTTTCTGGGGCCTTTAGAAAATCCACGATCTCTTGGAGGTCCGCTTTCACGCCTTCCAAACCGGCAACATCCGCAAACGTAGTTTGCTGTTCGCTGGGCTCATAGCGTTTGGCTGTGGAACGCGAGAAGCTGGACAGAAACCCGCCGCCGCCCATGATTTGATCGCGAGTTCGACGGAACATCATCCACACCACGACCATTAAAGCGATCGGCAATCCGATCAACAAAAACAGCATCATGTATTCGAACGGATTCGAATTGCTATAACTGAGGCTTAGCTGCTCCTTCTCTTTTCCGCTGCCAGCATCGGTATTGGCCGCGTTCTGTTCCTTAACGGCGGCCTCGATGCGTTCCTTCGAACCATCAGACAACTGCACCAGGAACTTCTTACCAAGCTTGACTTCCGACTTTGTCGCATCGGGTACTACCAGTTGGCCCTTGTCGTCGTAGGTGGCTGGGCGCGTTGGAGGAACTTTAAAAGTTCCTAGGGCCGTATTTCCATTGATTTCAATTGCCTGGATATTCCCACTTTCCAGTTGTCGAATGAAAAAGCTATACGGAACTTCTTCAATACTCAAGGCAGGCCATAATGAGCGCAGAATTAGGAATCCCAATAGAACGATCAGCAGAACGGGCCAGAACTGATTCCGTCGTTGTGGTGTGGGCTCTTTAGGTTTGCCAGCAGGCTCCCGCTGCTTACTGTCCATTCATATTCCTTTGGTACGTCGGTCGTATTCACTTGCAATCGTTGATTTATATTATCCGCAACACAATTATTCTATCGCAGAAGTCCACTTTGTGTGCCCCTAGTCATGTGAGGTCCGTCTCGTAGCACTGCATTTTTGCCCAAAATGAAGGCATTTTGCGGCAAAGCTCGATTTCGCAATTGCCACTACCGGCTGCGGTAATCTTTAATTGGACCATGCTGCCGCTTGCCTACGAATTTCTTGAACGACCTGCTGTTGTCCCGCAGTTCTCAATCCCTGATTATCGCTGGCCAACCAACCTCGGTCGAGGCGGGCACCATTTCGTAGCGCATCGATCAAGCTAGTGGCCAGTTCTGTGTCGGTCATACGGCGCAGCGCTGCGACGTCTTCCCATGAGCTGCCAGCTTTGAACAGCGACACTGTCCACTGCCAATCCGGTTTCGGAGACAACGATTCGTCCAATTCCCCGCCGTCGTCGTCAGCAGCCAAGCCTGGAAGACGCGGTGAGCGGGGCGGTTGGGATGGCGCTAATTCGGGCATCGTGGGGCTCGGCTGCAAGCTCAAGTCTGATTTGCTGTTGGGTGTCATCGAATTTTTGGTTGGCTGCGTCGCAGGAGCTGGGCGCGCAGTTTTAACCGATGTCTTAACGAGCAAGGCTTCCAGGCGGCTAGGAAACTCAACGGAAGCAAGCAACTTCTGGCGAGTTGGCAAGTCCATCAATTGTGGCGACACAGATACTGTTGGCCGATTGCGATTCACTTCCTGCTGCCGCAACAATCCATGTGCAAGGAGTAAATCGATCAACTCAGTTCCGTCCGACTGGCGAAAACCAACCAACATTCCAAAGCCACTCAGCCGATGTAAATTGAGTTTCTGCAGCTTGGAGTTTTGCGATCCGCAGAGATACTGAGCCAGAAGTATTTTGCCGATCCGCCCGTGAATGCGTTCGATTGCGCGCACGATATCCTCTAGCAGCGAAACTTTCTGCGTCTCACTCATTAACGCCGCTGCTGAGTTAGCGGATCCTGAAGGCTCGTCGCGGCTCGTTTTTGCTTCGGGAACTAACTGTAAAGAATCTTCAGCCTGGGAGTGGCTTTGAAGCGAAGGAACCTCGGGCAACTTTAATTGCGGCCAACCGGGTCGACGTCCACAGCGATCGCACTGGCCGCAATTCTCCGCAGAGGGATCTCCGAAATAGTTCAGAATCGTCGCCTGCCTGCACAATGGCGACTGAGCATAGTTGACGACTTGATTCAAGCGATCGTACTCAGCCTGCTTGCGTTTCGCCAAAGCTTCGAAATCGATATCGAGCTCGGCAAACGGCACATCGCGGCGAACAAAATGAACAGCTCGGCCTCGGAACGGCGGCACATAGTCGACTTGCTCCAACTTGCTCAATTCGCGGAGAGCCCGCGTCAGAGCATCGCGCTCCATTTCCGTAGCTTGCAACAACCAGCGAGGGTGCACATAAACTTGCTCACCACGGCGATCGCCCACGGCGCGCTCGAGCACCCGAAGCACCTTGCGTTGAACTTTCGCTTCGCGGGGCAATAGATCAACTAGAGTTGGTAGATTGCTGTCGATCTTGACCATTGCCAATCCACCGCCCATCTCGAGTCGCTCCATTACGCCTGTTCGACCAAGTATTTGCAGACTACTCCCAATGGCCTCCGGCGAAACACTCAAACCGAGCGCATCGCGAATTTCTTCTTGCGTAAGCTCGATGGGGTCTTCCTCGCGTTGCATCAGAAAATGATAGACTTTTTCGATGATTTCCTTGGGGGGGTAATTGTTATCGATGAAGAACTCTTGAATATGCCTATCTTGGAACGAGTAGAGCATGACGCACACAGACTGGTCGCCATCTCGACCGGCTCGCCCAGCCTCTTGATAGTAGGCTTCCAGGGAACCAGGCATATTGAAGTGGATCACAAAGCGCAAATCCGGCTTGTCGATCCCCATACCAAAGGCGTTCGTAGCGACGATGACGCGCAAGTTGTTTTTCATGAACCGATCTTGGACCACCCGCCGTTGGTCGGGCATTAGTCCCGCATGATAGGCCGCTACAGGTATCTTAAGTTTGTTTCCGATCCACTCCACCAGTGCTTCGCAGCGTTTACGCGTGGCCGCGTAGATAATCCCTGAACCATGCATGCCCTTGAGAAAACTCTCGAGTTCCTCGTCCTTTTCCCGGTCGCTGGAACGCTGCACTACGCCGAAGTGAAGGTTCGGCCGCGCAAAACCACTCATGAACTGCTTGGGGCGTTTCAATCCCAAAACTTGTACGATGTCCTCGCGAACACGCGGAGTCGCCGTGGCAGTTAAGGCGACCGTTTGCACGCCCCCCAGCCATTCACGAAAGCGGCCAATCCGGGCATAATCGGGACGGAAATCATGTCCCCATTGGCTGATGCAGTGCGCCTCATCAATGGCCAACAGCTGTATCGGTGTGGCGCGGATGGCCTCCAAAAAACGGTTGTTCCGCAAACGCTCCGGCGCAACGTAAACAAGCTGATACTTGCCCGCCGCGACATCCTGCAAACAGGCTTGCTGCTCCGCAACCGACAGCGTGCTATTAATGAGTGCCGCCGGAATCCCTCTTTTGCCAAGTCCATCCACCTGGTCTTTCATTAGCGCGATCAGCGGCGACACGACAATGGTCAAACCAGGCCGAATGACGCTCGGCAATTGATAGCACAAACTCTTGCCGCCCCCGGTAGGCATTACGCACATACAGTCGTTGCCTGCTACGATTGACTCGATGACTTCGCGCTGTCCAGGCCGAAAGGACTGAAGCCCAAACTGACTAAGCGCGTCATCGTAACTGGCTGCTGATATGGTCATTAGCTCAGGCTATCCCTTCCCCTTGGTTAATCGAATTTTTCCAAAAACTCTGTTGGCTGAGCCTGGACGAATTCTAACATTTCCCGTCGATTTTTGCGCCTAGTCTTCTGCTGAGCAAGGTTGTACGGTGCTGTGCCGACCGTTGCGGTGTTGCAGCGGCCGATGCTGGACGAGCGGAGGACCGCTCAGTTGTGCACAAAAGTTTAAAAAACTGCACAATGGACTTTTTTCGTAACCGTTCACGGGCGTAAGCGCTCAGGAGCGGCATACTGATTCGGGTTGGCGGGAGGGGCCAGGCGAGTAAGGCGACTTGTTGAACTTTTTCTGCCAGCGTCTGACTGAACTGCTCCGCCACGCCAGTGTGTTAAGCTTGCGTCTGCGCGTGTTGCCAAGCTTGTTCAAATAGCGATCGCGCACTCGATCTTGCTGTTAATACAGCAGAAATCCGCTGTGTTTGGCCCAATTGGAACTTCTCGACGAAACTTTCTACCCAGAGGTCTTGTGCGTATCCTGGCCGCCGGGTGTGCTGCGCGGGCGTCGGAGAGACCTTGGATACTTGCGAGATCATACTCATTGAGTAATATGCCAACCGTTACTACGGCTGCCAGTTTATCCAATCGAACAGGCAGCAAATGAGAATCTAAATACTAAATTTTGCGAAGGCCGATCAGTGGCTCATTCCTCTTTGCTTCGCCGAGTCTTCGTGTCGCTCCTGCCGCGTTGGGTTGACGCCGCCAGCCATCAGCACTTGGACAGTCGAGATTCGAACGCAATTGTTATCGATACGCTACGATTTACGACTACTGCCTGCCACGCTCTCCGAGCAGGTGCCAATTCGGTGCGTGTCGCAGCCACGGTTGAACAAGCCAGAAACTTGGCAGCCCAAGTGTCGCAGCGACCATTGTTATGCGGTGAGCGACACTGTAATTTGATTGAGGGCTTCGACTTGGGAAACAGTCCGTCCGAGTATTCGAGTTCGAATGTGCAGGGGAGAGATCTGGTGTTTACGACGACCAACGGCACGCTCGCGGTCGAAGCGGTAAGGCAATCGAAGCACATTCTGTTAGCGGCTCTTGTCAATCGAGCAGCCGTGTGCCGCACAGTGCAAACAGATTTGACTGGAGATTTAGCCATTGTTTGCGCTGGCACAGACGGTCAAGTTGCTGTGGAAGATGTGCTCACAGCTGGAGCAATCGTCGACCAGCTCCTGCAGTCGGAAGATTTTACGAGCGGCCATGATACAGCCACGTTGGCAGTTCTTGCATGGCAAGCCGTTCACGCTGAACATGTATTTCATCAGCTGGAAACCCGTGATAGGTTCCATGCTCTGGTACACGCACTGCAAAATACGCTTGGGGGGCGAAATTTGCTTGACGCGGGCTACGAAAACGATATTCAGTTCGCGGCGCAAATTGACACCATCGACGCGACTCCTCGAAATGTGGAGAATGAACCAAGTCATTTTGTTCTGTCTCAATCTTGACTCACAAGAAACGGCGCAGTCGTACTAACAACAGCATCGGTGCTTGGAAAGTAAATTATGGATTTGTCGGCTTTACGCGAAGAATATGCCAATCAAGATCTGGACGTCGACACCACCGATCCCAACCCCTTTGCACAGTTTGAACTTTGGTTCCAAGCAGCCTCGAAAGCGGAATTGCTGGAGCCCAACGCTATGGTGCTGGCCACGGTCGACCTGCAGGGCCGGCCGAGTCAAAGAACAGTGCTGTTGAAGTACTTCGATCAGTCCGGATTCGTTTTCTTTACCAACTATGGCAGCCGCAAGGCCCAACAGATTTCTGTGAACGCACAGGTCTCTCTTCTCTTTCAGTGGCTACCGTTGCATCGTCAAGTCGAATTGCACGGCGTTGCGGAGAAAGTGTCAACTACGGAATCGCTGAAATACTTTGCCATGCGTCCGCGTGGCAGCCAACTCGGCGCCTGGATTTCACGCCAAAGCGAAGTAGTCTCCAATCGTAGTGTCTTAGAAACAAAGTGGGAGGAAATGAAACGTCAATTCGGCGAAGGTGAAATCCCACTGCCGAGCTTCTGGGGTGGCTATCGCGTAGTACCAACTCGCTTCGAATTCTGGCAGGGAGGAGCCAAGCGTTTACATGATCGAATCGAGTACTTGCCGAACAACTCGACGTGGCAGCGGCACCGGCTCGCACCCTAGACAACTAGTTGCCGCCAAAGCCCGGAGCGACGGTCTTATAGAACCTCATGTAAACTACATCCAAGCCCACTGCGAAACATCAACAACGAAAAGCCCAAGCATGGTAAGAAATCGCATCCCTCTCAGTCTTTGTATTGCAGTGTTGATATGCACTGAATGTTTGCCCGCCAGTGGACAAACCACACGCGACACCTCAATTGAGGCCATGCACCGCGCAGTTCATTTTTTTCGCGAGCATTGCTCTGCTAGCGGTGGCTACGTGTTTCGCATCAGCAATGATTTGAAACTGCGCGAGGGAGAATCCAAGGTTGGGCAGTCGACTGCGTGGATCGAGCCTCCCGCTACGCCCGCCGTCGGGGCTGCGTATCTCACCGCATTTCAGCTGACTCGAGATCCTCTGCTTCTCGATGCGGCCAAAGAGACAGCCCAGGCACTGATCAGCGGACAGTTACTATCTGGCGGCTGGTACGAGCACATTGAGTTTGATGCAGAGGCTCGGAAGCTGTACGCCTACCGAGTCGACGGCAACGAAGTCGGCAAACGTCGCAATGTCACCACATTTGACGACAACAAGACACAATCGTCCATTCGCTTTTTGATGCGTCTCGATATGGAGCTGAAACAATCCGATACAGCGATCCATGAAGCGGTAATGTACGCGCTCGAGAACGTGCTTAGAGCCCAATATGCCAACGGAGCCTGGCCACAAAAATACGAGGGGATCGAGCAAGCCAGCGCGCCGGGCAAAGTCCGTGCCAGCTACCCAGAAAGCTGGCCGAGAGAATTCCCCAACATCAAATACACGCACTTCTATACGCTCAATGACAATACGCTCTGCGATTTAATTTCGGTGCAACTCGATGCCTGGGATGCTTATCGGGACCCGCGATACTTCAACTCTGCAAAACTCGCAGGTGAGTTTCTCTTGAATGCCCAGATGCCCGAACCACAGCCGGGATGGGCTCAACAGTACGATGAAGCGATGCGTCCAGTGTGGGCGCGCAAGTTTGAACCACCTGCAATTTCCGGTGGCGAATCACAACGAGTATTGCGCAGTCTGCTCGAGCTCTATGAGCGCACAGCCGACCGGCGCTTCCTGACTGCCGTGCAAACAGCCTTACCTTACTTTCGTCGCAGCTTGCTACCCGACGGACGATTGGCGCGTTTCTACGAACTTCAAAGCAATCTCCCGTTGTTCTTCACCAAGACCTACGAGCTAACCTATTCCGACTCTGACCTACCGACGCACTACGGTTTTAAAGTGACATCCATGTTGGACCGAATAGACCGCGATCTCAAAGAACTATCGCAACGTCCCACCGATCGACTCATCCCCATGCCCCCAAGTACCGACCGAAAAGTCAAGTTGACAGATAAGCTGACTGCCGAAGCAGAGTCCATTATCGCTGCGTTAGATTCGCGTGGTGCTTGGGTTGAATCCGGAATGATGCGAACCTACGACAATCCTCGCGATTCCAAGATAATTTCTAGCGCCACGTTTATTAAGAATTTGCAAACGCTGGCCGAGTTCATCCATGACGTGTCGACAACCAATTAAGGCATCCTCCCGAGCTGGACTCCGTATTTCGCAGCCCAAGAAGGTCCGCGATCGGGTGTCCCCATACCTAGGATGACGGGCAAGCCGGGCCCAAGCCTAACGTGGTAACAGGAATATGCCCAAGTCGAAAAAGTCTCCCGATGCCGCTCACAGGTGCGCGGATGACGAACGACTATAGTAGACTGTCTCGCTGACACATCCGACCACTCTGTAATCGCTGACCGATGCCCAACGCTACCAGCCGCAAACGCTACCGTGAGTACTTATCCGAAATCGCTGAGCGTCGACGCAGTTCGCAGAAAAAATCCGAGCACCGCTCGGACGCGGTGCGCCGCCAACGATCGTTTTGGCAATTGCTGTCACAGTTCTGGAGCCAACTGTCCAACCACCGTCTGAAGGTCATCTTGGCGCTGTGCACACTGACGGTGTCGACTCTACTGAGCTTGATACCGCCTGCGGGCACCAAATTGGCCATCGATTATGTACTGACTCAGCCGCCCAAGGAAATCCCCAGTTGGTTTTCTGCGTGGTTGCCCGAAAACTTAACTCGGATGGGCCTATTATGGATTATCGCTGGAGCGGTTTGCGTGATCACGCTTTCTAAAACTGCGATTCATCTCTGGGGACGCTGGTACGCCACCAAGGCCGTGAATTTAGTACAGGCCGACGTACGCAGACGCGTCTTCGAACACTCGATGCGTCTACCTCTCCACCGCATTCAAGCATTGAAGAGTGGCGGAGCGACTAGTTTGATTCGAGAGGACGCGGGTGGAATTGCTGATTTGATTTTCAACATGCTGTACAACCCATGGCAGGCAATGATTCAATTGGTTGGCAGCCTGGCCGTGCTCGTACTGGTTGACTGGCGGCTAATGGTCGGAGGGCTCTTGCTCTTACCGGCCGTATGGGTGACCCACCGCACCTGGATCCATCGAGTGCGTCCTTTATTCAAAGACATACGCAGCCGTCGACAACAGATCGACGCATCGACGACTGAGACATTTGGCGGCATCCGTGTCGTCCGCACTTTCGCGCGCGACAAAAGCGAATCGGGGAGGTTCACACGAGCCACTCACTTGCTTGCCCGTCAACAACTGATGGTATGGTGGTCGACGCGCATCATCGAAATCATCTGGGATGTAATCATCCCCTTGGCTTCAACGGGTTTGTTGCTTTACGGCGGATGGCAAATCCTTCAGCAGGAGCTAACGCTGGGTGATTTAATGATGTTCTTGGTTTATCTCACAATGTTGCTTGGTCCTATCGCATCGATCGCGTCCAGCGCCATGTCGTTTCAAAACAATTTGGCTGGCCTGGATCGCGTTCTGGACTTGATGGAAGAAGCCACCGAATCTTCGGGCAATCCAGGAGCAATCGAGATCGTCCGCAGCGAAGTCGAAGGCGCCATCCGATTTGATGGAGTCCATTTCAGCTATCCAAATTCCGAACAAAATGTGCTGCATGATATTTCGTTCTGCGTTCCAGCGGGTTCCACCGTGGCGTTGGTTGGACGCAGCGGTGCCGGAAAAACAACTCTGTGCAATTTGGTCGCTCGCTTCTATGATCCCAGTGCCGGCACCATCCAACTCGATGGTCGCAATCTGCAGGATATTGGACTGGATTCGTACCGTCGACTGCTGGGCGTCGTGGAGCAAGATGTGTTTCTGTTCGATGGTAGCATCCGCGACAATATTGCCTATGGCCGTCGCGATGCGCAGCAATTCGAAATAGTCGATGCAGCTGAAGCCGCCGCAGCCCGCGAATTCATTGAGAAACTCCCCGATGGATTTAACACATGGATCGGCGAGCGCGGCGTTAAACTAAGCGGCGGACAACGACAGCGACTGGCGATCGCTCGCGCCATTCTGGCAGACCCACGCATCCTAATTCTCGACGAAGCAACCAGCAATTTAGACAGCGAAAGCGAACGGCTCATTCAGCGCAGTCTGAGTCGTTTACTCAAAGGACGTACCGCCTTTGTGATCGCGCATCGCCTCAGCACAATCACTCATGCGGACTTAATTCTGGTCCTCGATCAGGGCAGAATCGCCGAGCAGGGTACGCATCATCAACTGCTGGAGCAAGGTGGAATTTACCAACGCATGGTATTACTGCAAACCGAAGACGTTGCCACGCGATTGGAACAAACCTAGTTCACAGCCTTTTGCAACTGTTGTCTGACAAATCAGATGCTTCTTCGATGCTTGTTGCAGACTAGCGGTCGAGACAACCGCAGCCACACTTACCGCTGCACGCCCGCCAGAATTGGAACCAGCCAATTGCCAATCAAGATCGAAATGGTTAACCAAGCAGTTAAAACAACTTTAGGCTGTTGGCTGGCAGCGTCCAATCGCATCAAGAATTCAATAAACGGACGCAAAAGTCCACCAACGACTGCCGCACATCCCACATCGAAGGCGATGGAGCCATCCCACGGATATCCCAAGCTGGCCACGGTGAACATTATGGCCAGGCTGGCAGCCGCTGCGGACAAAGCCGTACCCAGCCAGATATGCGAGGGAAGTCGGGTGCCAGCCATGCCCCCACAGATTGCCCCTACCATTGCCCACCCATATCCAACACCAGCATTGGGGAGTCGACCTCCCGCCACGGCCACGAATACCAACAGCGTTGTTAGCCCCGACCAAAACAAGCCATCGGACCACTTGCCCGTCGCTAGACCGAAAAACACTCCCGCCATGAATCCGACGACGGCGTAGACGACGGCTTGCGTAAGCGTCTCTGCCCCAAGGCTCCGCGCATACGCTAGTAGAACAGCAAGCGCCGTTGTCATCCACAACAGGCTCTGCATGCTAAACTGTCGAGCAAGGTTCGAGTCGGTAGCTTCGGTTTTCATGGTTCGTCCCCGAGCGCAGAGAATAACACTCGACCAATTTTACACCTATATTGTTTACGATTTTGTTTACAACCAAGTTCAACTGTTCATTGCGCACAGATTTTGATTGGAATCATGTCCACCGTTCATGAACGCAAACGCAAAAGCCAATTAAGCGAAGTACTCAAGCTCATAGGCTCGCGCCCGGATTTCGACAAGAAAGAGATTCAGTCGCTGTGCCGTGAATCCAAGCCAGCTTTCGTTACCAAACTCCTCAAACAACTTGCGCAAGAAGGCGTGCTTCGCATTGAGCAGGAGAACACGAAACACGAAAAATTCTACTGGATCGAAGACCCCCACACGTTTGTCGTTGATCGCTGGATCGATCAACAGATTGCAGGCACTCAAATTACACAAGCTCCCATGGAAGAGCGACCGCGCGAACGGTTGCTCGACGCGGGGGTCGAGCATTTGAAAACCAGCGAACTACTAGCCATTCTCATTCGGTCCGGCCGCAAGGGCGAATCGGCGGTTCAAGCAGGCCAGCGAATAGCCAATAAAATCCAAAATGGCTTGCACGAGCTACCGCAAATATCACCGAGCGAAATGAAAGCGATCAGCGGCGCAGTAAACATAGTCGCTTACTGCCAAATTATGGCTGGCATTGAACTGGGGCGGCGAGTGCAAGCTGCAATTGGCGACTCTGGGGGCAGAGAAAAGATCAATAGCACCGAAGCGGCCAAGTCCTACTGCGCCCGACACTTCAACCGTTTGGCTCACGATGCGGATCATGAAGAATTTCATATTGTAACTCTGGACACCAAGCTGCAGCCGATCAAGAGACATCAAATCACAGTCGGCACGTTGGATGCCAGCCTGGTGCACCCGCGAGAAGTTTTTCGCGCAGCTATTCGCGATGCTGCGGCCTCCATCTTGCTGGTACACAATCATCCGTCCGGCGACCCCACACCCAGCCGACAAGATTTCGAAGTCACCGACCGACTCAAACGATCGGGCGAGCTGTTGGGAATCCAAGTCATCGACCATATTATCGTCGCCAAAGACCAAACGTTGAGCATTGCTGAATCTCGCTGAAAGGCGTATTTGCCCACGAATCGAACGTACTATTCAAATCTCCCTTCATGTGGATAATCCGTGGCTTAATTAGCAGGCCTAATCAGACGCTCTGGCACGACCACGGGAGGAAAATGGGGCAGGATAGCGTCTGAACTGCCGACCCGGGCTTCGACGGTTGCCTGGACGGCAGCCCGCGTTTAAGTTGTTGCCGTTAAATGTCCAGTTGCGATGGACTCCCAGACATCGTGCTCCCCCACACCGCTACCCAGCGATATAATCGGTCGGCGACACAGAATAATACGTCGAATTCGGCCCCTACTTTTACTCCCAGTCCCTCGCTTTGGAATTGCAATTATGGCACGCGTAATCATTGAAGACGAGAATCGAACAATCAGCGATGTAGCTGAGATCCGCGACTACCTGGCACCGCACGGTATCTGGTACGAGCACTGGCCTGTAGAAAACCGTCTGAAGTGCGACGCGACCAACGAGGATATCTTGGCAGAGTTCAGCTCGGAAATCCAAGCGCTAAAGCAACGCGGGGGGTTCGTAACGGCAGATGTAATCAACGTAAACAAAGACACTCCCAATCTCGAGACGATGCTCGCGAAATTTGACAAGGAACACACCCATTCTGAGGACGAAGTTCGCTTCACCGTTGCTGGACGCGGCTTGTTCCATATTCATCCTGACAACGGACCTGTATTCGCTGTCGAAGTCGAGTCGGGCGACTTGATCAATGTGCCACGCGGTACCAAGCACTGGTTCAACCTTTGCGATGATCGCGCTATTCGGTGTATCCGTTTGTTCGAGGACATGGCCGGCTGGACCCCCGAATACATTGAAGGCGGCGTGCACGGAGAGTATCAGCCGATTTGTTTCGGGCCAAACTACGTAAAACCGACCGCGACCGTGGATTCTGTAATCAAGTTGTAGTTCGTTGACTTTTGCTTTGCACTCGCCGGCTGGCTTCCTAAAATTGAGTTCCAAGAATGCAACCAACTGAGGTTCGCGGCATATTGCTCGACATTGAGGGCACGACGTCGAGCATTTCCTTTGTGCACGATGTCATGTTTCCCTACGTGCTGGAACGGCTTGAGACATTTGTTGCCGACAACCAGCAGGAAACAGAAGTACGCACCGCCATTGAGCAAATCGCCGTCGATGCGGGGCACGATTCGCTCGCCGCCTGGACGCTTAATTCCAACGCGGCCACAGCCGAAGAATTGGTAATTCAAGAAGTTCGGCGACTGATGGCCCAGGACTCGAAGGCCACCGGCTTGAAGGCTTTGCAGGGAATTGTCTGGCGTGCGGGTTTCAATTCAGGAGAGCTCCGCGCTCATGTTTACCCTGACGTTATCCCCTCTATCCAACGCTGGAAACAAGCGGGCATAGATATCCGGATATATTCCTCGGGCAGCATTGCAGCGCAAAAGTTGTTCTTCGGACACTTGGAGGCATTCGGCGACTGTTTACAGCTTTTTTCGGGGCATTACGACACTACATTTGGTGGCAAGAAAGAGATCTCGAGCTACCAGAGGATTGCCATCGACTGGCAACTTTGTCCGTCAGAGATTCTTTTCGTTAGTGACATCGCAGCGGAGCTCGAAGCAGCCCAGGCCGCGGGCTTACAAACGCGTGCTAGTGTCAGGCCCGGCAATTCGCCGCTGCCCGAGACACTCCATTCAGTCCGCATCCGCTCTTTTGAAGAAATCTAGCCGCCCCTTTGTCGCGCTAGGAGCCGTGGAGGCTGTTGGCTGTGACATGGGCCACTGTGGATGGATTCTGGCCGTGGGGGGCAAGGCTAATAAATGATTCTCGCGCTTCCCAATAGTCGAGTACGGCGACACGCAATTCGACCGGCAAGCGATTGGTGGATTCGTTATCGTAGAATCGATTTGTTGCACTGAACAGGACTTGGGTCAGATAGTCGTCGGGGATGCGGGGCTCGACGAAATCCAGACTGGATCCCAGCCTGTGCCAGAGGGTTGGCAACGCCTTG
>JBGSTP010000338.1:0-6720 GCA_041736515.1 Pirellulaceae bacterium
AACCAAGTCCGTTGTGCCGTCGGCTGCCTTCGTCGCAGTGGCCAGCGCTTCTGCTTTCGGTGGAACGAGCGCGTCCAACATCCGCTTCGCAGTTGCGTCCTTGGGTTGCTGCTGAACCACGACCTGGAGTGCGCCGATCGCGCCCTCTTTTTCGCCTACCACCAGGTAGTGGTAGCCGAGGACAAAATATGCAGCGGCGTCCTTCTTGTTGGCTTCGCAGTAGGACTCAAGCTTTGAAAGTTGAGCCGAATAGTCACCTACTTTGCCGTACAGGCTGCTCATTGTGGTCCAGTCCATTCCTGGCGCGGATGATAGTAATGAGTTCAGCGAGGCAGCTGCAGGAGTGTATTGCCCAAGAGCAAACAAAGCTAGCGCGCGAACTTCGTGCACCACAGGATCGTTCGGCAACTCTTTCAATGCCTTGTTGAACGTTGCTAAGGCTTGTGGGTACGCGCCAGTTTTGAACTGCTCCAGACCTTGATCGAAAGTCGACAAAGACTGTTCCGACTCGGGGACAGGCTGCGCGATTGATGGAGCGCCTCCGGAGTTTGCTTCAACCGTCGTGTAGTTGTTGACGACCACTGGCTGCGAATAATCATAGGGCGCGGAGGCGACAGCAGCTGGTGCGACATAATAGGGATTGTGATATGCAACGCCATACCCCCAGGGACTTGTCCAGGTACCTAAGCCCCATCCAACGGCAACCCAAGCAGTAGGACGATACCAGCTGCTGCCCCAATATCCTTGATTCCAACAGCCGTTGTACCAGTGGTGGTGTCCGTTGATGCAGTGATTGTGCCAGTTCCCTGCCCAGCTGCCTCCCAGTCCCCACCCCGGTCTGTTGTAACCATGATCCCAAGCTGGAAGTGTGGTCGCGAAATTACCGCCGCGATTGCCAACATTGATGGTGTTGCCAATGTTGATGTCCCCACGGTTAATGATCCCATTGTTGAAGCGATTGCCGAAATTGTTTCGATCGCCTCCCAAGTTCATTTGATTGCCGAATTGATTTCCACCAATTACAGGACGTTTTTGCGGGAAATTTCCTCCAGCTACTCCCGGCAGTGTCGAAGGTCGATTGGTGGGCCGATCGATATTTCCGAAACCTGGGCGATCATTGTCTGCTCCGATGCCCGGGCGATTATCAATGGTGCCTGGTAACGTCGTCGGGCGTTCAGGCCTACCCGCAACGGACCCACCAGTATTGGGGCGAGTTAGATTGGGACGGTCGGGAATCGGTCGAGCAAGATCGCCGGGCAAAGGTCGATTGCCGCCAATGTTTCCGGGTAGAGTCGTCGGACGCTCTGGAAGGGAGGGTCGAGTCGACGGGAGCAGGTTGCTCGGCGGCTTTACCGACGGACGATTTGGTAGCTGACCACCTCCGGGGCGCGTTGTAGGGAATGTTGGAGTGGTAGGACGGCCACTGCCGCCGGGGTGGAAACCATCGATTGAGGGGCGCGATGGCAAACTGGGGCGCGTTGTGGGATTATTCGGCAGGTTGGGTCTGGTCGGTAAACTTGGTCCAGTTTTCGGCGCAATTGGCCTTGTGGTCGGCATCGATGGCAGCGACACATTACCGAACGAGGGACGATTGGCACTACCCAAAGACGGGCTGGGCCTCGATACACTTGGTCGCGGCATGCTTGGTCGCGCGCCCATCGAAGGGGATCCCATCGATGGTCTTCCCCCACCACCGCCCACATGTCCCATCGACGGCCTCGCGCCGCCACCGCCGCCGAAACCACCGCCACCGCGTCGCTGCGAGTATACAAAAGAGGACGAACAATCGAGTGTGACGATGATCGCAATAGAGGCGATCAAATATCTATTGTTGAGCTTCATTTCTACATCTCCTGCGCTATCCGCGTGTTACTTACCTGATGCAGAAAGACTGCGAGTGATTGTGAGTTCGAAGTCCGATTCGCGACTGCCAGCCACAATGCGCTCGGAGCCAGTAAACTTGAAGTGGTCTTGGTCTACTTGCTTAAGCGTCAATGTAGCAGAGGCACTTGTACCATCTGGATTGACCGACGTGGATTTAATGACGACTTCATCGTCCGCAATCGTCCAAACTCCCTCGGAGAAACCTCCGTCCGCATCGAACAACCAGGAGCGAATCTGACCGGAACGTGGATCCCAACCGATACGCTGGGAAGACTTGCGAGTTGCTCCAGTCGCATCCCGCATTGCGAACTCGCCCAACAGAAAATTCTTATCTTCCGACCACTCAAAGCGGATGCTGACATTTCCGTCGGCACCTTCGTTGATCCATGTTCCTTGCAGCCAAGCGACGGATTGCAAATAGTCATTGGCTGTTCTCGGCGGATCTTCCGTAAACTCGCGATGTGAGGCTATCCTCCATCCCGCGTCTGATTTGACCCACACATCGATGTACCGAAACTGAGCCGAATGCTTTCCATTGGCGACCGTCAGTGTTCTCGTGCCTTCTTCGATTACCGCCGGTCCAACCGCGCGGATCGACTCGCGATTCATCGTCAACTTGACGCCCGGAAACTTTTCAAAAAGAGCCGTGAGAAGTCCTTTGATATCCGCCTCTCCTTGGTAAATCGTGCCCGTCTCGTCAATCAATTCGCCGGTGGCCAAGAACATCCGTGCGACCGATTCCGCGTTAGCGGAATTAAAGGCGACGGCCAACTTCTCCGAGTCCGCGCGAATCACCTCGATCAATGAAGCATCATTGTGTGCAGCGGATGCGATGCTGCCCTGATCCTGGGCTGGTGTGTAATGAGTCCATAGCGCAAATACGCCGAGCGACAGAGTCGCGGTGATGAAGTGTTGGACTAGTTTCATTTTTTTCTATTGGCTCCTAGGCCCCAGTAAACGCGAAGAGGATTCAATTTCAAAGTAGCGGGCTGACTGCGAGTGCCGTCCGCAATTTCTAACTGCCGAGACAACTCACCGCTTGGGTATATTCTCTCGTTACAACTAAGGCTTCACGGTTCGGTATCTTTAGGGCATTGCGACTGCGACTGTCGCTAACAATGTAACAGAAACGCGAAGGTCTCGCCCGAAGCCAACACGCATTTATGCGAAATCGCCGTCTTCTGATGGGGCACCGAAGTTTAGCGCGCTCGAAACCTAGCAGTGGTTTAATGTGGGTGAAGGCGGAGCGGACTATACGCGAATCAGGGCGCACAGGGAGGCTTTAGCTTATGCCCCGCGAACTCTGTTAAGGTGTAATGAATTCTAAGGTGCAATAAAAATCAATGGTGCAATGAATTCCTAAGTTGTGTGGAGACTTGCCAAACAACCAGTGGGTGTATCCACCCAATTTTTCAATTACTATTCCTTGCACCTATTGAAAATGGTCTCGTCAGCGTTCATAAATAAAGGCCCAATTTATGGGTAGTAGCTGTCACCTGCAAACTACATGCGGGCGTTTCCTTTTTTGCTCTCACACCTGCGGGAAATTGACTTTCTCGCTGACCTCGCATTAGATCCGGTTGCTAGTGACGCTGTTGTCCATTGCACAACAAGCGTTGACCGGCAATTTGTGGCCCGCAAGTGAGACTTATGATGCACCTCTGTAACCAATGTAGGATCAAGTTGCTCACCTTTTGTGCGTTGTTTCTGATATCTGGGACACTCATTGCCGCTGACCCGTTGCCGTCGTGGAATGAAGGCCCTGTGAAGCAAGCGATTATCGACTTCGTTAGGAAAGTTACCAGAGCTGGATCGGATGACTTCGTAGCTGTTCCAGACCGAATTGCCGTCTTCGACAACGACGGCTGTCTTTGGTCGGAGAAGCCGGTTTATTTTCAAACTTTCTTTGTCTTCGATCGAATCGCAGCTCTAGCGCCACAGCATCCAGAATGGAAAACGGAGGAGCCGTTCGCTTCGGTACTGCGTGGCGATCTTGAATCCGCTTCGTCCGGTGGCGAACATGCTGTGCTAAAAATGGTGATGGCGACCCACGCTGGAATGACCACAGAAGAGTTCGAAAGTATTGTTGCGGATTGGATCACCACAGCGAAGCATCCGGTGACTGGCAGGTTATACACGGACATGGTGTACCAGCCGATGCTTGAGTTGCTGGCTTACCTGCGTAACAATGATTTTAAAACCTTTATTGTCTCCGGGGGTGGCATTGAGTTCATGAGAGTTTGGGCTGAGCGAGTCTATGGTATCCCTCCCGAGCAAGTGGTCGGGTCGAGCATTAAGACCAAGTTTGAAGTACGTGATGGGCGACCAGTTTTGGTGCGCATACCCGAATTAAATTTTATTGACGATAAGGAAGGCAAGCCCGCCGGTATCCATTCGCACATTGGGCGGCGCCCAATCGCCGCGTTCGGCAACTCAGACGGCGACTTGCAGATGCTACAGTGGACAACGTCTGGCAAGGGCGCACGGTGCGGGCTAATTGTGCATCATACGGATGCCGAGCGCGAGTATGCGTATGACAGAAAGTCGTCTGTTGGGAGATTGGATCAAGCCCTACTTGAAGCCGCCACTCAAGGATGGACCGTCGTGGATATGAAAACGGACTGGGCTCAGATTTATCCTTAGTTCGCCCGCTGTGATTTGACTAGTGTTTCTAAACTTTTCTACAATCAGGAACCGTGCATCGTGAAGATCAAAATGTGCTTCTTGCTGGGCACTGTGTTGTGCTTGAGCATGAATGCGTCCACTTATGGGCAAGCCAAGCCGAATGTACTTGTCATCTGGGGTGACGACATTGGTACAGAAAACATCAGCTACCACAACCGTGGCATGATGGGCTACAAGACTCCCAATATCGACCGCATTGCCAGAGAGGGTGTGTTTTTTACAGATTACTACGGACAGCAAAGCTGCACGGCCGGTCGAGCCGCCTTCATCAATGGCTCTTGCCCCGTTCGGACAGGCATGACGAAAGTCGGCATCCCCAGCGCACCTGAAGGCTGGCAGAAAACGGATGTCACGATGGCTACCGTTATGAAGAGCCTCGGTTATGGCACTGGCCAATTCGGCAAGAACCATCAAGGGGACCGAGACGAGCACCTGCCAACTATGCACGGCTTCGATGAGTTCCTCGGCAATTTGTACCACCTCAATGCAGAGGAGGAACCCGAGAATGAAGACTACCCGGGTGACATGGTTTTGGCAAACGGAAAAACCTTCAAACAGGTCTTTGGCCCTCGCGGCGTGCTTCACTGCACAGCTGACGGCAAAGGGGGGCAAACAATCAAAGACACTGGACCATTGACGAAGAAGCGAATGGAAACCATCGACGAGGAATCCCTCGCCGCTGCCAAAGATTTTATCACTCGCATGAACAAGCAAGGCAAACCGTTTTTCTGCTGGTGGAACGGTACCCGCATGCACTTTCGAACTCACGTCAAAGAAGATCATCGGCACAAAGGCAACGACGAATACACCGACGGCATGATCGAACACGACATGCATGTTGGCGAATTGCTTAAGCTCTTGGATGACCTCGGTATCGCTGACAACACGATCGTTCAGTACTCGACCGACAACGGTCCTCACTACAACACGTGGCCAGATGCCGGAACGACGCCCTTCCGCAGCGAAAAGAATTCGAATTGGGAAGGCGCCTATCGCGTTCCCTGCTTCATCAAATGGCCAGGCAAGTTCCCAGCCGGTGAAGTCCGCAATGGTATTGTCTCTCACGAAGATTGGTTGCCAACATTCGCTGCCGCGGGTGGCAATCCCAACATTGTAGATCAGCTGAAGAAGGGAGTAGAACTCAATGGACGACGCTACAAGAACTACTTAGACGGTGCAAACCAACTCGACTACATTAGCGGCAAAACAGACGAGTCGCCACGGAAGAGCTTCATTTACGTCAATGATGATGGACAGATAGTCGCCATGCGCTACGATGCATGGAAAGCGGTCTTTCTAGAAAACCGTGGCCAGGCTTTCGAGGTTTGGCGCGAACCGTTTACTGAGCTTCGCGTGCCACTGCTATTCAACCTGCGTCGCGATCCGTACGAAAAAGCTCAGCACAATTCGAATACCTATAACGACTGGTTCCTCGAGCGAGTATTCGTGCTAGCACCCATGCAACGTGTTGCAGCGGAGTTCTTGATGACGATGAAGGACTATCCTCCAAGCCAAAGTCCAGGTTCCTTCAACTTGGAAGGCATTCAGAAAAAGATCGAAGCCTCGATGGGCGGGCGATAGTCTCGCAAACTGCTAACTCCAGTAAGCCGCCGTCCGCAAGGAGGGCGGCTTGTTTACCAAATAGATTTCTATGATCTCTTGTTACAGAATCGGTCTCTATGCAGCCCATCCCAAAGGCTGATTCGACCGAACTGCCAAGAGCACCAGCGGCGCTAGTGCCCAAGCCCTTTCAACGAAGTGTTGGTAGCGGGCTTGTCTACTGAGGCATCATGGTGTTGCTGAAAGATCATGCCGCAAGAGTCGCGGTGGCCATCGCGAACCCCACAAAGCCCATATCTTACGTGACACTGTGGTGAGGTAATTCGCGGATCTTTTCATGCCGCACCATCACTCAGAACTTTGGTCAAACCGGTTGCGGTCGCGACCTCGAGGACTTTCACTGTGAGATGAAGCTCGCACACTTACGTCGCTAAGGTGATACTCGGTACTAAGGACCGCTTGTACATCTTGAAAGTTCTCAGTCTCTCTTACTGTGCCACCACCATCTACAAACAAGAACCCCCCGTCGGGCGATGCAGATATCCCTGTTATCTTGTGCGTATTCGCGGGAAACACAGGCTGAATTTGACC